>DNTA01000238.1 GCA_003500135.1 Cytophagales bacterium | reverse complement strand
TTTATGAAGCTGAATACAATGGAAAAACTGTACTTGTGCCTCAAACATGAACAACCGGAATTATTGCTTTCTAAAGAGCAAATAGAAAAGGCAAAGGCACCTATTGAACGTATGCTGGACATTTCTGCCCGGCTCAATTTACAGTAAATACAGCCATTGGAAAAGATTTATAAATCTGATTTTTTAGTCATTGGCAGTGGAATAGCAGGCTTGAGTTATGCGCTTAAAGTAGCGGATTATGGCCATGTGAATATTGTGACAAAAAGCAATGGTGCGGAAAGTAACACCCGCTATGCACAGGGAGGAATTGCTGCCGTGTGGTCTGGTGAAGATAGCTACGAGAAACATATTCATGATACCCACATAGCCGGAGCCGGTCTTTGTCATAACGATGCTGTGGAAGTATTGGTCAATGAAGGGCCTGAACGTATAAAGGAGCTGATTGGATTGGGTGTAGAGTTTGATAAACTGCAAACGGCAACCGGCGATTACGACCTGGCTCGAGAAGGTGGCCATACTGAAAAACGTATATTGCATGTCCGTGATTTGACAGGCGCCGCCGTGGAGGGGATTTTATTAAAAAAGGCCTCTGAACACCCCAATATACAATTGTTTGAAAAGCATTATGCCGTTGAGTTAATCACCGAACACCATGTGCTCAACAATCTGCAATCGGCATTCAATATTTGTTTCGGAGCCTATGTTTTAAATGAAAAGAATGAGCAGGTAATACCTTTCGAAGCTAAATTTACCATGCTGGCAACAGGAGGCGCTTCCAGGGCATTTCTGCATAGCACTAATCCGGATATTGCTACAGGCGACGGTATTGCCATGGCCAATAGGGCAGGGGTACGAATTGCCAACATGGAGTTCGTGCAATTTCACCCCACATCATTATACGATCCGGGCGGTGAATCTTTTCTGATTTCTGAAGCGTTACGTGGTCACGGAGGTACGCTTATCAATGGATCCGGCAGCAGATTCATGCACGAATACGATGAAAGGGCGGAACTGGCGCCCAGGGATATTGTAGCCAGAGGCATTGATACCGAAATGAAAAAACGCAGAGAAGAGTGCGTATTTCTCGATATGACCCATTTTGACGCGGATGAAATAAAAATGCGTTTTCCGAACATCTATCAATACTGTCTAAAAACGATTGACCTGGATATCACAAAAGAGCCGATTCCAGTAGTTCCTGCCGCCCACTACATATGTGGAGGGATCATGACCTCACTTTCGGGTCAAACTTCTATGCAAAATTTATTTGCATGTGGAGAAGTAGCTCATACCGGGGTACATGGCGCCAATCGCCTGGCTAGCAATAGTTTGCTTGAAGGGTTGGTTTTTGCCCATAGGGCAGCGGAAAAAGCCATTCGTAAGCAACCAAGACCCTTCAGGGAAGTAAGCATTCCCCTATGGGACGAAAGTGGAGTGTATTCACAATATGAATGGTATCTCATAAAACATAATTTTATTGAGATACGGAATATAATGTGGAACTATGTGGGAATTGTAAGATCCAAAGAACAGCTACATCGTGCTTCGAGAAGAATGACGGTGATTTATGAAGAAGTGGAGTCATATTACAGTAAGTCAAAGGTAACAAAAGAATTACTGGAACTGCGAAACCTTACTGCCGTAGCCTATATGATCATTAAATCTGCTTTAAGACGTAATGAAAGCAGGGGGCTGCACTATATGATTGATCATCCGAAAAAGAAAGACCAGTTCTTAAAAGATACAATTATTTAAAACTAGTCTAAATATTAGTAACCTTTTCGTAAATTCGCAGTTGATTGCTACAAAACCGAACAATAACTGGCAGGAGTAGGGAATTTTAAAAAACGAATAAATGAGTGTATTTGAAGAGAAAGAACGTGTAGTCGTCAAATTTGCCGGTGACTCCGGCGACGGGATGCAGTTGGTAGGAAGCCAGTTTACCAACAACACTGCACTCGTCGGTAATGATTTAGGTACTTTTCCTGATTTTCCGGCCGAGATACGTGCACCACAGGGAACACTTGCCGGTGTGTCTGGTTTTCAGATTCATTTTGGAAGCTCGGAAGTGTACACACCAGGCGACAGTTACGATGTTTTGGTAGCCATGAATGCCGCAGCTTTGAAATCCAACATTTATAATGTCAGAAAGGATGGCATACTGATATTGAACACAGCGGGTTTTGATTCTAAAAACCTTCGCCTGTCCGGATATCAGGAAAACCCGATGGAAACAGGCGAATTGGACGGATATTCTGTTTATCCTATTGATGTTACCAAACTAACCCGCGAGGCCTTAAAGGAAAATCAACTCGGAACAAGGGATAAGGACCGTTCCAAAAACATGTTTGTCCTGGGCTTTATATACTGGTTGTTTAACAGGAAACTTGAAAACACGATTGATTTTCTGAAAAGAAAATTTTCCAAAGCCCCGGAGGTGCTGGATGCCAACCTGAAAGCACTAAAAGCAGGCCATAATTATGGTAATATCACCGAGGCTTTTTCAACCAGATATTCGGTTAAGCGGGCGCAAATGCCCCCCGGTAAATACCGGAGCATCAATGGCAATCCGGCTATTGCGATGGGGCTGATCGCCGCGTCACATAAGACTAAATTACCTGTTTTTTATGGGACTTACCCAATTACGCCAGCTTCCGATATTCTGCACGAACTGGCGAGATATAAGAATTTTGGTGTTAAGACATTCCAGGCAGAAGATGAAATAGCGGGAATATGTGCTGCAATTGGCGCTTCCTATGGAGGAAAAATTGGTGTGACAGGCACCTCAGGACCGGGTATGGCTTTGAAAACTGAAGCAATGGGCCTGGCACTCATGCTGGAACTCCCATTGGTGATCATCAACATTCAACGTGCAGGCCCTTCTACCGGGATGCCAACTAAAACGGAACAGGCAGATCTTTTACAAGCGGTCTACGGGCGTAACGGGGAGGCGCCCATACCGGTATTGGCATGTAGTACTCCATCGTCTTGTTTTAATATGGCATATCAGGCCGTAAAGATCGCCCTCGAGCATATGACGCCGGTAATACTTCTGAGTGATGGTTACATAGCAAATGGCGCTGAACCCTGGCGATATCCTTCTTCAAATGACCTTGATGACATAAAAGTTAAATTGGCGAAAGAGGTTAAGGAAGATGAGGTGTATTTACCATACCAGCGAAATGTAGATAAGGTAAGGGAATGGGCGCTACCGGGGACCCCGGGAATGGAACACCGAATTGGCGGCCTGGAAAAAGAAGACGTTACAGGAAATGTGTCTTATGACCCTGACAACCATGAGAACATGGTCAAAATAAGGGCAGAAAAGGTGGAAAGAATTGCCAATTACATTCCGCTTCAGGAAATTGACAACGGGCCCGATAAAGGTGATGTTCTGGTTTTGGGCTGGGGCTCCACTTATGGGTCAATCAAATCAGCGGTGAAAGAACTGGTAAATGAGGGTAAATCTGTGGCCCATGCGCATTTACATCACATTTATCCGTTCCCGAAAAACCTGGGCGATATGCTTGCTAACTACGATAAAGTGTTGGTGCCTGAGATCAATAATGGTCAATTGGTCAGGTTGATTCGTGACAAATATCTCATTCCGGCCATTCCATACAACAAGATTAAAGGTGTGCCCATAACCAAGAATGAATTAAAAGATCAGGTTGAATTACTTTTAACCAAGGAAAAAGAGACAGTATGAGCACTGAAACAGCAACACCTATATATAGTCCAAAAGATTTTGAATCTAATCAGGAAGTACGCTGGTGCCCTGGATGCGGCGACTACTCCATATTGAAACAAATGCAGGCCATTTTACCGAAAACGGGATTAAAGCATGAAGAAATTGTCTTTGTTTCTGGTATCGGTTGTTCGAGTCGTTTTCCATATTATCTGAATACTTATGGAATGCATAGCATCCACGGCCGTGCACCTGCCATTGCTTCAGGCTTAAAGGCATCAAGGCCTGAGCTAAGCGTCTGGATCATAACCGGCGATGGAGATGCTTTATCGATAGGAGGAAACCATATTGCACACTTGTTGCGAAGGAATTTCGATGTGAATGTGGTGATGTTCAATAACGAGATATACGGCCTTACCAAAGGTCAGTATTCACCTACTTCACCTTTAGAAAAAGTTACCAAATCCACACCCTTTGGTTCCTTGGACCATCCTTTTAACCCTGCTGCTTTTGCCCTGGGCGCTGACGCAACTTTTGTAGCACGTGGCATGGATCGTGATCCCAAGCATTTACAGTCGATGTTACTGAGAACGCACGAGCACAAGGGCACCTCATTTCTCGAGGTATATCAAAACTGTAACATTTTTAATGATGGCGCTTTTCAACTGATGACAGATAAAGCTACAAAGCCAGATAATACATTGTTCGTTGAGCACGGTCAACCTATGATCTTCGGCGCTGAAATGAAAAAGGGAATAATTTTAGATGGTTACAAACCAAAAATCGTTTCGCTTGATCAGTACGGCAAGGATGATCTATGGATACACGACGAACATGACAGGTTTAAGGCCCAGATATTAGTTCGTTTCTTCGATGATCCTCGTGTTGAGGGCAATTATCCGAGACCATTTGGAGTGTTTTATACGGAAGAAAGAGCTACCTACGATGATATGATGGAAGCACAGGTCAAAGTGGCTAAGGAGCAATCTGAAGCGCCCGATCTCGATGCTTTAATTGCGGGTAAAGAAACATGGGAAGTGTACTAGCAGATTATATAAATTCAAACACAAAGAAGGAGTGAAGTACATTTTGCTCCTTTTTTTATTGGTCAAAAGAAGATATAAAAAGGAAGTCACTACCAGGTTCATTATCACCAAACTCCCCATGACGTGGTTCAGGTGATGCTTTTTCTATAAAAGTCAGCATTTCATTAAAAGTCAATATTCCATCTTCCCCTCCATATGACCGCAATCCTTCTATGAATTTACGGGCAAAAGGCGTATGGAAATTGGGCCTGCCGTCGGGCACATATTCTTTACTACCTGAAGTAAGGTAAAACCGTGTTTTATACTTGAGTTTTCGTTTTATAAATTCCTCCCGGTCTACATTGGAATAAAGAACCCATTCCCCGGTTTCGTGCTGTCGCCTGATCAAAAGTGCCTCCAAAGCAAACATCCATTGTTAAAAATATATGCTGGCAGGGAATATTGTTAACAATGGTACGCAATGAAGAATGAGAGATATAGGTCGATTTGATCCCATCATCCTTTTTCGAGTCGCACGCCACGATGTACCCATCCATAAATATTTCATCGAATTCACCATGCCCTGCAATAAAAAATGAACAGCTGGTCTTCATCTGCATAAAGCCGCTTGCTGTATTTCCTGATTACCGATAACAAGGTGTTTCGTGTAGGATTGATCACTATTTCAGTTTCAAACCCATAGTTCTCTTCCATTTCGGTTGAAATAGTTGTGGCATCAAATATCGTATTGGAAAGCTTTTGCATTTCGTCATAACTGTCTGTGGCAATGAGCAGCACATAATTAATCACAAAAGAGCTTAAAGTAGTGCTGAGGTCACGATAAACCACATAAAAAAAGTTATTTAATTCATCGTCAAGCTCGTCAACTCCAAATTTGGTATCAAGCGGGTCACTGAATTGGGTTTGTAATGGGGTATTAACATCTGTCAAAGCACTTTTTACCAATACATCTGGCATTTCGAACTGATTTTTGGCATTGTTCAATATTTGGCCTCCGCCTTCTTTCTGCGCCAGTATGTAGTATTTTTCTGATAGGAGGTCTGTAAAAAAAAGCCCTGCCAGCTTCTTCAGTGGTATCTACAGCTACGGGCCCCAGGCGGCTTTCAAAACTCGTTCTGTCACGAAATAAATAGACATAGGTGTTTTCACTTTCATCACCGTTGGTTGTTACGTTGATTGGTAACTCGGTTGGTTGAGCGATAAAGTCCTCCTCAGGTATTTTTTGACATTGCATAAAGGCCGGCAAGAGGAGAGACCAAATCAGCCATACTGTGTTTCCCAATTCCATAAGCACGCCTTTTTCATTTTATTTAATATAGATATTATTATGTTTTATTAAAATAAAGTTACATTTTAAATTGATATTTAAGGTTTTTTTTTACTATCATCCGATAAAAGTTGTCATGAATTACTATGATGTTGGAATAATCCAATAGCGAGGCTTTGATGCCTCGCTAAAGTTTATGATGTTTGAAGTCACTACAAACCAAACATCATGTCTAAAGTTACGAATCTTGCTGGTCAACCGGTACTTTGTCAAATACTTTCTTTTCTTCCACGCGAAATAGTGGACGTTTGTGTCAAAGAGCACAACAGTGATCACTACTATAAAACGCTGACTACATATAAGCAACTTGTTTTTATGCTATATGGTGTTGTGACCAGGTGCCATTCATTGAACAGTTTATGTAAAAATCTCCTTTTCCTGGAAGATAAATTG
>DNTA01000282.1 GCA_003500135.1 Cytophagales bacterium | reverse complement strand
CCCTGATGGGCGAAGCGGTCTCCTATACCAAAAGAATATTTTCCGATCTTTTCTTCCACAACAATTTGTTTTCACCGTAATAACAACGTGACCATACCATTCAGTATCGATTCATTTTGCACATTTTTCTAAAAGTTTTGTGTTTTAAGTTACGACTGAATATAAAACCTCATCAATAACGAAGATACATTATTATTGATTATTTGTCATTTCAAGATGCACTTATCAAACACCCCCTGAAAATACTTCATCCGTTACCGGCCCCATCCATTCCACGATTCCTTTTTCTGTATTCGGAACTATATAGAGTTGTTGCAAACCGGTATCTTCGCTTGCTCCATGCCAGTGTTTAACATTTGGCGGACACTTAATAACATCCCCTTTTTTGATCACCTCCCTGGGTTGTCCCTCGATCTGATGGTAGCCTATGCCATCGGTAATGATCAGTATTTGCCCGGCCGGATGTGTATGCCAATTGCTTCTCGCTCCAGGTTCGAAATACACATTACCCACAAGCGTGGTGTACACAGAATCATTGGACACAAGACCGTAATTAAATGCCTTTCCGGTAAAGAGTTCTTCCGGGCCCTGCTGCCCTTTTGGAAAAATAGCTTCCAATTCAGATGCTACTTCCTTTTCTATTTGCCCGGAATTTGGTTGCCGGCAACTATATACCATCAATGTCACTAATAGAAAAACGATTAATCTAAATTTCATAATGGTTGTATTTAAGGGTTAAACCAATAGGTTAATTTCAAATTAATGGATCTGAATTTTGGTCCGAATCCATTGGGAAAATAATTGTCATTATAAACTAAAAACAAGTCGGAAAGCGGTGCGAACCGCCACTGTAATCTTGAGTTAACACCAATATTATCTCGCTGATTGCTGTATTGAATGGTAGTGGTCCAAAAGACGGAACGCGAAAAGGTTACCTCGGCCCGTGGTGTCAATAACCAGAAATCGGCATCCGGAATATCTCCAGGCAATCTGATCCTATCATATTGTGCTTCAATGCTGAAATTGGCGAAGGGCTGCATTCGATAACCAAGCGTTATTCCAAATGAATAGGAATTACCGTTGAAAAACTGACCTGCAACGGTAGATAGACTATAAGTAAATGGCCGGGTTACATTGGAAGTATAAGTCGCTTCTATCTGGTCAAAGTTATAACCCGTATTCCCTGCGATGGGCTCACCTTCCTTTCCGGTAGGGTTAAAGTCTTCTACCAGAAAAATATATTGATCGAGATAGCGCGTTTCTAACTGCGATTGGTCCCTAAACTCGATGGTATACTCCGGCCGCCATAATTGATCGGTCTTTTTAAAATCCAGACTGGGTCTCCAAAATGTTAGTGATATAAGTCGGAATACATGCTTATTTACGATGCCTGACTTTGGATAAAATGTTCTGCCGGCGCCCATTCCATATTTGACAATATCCTTTCTCGGAATGAACCCCAAATCGGATTGAAAGCCCTGATCAATGTGTACAATATCTGCTGAAAAGTACCAGAACCTATCGTTATATGCTGCTGTAGCCTGAGACGATAAATTGCCATGTTTGTCATCGGGTTGTAACGATTGATGTAAATAAAATTTCCCTGTCCAATTATTGTCTTTGGATGCCAGGTTATAATCTATGCCATACACTCGGTTATACTTTTCATCAGAGGTTTGAAACTCGTAATCCTGAAAGGTTTCCCGATTAATAAAAAAAGCACCGATACTCGATCGAACGGACACCTTACGCTGAAGCGCCAACATCATATTGTTATTTGAAGGGATTTCATTCGCGATATCCTCATCTGTCTGAATATTGAGAAAACCCAACCTCCAGTTTTCGTCGAGCTTTCCACTTAAGCGGGCGCCTGCCAGTATTCTGTTTTGAATTAGGTTACCTGCCGTATCTCTGGCCAGGCCAATTCTCCTTGAAAAAAAAGGTGAAGCATCGTTGTAAATGCTACCATAAAAAGCAAAAAGATCACTGTTATCAATAAAAAACTGTCTTCTTTCAGGCAGCAATATTTCAAACCTCGTCAGGTTAGTAAAAATGGCATCTACTTCTACATTCGAGAAATCGGGATTAATCGTAACATCCAGATTCATGCCATTACCTATTGAAACTTTTGCATCCCCTCCAACTTTTAGCTGCACATCAGATTCACCGGTAAGTGCATTGTCCTGTGCCAATGTATTTATATAAGGTATTAAAGCAAAAGGGGTTCTCGATTCCCCGAGTGGCTTTTCAAATTTGAGTGTACCCATAAAAGCAATGCTAGACAACAGCTGGTTTTGGGGTACATGTGCCCATGCACTATGCTCCTGCGACTGATAGTCGAAACGATAGGCCTGAAAACGCCATTGTTGTACCCCTTCAGGGAATTTCATAGAAGTAAATGGTATTGCCATTTCGGCCACAAAATGCCCATCATTACGTTTGACTTCTGCAAGCCACTTCATGTCCCATGCCGCATTGAACCCTCTGGCTGTTCCACCTTCTGAAATCAATACTTCGCGCTGAACCCCATAGGGTGTTACACCGAATAAAAAGGCATTGGCACCGTCGCTGAAAGTATCGAATAATACCGATACATTATCATTACTCGCCCCACTGAAATCCCGCTGTAAACTGGTAGCTACATAATCTGAATGCGCTGACTCGGCATGAATGCCAACATAAATGGTATTGTCATTATACATGATCTTAACTTTAGTGGAGTTAGCGGCACGAAGAGAATCCGTTGGGAAATATTGCCAAAAATCACCAATGCTTCTGGCATTTTTCCAGGCCCCTTCGTCCATCACGCCATCTATTGTAATTTCTTCATCAATGTATTTCGCATGCAATGTACCCGGCGATCTCTGGCCAAGGCTCCAAAATGAAAGGAGCAGCAGAATAAATGTTGAAATCAAACCATATTTCATGCTTACATCGAATAGTTCCTTCACATATCAAAGTTCGATGAAAGCCCAATCAATTCATTACGTCTAACAAACTGATAATTACAAATATCAAACAGATGTGGCCGAACCGGCATTCCGGAATTTCAGAGGATTGAGTGACATGTGCTTTTTAAAGAAATTATTAAAGTGGGTTACTTCCTTAAAACCGAGAGCATAAGCAATCTCAGAAACACTCCATGCAGTATGCTTTAGCAATACTTTTGATTCTTGCATTAACCGCTCTGAAATAACTTCCGAGGTCGTTTTACTGGTAGTTGACTTTATCGCCCGGTTCAGGCTATTGACATGAATATTTAACTTTTCAGCAAACTCTGAAGGAGATTTCAATTCTATGGACGGATGTGTATCGTCAATGGGAAACTGCCGTTCTAATAGCTCCATAAAAAGTCGTGATATGCGATATGAAGCATTTACTGAATGATTATACAGTGAGTTCGCAGGTTCAAGTTTTAATCCGTAATGAATAATATCCATTACCCTGTTCCGGATTACGTCAAACTTGTACTTATAACCGGAATTGAATTCTTGCTCCATCTCACCAAAAATAATTTCAATCTCTTGTGTTTGTAGATCTGTGAGTTCAAATACGTGATTACCATAGGGTTGAAAAATCTCATATTCGGCAAACTGATTGAACTGATGAAAGAATTGTGCATTGAAAACACAGTATATACCATCATATAATTTATCGAGCTGCTCCCACTTATAGGGAATTAAAGGATTTGAAAAAGCCAGCGCTTGCTTTTTGATCTCATATACCTTATCGGCAAAATAAACATAGCTATTACCTTTTAACAGCATAGCTTTATAAAAATCCCTTCTGCGATATGGAACAGAAGTGGCCTTTCCGTCCCTGAAGGGTGCAATATGGAAGATATTGAAGTGCCCAATGTCCTTACCAAGATTTTCAGGCAACAATTCAAACTTACGCTTGTAAAACTCCTCTAATGATTCAATTGAATCCATTGAATGAATCTTTACGTCATTAAAAAAGCGAATCCATGCTCCTCGCATTCTTTGTTCATTAGTAAATGGATAAGAACAAAGTACCTTTAAAAAGTAGGCATTTGCTAACAAAAATCAAACAGATAATTACGAAAATCAATCCATGATTAAATCGGTTAAGCACACATTGAAATCATTCTATTTCAATCTTTTTTATCATGTATGTATGACCTACATTGAAAACTTTCCCTGGCAAATACTATTTCACTCCAAACTTTCAAAATTCAGCAATTTTCGTCATTATCGTATTCTATTAACTAATTACTACCATGATCGCATCCGAACGTCCCGCTTCGTTTTCAGAAACCACCATCACTGAACTCATGATCCCCAGCTATGCCAATTTTGGCGGCAATATTCATGGAGGGGTTTTGTTATCGATAATGGATAAAGTGGCCTACGCCTGTGCCAGCAAACATTCGGGCGCCTATTGCGTCACTGTAGCCATCGACCAGGTGGAGTTTCTGGAACCTGTTGAAGTAGGCGACCTGGTTTCGATGCGGGCCAAAGTCAACTATGTAGGCAATAGTTCTATGGTCGTGGGAATTCGCGTGGAAGCGGAAAATGTAAAAAAAGGCATTACCAAACATACCAATACGAGCTATTTCACTATGGTGGCCAAAGATGACCATGACAATCCAACGCAGGCGCCTGCTTTGGTACTGGAAACCCGCGATGAAGTGCGACGCTTTGTAGAAGCTAAACACCGTAGAAAGTTCAATAAACACTACCACGAAGAAATGGCGCTTCAAAAGGTCCATTTTGATCTTTTTGAGGAAATCACGCACCTTAAAGGGGAGCGTTGCCTGGCCAGGCTTCCGGAATAAAAAATAATGATATGAAAACCATTGGCCTTATCGGCGGTATGAGCTGGGAATCATCTGCCGTTTACTACAAATTGATCAACCAACATGTACGTGAATTGAAAGGAGGTACCCATTCATGCCCGAGTATAATGTGGAGTATGGATTTCAATCAGATCGAGCGCTGGCAGCACGAGGGTCGGTGGGATCTGCTCAATAACGCCATGGCACACGCTGCCCAAAAACTGGAAGATGCCGGCGCTGAACTTATTATCCTTTGTACCAACACCATGCACCTCTGTTATGATGCCATCATATCGGCCATAGAAGTCCCTTTTCTCCATATTGCCGAAGCTACCGGACAGGCCATAAAAGCAGCCGGACTCAAAAAGGTGGGCCTTTTGGGCACCCTTTTTACCATGGAAAAAGGTTTTTATGCCGATTGGCTGGAAAAGCGCTTCGAAATAGATACGATCATACCAAATGAAACTGGGCGTCATGTCATACACAAGGTGATTTATGATGAACTCGTTCAGGGCAACATTACAAAAGCATCTAAAGAGGCCTTTTTAAAAGTAATTAACCGTTTGGTTACAGAGGGAGCAGAGGGGATTATATTGGGTTGCACCGAAATTCCTTTATTGGTGCAACAGGAAGATGTGGAAATACCACTTTTTGATACCACTGCCATACATGCTGAAGCAGCAGTGAACAAAGCAATGTAAAAAAATGGCCACCCAGAACACGAGTGGCCTACTTTCATTACTTATTTTTGATATCAGTAACGTTCTTGCGGATATCGCCAGCAAGGTTCTTAATGTCCATCATTGCTTTTCTAAGACGAGTACCTGCTGCTTTGTTACCTTTTCCATAAAATGCTTCAGCATCTTTTTTGGCTTCTGCCACTACGTTCTCAAGTTGTTCAAATAATTCCATAACTAAGTTTATTTTATTTTAAAAGTCGCTCAATATCCATATTCGCTAAGAGAAATCAAACTTATTGCAGTTTCTTTTCTGAAAAAAACATGATTCAAGGGCATTTAAACCAACATTTTGTATTTTAACCTTCATTTTTCCCAGGCAAACCATCATTTTATTATATTCCTTAAAAAGAAATTGACATCCTCTATACCCCTAAGAGCGCTGTTTTTATGCCTGTTTCATATTAGTTTTTCTTTTAATGCCTTTGCCGCATAGTCACATGCACGGGCAGTTAAAGCCATGTAAGTAAGTGACGGATTTTGCGGTGGAGAGGAATTCATACAAGAGCCATCGGTTATAAACAAATTGGGAATATCGTGGCTTTGGTTCCATTTGTTCAAAACCGATTTTTTCGGGTCATCCCCCATTCTTGCCGTACCCATTTCATGGATCACTGTTCCCGGTATCATACCTCCGTCGAAAGGCTGTATCCAATCCAGATCGCAGGTTTCCAGCATTTCAACCGCGGTTGCCTGCATATCTTTGCGCATTTTCCGTTCATTTTCACCATACACCATATCGATTTCCAACAAAGGAAGGCCCCATTTGTCTTTTTGGGTACTACTCAGCGTCACCTGGTTGCGATGCTCGGGAAGTGTTTCTCCATATGCTTCAAAATAGACATTCCAGGCGCCGGGTTTGCTCAATGAGCCTTTCCATTCGGCGCCTACGCCAGCTTGATGAAAACCTCTGGTCCAGTCGTTTCTTCCGGTATAGTTTTCAAATGAAAAACCTCTCAGGTAAGGCTGATCCTGCTTTTTGACATTCCTAAAGCGTGGAATATATACACTGGCCGGTCGCTCACCATAGTAAAAGCTATCTTCCAAACCTGAATATTCCCCTACCGCCCCTACATAGGCATGATGATCCATCAGGTAGCGCCCTAAAGCGCCACTGCTATTTGCTAAACCGTCCGGAAAGGCATTGCAGCTCGATTGAAGCAATATTTGCGCACTTCCCAAAGTAGAGGCATTCAAAAAGACCATTTTTGCAAAATAATCGGTCACCTCTTTGGTTTCGGTATCGATCACTTCCACACCTGAAATTCTGTTGGATTCATTGTCGTAGTGCAAACGGCTGACAATTGAAAATGGCCGTAGGGTAAGGTTGCCCGTACGTGCCGCATCAGGTAGAGCCGCTGAATTGCTCGAATAAGGCGCTCCGTATATGCATCCTCTATGGCATAAATTTCGCGAATGGCATTTGTTGCGGCCCTTGTGGTCTTGCGTTAAAATAGCCATGCGGCCAATGATAAGATCCCTATCGGCAAATTGGGCTTTGATGCGCTTTTTAATATGCTTTTCAAAAGCATTCATCTCAAACGGTGGAAGAAAATGCCCGTCGGGAAGTTGTGGTATACCATCGCGATTACCCGATATACCAACATATTTTTCAACGTGATCGTACCAGGGCGCTATATCCTTATAGCGGATGGGCCAATCCAACCCTATTCCTTCCTTTTGATTGGCTTCAAAATCGAGATCGCTGAAACGAAAACAGTGCTTTGCCCAAAGTAGTGAGCGACCACCCGTTTGATAGCCCCGAAACCAGCGGAAGGGCTGTTTTTGCAGGTAAGGATGTTCGCTGTCTTTCACTAAAAAATCCCGGGAATCCTGACCAAACAGATAGAGATGTTTTTGAATATCGTAATCTTTCTTTTCTTCTTCGGGAACCAGGTTTCGATATTTTATTTCCCAGGGGTCTTTCATAGCATAGGGATAGTCTTTGAGATGTTCGACTTCCCTTCCTCTTTCGAGCGCCAGCGCTTTCAGGCCTTTTTCACACAACTCCTTTGCGGCCAGGCCACCGGTTATGCCTGAGCCTATCACTATGGCATCGTAGGTATTGGCTTCCTTGCCTTTGGTATTGAGATTGATATTTTCCATAGCTCAGAGGTAATAGCGTAAACTAGTTTTGCCGTAATTAAGGGTGTTTTCGTCCAAAGCGATTTCACCTACGTAGTCTCCCGGAAATTTGACATAGTTGCTGGCTTGCGTAGTACCCGCCTCTGACGTAAAAAACCCAATTAAAGCATATTGCTTGATCACGCGAAACCAGGCCCACTCATCATCTTTATCAAAAGCTTTTCGGTCACCTTCCTTGACCATTTCCTCCAGGGGTTGTTTTTGGTTGAAAAACATTTGGAATCCTTCGTGTATGAGTTGCTGTTGTTCTTTCGTCATGCAATGTGTACATATTTCATCCAAAAAATACTGCGTACCCACATCGCTTGCTGAAGGAGTATCGGTCCCGGGGATCATAACATCCAGTATCTGCAGCAGTGTATTCCATTCATTTTCATCAAAAAACTGAAGTTCTTCTTTTTCACGGTTGGCTTTACCACAACTGGCAAAGGCGCTAAGCAAGGTAGGAAACATAGCATGGGCAGTGATCAATCCCATCGATTGAATTACTTTTCTGCGGTTCATAATCTGAGGTTATGGTTTTAGTTTAAAACACCAAAAATTAAGGGATAATTCCGAAACCTGGTAGGAATTCAAACTTATGCCATCCTATTATTGATCATAAGTTAATATTGCCGTCACAACTTAGACACCTGTACTTTGTATTTTGCAGCTCCTTACCATCATAAATTCTCTTCACAGATTTACCAAGTTTATGTGAGCCTTGTCATACGGATAGGGTTTTTTTGTAAAATCAATCAAAAATTTGCGGTCCTACTGACATAATGTTGTCGCGAATGATGCTTATATTTACTATCACCTGAGAAACTTAATGGAAATGGAACCATTCATCACTCTGAACAAAATCAATATAGACGACGAACATATCTGTTGTGCCTTTTCCGATAAGAAATGTAAAGAAAGTTACGAATTGAAAAAGGATTGGCTCAAACGCGAATTTGATAACGGATACGTGTTCCGCCGGCTCGATGCCCGCGCTAAAGTTTTCATCGAATATGGACCTGCCGAAAAAGGATGGGTACCCGTTGTTGCTCCGAATTACCTGTTGATTAACTGCTTTTGGGTATCGGGAAAATACAAAGGCCATGGATACGGAAAAGAACTCCTCAAATATGCCATCGATGATGCCCGGTCACAGGGAAAAGACGGCCTGGTGACTGTAGTCGGCACCAAAAAGTTTCATTTTATGAGTGATACCAAATGGTTGCTGCGCCAGGGATTTGAAGAAACAGGTCGCACTCCTGATGGCTTTAGTCTTTTGGTATATAAACTCCGTGAAAATGGAGTCACACCTTCCTTTGCCGAAAGTGTTAGAAACCCTAAACTGCCCGCTAAAAATGGCCTCCTCGTTTATTTCTCCAACCGTTGTCCGTATTCGGGGTTTCACGTTCGCAATTCTTTGAGTGAAACTGCCAAAAAACGTGATCTGTCATTGGAAGTGATCAAACTCGAAACCATGGAACAGGCGCAGAATGCCCCCACTCCTGCAACTATTTTCAGTTTGTACTTAGATGGGCAGTTTGTCACCACCGACATCAGCGTTTGTATGGATAGCCGGTTTGATAAGATTGTTGAAAAGGTGGTCCAATAAAATGGGCTTGCATATACAAAGCCTACTCTACTGTATCTTTTTCGAGTTTGTAAAACTTGGGATACTAAAAACAATGAAAAAGAGCTGCGAAAAATACGCAGCTCTTTGAATTTTATTCATAGACCAAATCAAAATTATTCACCCAAAGTTCGCTGCCAATGGCGCCGGTAAAGAAATCGCCGAGAGCGCTTGATGAAAACACCACGACAATATGAGTGGGTACATCATCGGGATTGCCCCATGACTCACCCTCCTCAGGTCGGACATCTGCGTATTCAAATTCCGGATCGGATGCGGTTAGTTCACCATATTTGATCTCTACTTCCAGGTTGGTCCAGTCCGTTACTTCTGTGCCGTCCCGAAACCATCCGGTACCGATTCTCTGGATCTGATCTCCCTCGCGTTTTTGAAGAAGCACATATATATCGCATTCATCTCCACCCGGCAGTGGATTACCATCAGCATCTTCATATGAAGCGCCAGGCAAATAACGATAATCAATCCTGAATGCTGAGGGTCGGCCACTGAATGGTGTTCCAAAATCAATATTAGACCTTGGATTCGAAGGACTTGGGAACTCATCGGTAAACTTACCTGTAAACAGCGTAGCTGCTGCCATGCGCACAATTAAAGGCGCCGCTACACTGGTCATTTTAGCCGCAAAATCACCACCCCCCAGATCTTCCGGAACGGTATTGGCATCGCCGGCAATGGCTACGCCACGATTTGCAGTGCCCCAAACGGTATTATCCGCGCTTTCGCCGGGCTGCATGTAATCGCTTACCGAATACCATTGATCAAAATTTGAGTTGGGCAATTGCGGATTGGGCAATGCCGGGATAACGTTGACTGCCCATTCGGCAATACTGCCATCCTCCGCGGTTACCCGGTAGATGACCGTTTCAGAAAAATCCTGTACCTCTCCCACGCCCGGCTCCACCTTAGCGAGGTTTGATATCTCAATTGTTGAGGGCGCTAACTGGGTCAGATCAACCCCTTCCCCCATGGGTATGGTTATCGTGCCCTCATCTTTATTAATGGTTGAGGTTCCTGCCTGTCCGGGTATCTCGAAGGCCTTTATTTCATTAAATGAGGATAAACCAAATTTATCTTCTTGAATGCAACCCTGAAGTAAAATGGTTCCTGAAATGAGTATGATCAAATATATTGTAATTCTTAGTTTCATGATCTTTGTGGTTTAAAAGTAATACGCAATTCCCAGATCCAAACGTAACAAATTGATTTGAAGGTCAATTCCGGATTCTACAATCCTTGTTCTGTTATCCCTATCATTGTTTACAATTTGTTCTTCAAAACGAGTAGTAAGACCGGCCAAACCGACCGTAACTTCAAATGCAAAATTGCGATCAAAAAAGAGTAACACTCCAGGGCTTACACCTAAGCCGGCTTCAAAAAAATCGGTCTGTATTTTGTCAACGTCATTTGCGAGAAAATTGCGTTGTAAGCTTTCGCCATATGTCAAATTTAGTTCGGTGAGCACAATAATTTGAAATTGTCCTTTACCGAGCGGCACGAAAGTTCGAAGGGTCGGGACAATTGCCACGCCCTCCTCCACACGCTTGGTAGTTATCTGGCCTTCGTCTTCATCCTCGAAAGTAACATCTTCGCGCTGCCTGCCGTAGCCAAATCCGACGCCAAGGGTCATGTTGTCCCTTATAGCATAACCGGCGCTTCCCCTGATCCGGTAGTTCAAACGGTCCTGATCGATCACATATCGAAGGAGTTGGTCTTCGTTTTCCGCCTCTCTTTGATCCAGAGAAAAGGTTAAAGAACCAAAATAACGGCCTTTGGTAACCCGAAAATCGTTGGGCTCATCTGTCTCCTGACCCACGCTTTCAAAATTTACAACCGAAAGTAGGAGAAAGAGTACTACAAGTCTCGTCGCGCATGAGCACGAAACCTTTCTTTTCAATTTTTTAATGTTTTTCATAATTGCATATTTACATTATTTAAGAATTGGTTTAATTAAAAAATCGTGTGTTATAGGTTTATTTTAAAACATTGGACTCATTGAATTTAATTTTTTGGTATGATATTTTGCAAAACACATTAATCCTTCATTATGACGTTTTGATTATTCAAAAATTTTCCGATCACTATCCCCACCACAAAAACTGAATAAAAATGTCCGATCATACCTTGTAGGATCACTATTTTCTTTGAAATCTCTGTTACGGGTGTAATATCACCATACCCTATTGTTAAAAGGGTAACAAAACTAAAATACAGGTAGTCCGGGTTTGAAACCGTCCCTTGAGGACCTTTGAAAGCCCCTTCGGAACCCATTGACACAAACAAAAGGCTAAAAACAGTGCCAAGCAGAATGAACCCGCAGAAAGCAGCTGATATCGTTTCAATGCCAAGCTTTTTTTCATACATCAAATCATAATAGATCTGATAGCTGACGAACAGAAAATAAATCCAGTAGACGATCAAAAAAGGATAGCTTGAAAAACCGGGTATCAAATAAACACAAATACTAAAGAAAGCGCCAAATGTTAAAAGCAACACCAAAGCCATCCGTTTTAGTTCGTTAGCTCGCATGAATAAGATCAAGCTCAAAATCATGTTTTGTAAGATCAATACAGTTTGGGCCAACTTAACCCATTCCTGAGAAATAAGGATATCTCCAAAAAGGACAAGCAGAAAGCTAAAAAGAAAGATTGAATATCGTATTTTGTACAATCGCTCAGCCATATTACTTCATTAGGTCTTCATTAAACTCATATTCCTTGTAGCTGAACCCAAAAAAAAAGCTGTTGAGCAAGGAATAAATATCATTGTATTATAGGCGCTTTTTGAATTGATATGACAACCTGCTAAAGCCAGGTCAAGATTTGGAAGAACAGCCGATCGCGCCGCCTTCACATTCTGTATAGCTGGCTTAGAGATGGTTATGTCCAGGTTTTTATTAAATGCAAACCCGAGTACCCCTTCAAGTGGATACGCTGGAAAAACATCTTTCATCCTTATAGATTCGGTATTAAATTCGACTTCCAGTGGTACCCCAAACCCTGTTGAGGCAGCAAATCCTTCGTTGATATACAGATTTTCGTAACTGACGGTTTGAACCTCCACTTCCTGCAATGGAGCGCCCCCTAAGGCCTCGTCCACCATAACTCCAAGCTTTCGGGTAAGTTGATCAAAACGGTTATCATCACTGTAAGAAGCCAGAATCCCCTGGTATACATCATTTTTTTCGTTGGAAAAAGATGGTAATTTCTTTTCGATGGAATGGTTAGCTATTTCCTGAATATCGGCACTTGACCTTAACCCCAGATTAGTATTGAATACCGCGTCCGTTACAGGATTCAGTTTTTCCAATGAGGCACTTATATCATCGCCGATTTCAAGGACCTGGATGGATGCCTCCAGTTTGTTTTCCAATAAGGTAACTTCATTTTTCCCATCAACGCTTTGTAATGATAAGGCTGTACCATAATCGGCAAGAATGGTTAAGTTTTCATTAGGCACCTGCTCTTTGAAATTCTTGAGTTCGGATTCCAGACCGCCCATCATCCAGACATATGTGAAGTTTGATGTTCCTGAATTACCGTTATTATCCGGAATGCCCTGCACTTTCGGATCAAGCGCTCCTAAGCCAAAAGTAGGCACAGGGAAATACCCTTTTTTGTAAACACCTTGAATCCTTTCTGTACTTATTAATAACATAAAGTCAGCATTTTGGATAGTTTTATTATAGTTGAAAGCCGCTTGCAACTGATCTTTATTATCATATGAGATATTTTCCTTTTTTGATTCAATATTACCTGCTGATCCAATGGTTGTATCGATTTCTACAATCAGAATATTTAGAGCCGAATCCAACTCATTAGACCTGTAATAATCTGTTACAATCCCGATTGAAAAACCTTTGCCTTCATAAGTAAAAACTGTTAGCGCTAATGACATCAGAATGAGAGGAGGGATGACAATAACAGACAATAGCGAAAATTTGTTACGAAAGTAATACTTCATGTTATTTCCCCATATAAAATTTAATAATTACAAATACTTCCTATATTTAGATCAGTAGTGATGGAAGGGATTTAACGATAATGTTACTTTATGGGTGCAAAAAGAGATGTTTTTAGCACTGAGAGAAAAGTAAGTTTGATGGTTTGTAGAGTGTTTCATGGTTTGGTAGTTTAGTTGTGCATTCCTTCTGTTTTATTTAATTCTGATCACATAATTATTTATATCTATCTATAGATCATAGAATCAATTGTACTGGTCAACTGTTCCA
>DNTA01000055.1 GCA_003500135.1 Cytophagales bacterium | reverse complement strand
GCAAATGCGGGCTGACTGCTTAAAAATGAAGATATTGCAACTAAATAAATTTACGGTAGGCGGACAAGAATGCGGCTTCGAAATCCCGCACTTGCCATAGCCAGAACCGTTAGGTTTCATGCCATGACGTAGAACCAGCTTGACATACAGGCACATTTGGTTTATCAAAGCAATGGCCAAAACTTAAACCCAAAAGAGCAAGTAGGAAACTGAAGGTGCGTTCATTTTAATGCTAACGATTATATAATTATTTAAGAACTCTTTAATGCTTATGAAGCAGAATAAATTCAAGAAATCAATCTTAATAAAGCAACGTGAATTGACAGATTGTGGGGCAGCGGCATTAGCTTCCGTTGCTGCTTTTTACAACTTGATTATTCCCGTTTCCAAGATCCGACAACTTGCGGGAACAAATAAGATGGGCACAACTGTTCTTGGAATCACGAAGGCAGCAGACAAATTAGGACTTGAGGCTAAGGCCGTTGAAGGAACCACGGATGCACTTAACAAGGTACCTTTACCTTCAATTGTTCATGTTGTAACTGACAATGGCCTTGATCACTATATTGTGCTTTATGAAGTAACACCAAAATACTTTAAAGTCATGGACCCTGCAGTGGGCCGCATTGAAACCTATACAATCGAAAAATTTAATGAAACATGGTCAGGTGTATTGATTCTTCTTCTACCCAAGGTTTCATTCGAGCCAAAAAACGAAAAAGTGTCTTTCCCTAACCGTTTGCTTTCTCTTGTCAAACCACATGGTTTTTCACTTATTCTTGCGTTTTTAGGTTCAGCAATTTACACATTGCTTAGCTTGGCCACAGCACTTTACATTCGGAAAATAGTTGATGATGCTTTACCCGATGGCAATCTTAAAATGCTTCATGTATTGGGAATCATCATGATAATTATTCTATGTGTTCAAGTTGCTATGAATGCCCTTAAATCACTCATTATATTAAGAGTCGGCCAAAAAATCGATTCCTACCTTATAACCGAGTACTATTCCCATCTCATGAAACTGCCTCAGCAATTTTTTGATTCAATGAGGGTTGGAGAATTAATAGGCCGTGTTAATGATGCTATTAAGGTAAGAGTGTTTGTCAATGAGTTGGCCATAGAAATTGTTATTAATAGCCTTATTGTTATTTTTTCTGTTGCCTTTATGCTAAGCATATATTGGCGACTTGGGCTTCTTTTAATAATTGTTATACCCATATTTATTGGGATTTACTGGATCTCCAATTACTTCAATAAAAAGGTTGAAAGAAGGATCATGGAGCAATCCGCTGAGTTTGAATCACATCTTGTCGAGTCTATTGGTTCGATCAAAACGATTAAATCATTTGGTTTAGAAACAATATCAAAGAATAAGGCAAAGACTCGACTCGATAATCTATTAAATAATGTATTTAAGTCTGGAAAAAACTCGTTATTCGCATCAACTGCTACTGAAACAGCCTCGTTTCTATTTACAATAGTTTTACTATGGTTAGGTGCAATTATTGTTATTAGTAAAGATTTAACTCTCGGTGAGTTAATGTCAACCTATGCATTAATTGGTTTTTTTGTTACACCTGCAAGCAATCTAATTAAAGTTAATCAATCATATCAAAACGCTTCAATAGCTGCTGATCGGCTTTTTGAAATTATTGATATTGATGTAAAGTCAGAAAATACAAACTATAATTTTGCCAGTGAAGATGTTGGTAATATTGTATTTGAAAATGTCACCTTTGGGTATAATAATCAAGAATACGTTTTTGATAAACTGAGCTTCGAAGTAGAGAAGGGATCAATTGCAACAATTGTAGGAAATAGTGGTTCTGGCAAATCAACAATTGCGCACATTTTAAAAAAAATGTATCCCATTGAAAGTGGAAAATTGCTCATTGGATCCACAAGCATTGAAGATATTAATTCTGATTACTTGAATAAAATTGTGAGCATAGTTCCACAGCATGTGCAATTGTTCACTGGCACAATACTAGAAAATATAACTTTTGAGGAGTTAAACCCAAACATGGAGAGAGTAGCAAATCTTATCGATATGCTGGGGCTTAGAAGATTTGTAGATAATCTTCCCCAGGGATTAGATACTTATCTGATTGAAAATGGCATAAATCTTTCAGGAGGTCAACGCCAGCGACTTGCAATTCTTCGTGCTTTATACATAAATCCAGAGATCATAATCTTTGATGAGGCAACGTCATCACTAGACATAGAATCAGAGTCAAAAATTGTTGACATTATGCTCATGTTAAAAGATTTAGGGAAAACGGTCATTAGCATATCCCATAGAATACCCGTATTGACTGTCTCTGATCAAATACTGGTACTGGATAAAGGTAGGCTTGCTGGAAGCGGAAAACACGACAGTCTCTTTGAGAACTGCGAGGTATATAGAAGAAATTGGGAGTACCATATGAGTTATGTATCAAAATCCTAACTTATTGAAAAATGAAGCCAATATTCGTCATAGAACGTCTTCAATTGTTAAACATATTAATCGAGCAAGAAAAAACCGGATCACCTGACGAACTGTCAAGAAGGTTAGGAATAAGTCGAAGGCATTTATTTAGATTACTAGAATGGATGAAAGATTTAGGCGTAGATATTTGGTACGATAAAGCAAATGGGACATATGTAAATAAAGGAGAAGTTATGTTGAAAATCGAGGTTAAGCTTGAAGTAAAGGGTAAGAATGAACATTCCAGGTAATTAATTAAGGTGAGTGCTATTAAATGGCTCCAAAAAAAAGGTAATTTGTTTTATTAGGTTTTATTGACAACCTGTAATGTCAACGAATCAAATCAATTGCTTTATGAAAAATCTTAATCTGGAATCCTTAGGTCTTAAGGAGCTGACTGTCTCTCATCAACAAAAAGTTGTGGGAGGAAGAATTTGCATTTTTTGTGTAAGGGGCCTTCTCGATGGAGTAAAAGGAAACACAACATTCAACTGGGGATGTTGTCAAAAAAAGTTTCAGTAATAAAATAGGATGGGTATCTCCCATCCTATATTTTTTCATTTACAATAATCAGATTAAATGGTCAAAAACACTCTAAGAATAATACTAATAACCGTATTATCTGGAATATTAGATTTTTCCTATGGGCAATCAGTCGTTAAGGTTAGGGATTCAATCAATAATGAGACGATTCCATTTGTCCATGTTTTAAGCCCGGAAGGTACAATTCTGACCGTAACAGATCAGTATGGAAATATTGATATTTCAAGTTTACCTTCCGATCTTGAAGACTTTACAATTAAACTTCAGCATATCTCTTTTCAATCCAAGAAATATACCTTCACGGCTAATGATGATGTTACCATCTTAATGCAACCTAATATGCTAAGCCCAGTCCTAGTAGAAGTTACAGGGGAATCAAAGGAGAAAACTCACATTGTACTTAAGGGGTATTTTAGGAGTTATCAAACTCAGGATGGTATTCCAAAATTCTACTCTGATGGATTCATTGAATATTATATACCATTAGAATCAAAAAAGAAATCTTTAGCTCCAACGAATGTAATTGAACATAGGACTTATGTAAACAAAGAACTACTCCTACAAGATGAGGCAAGGTCTATGAATGTTTCTATTGAGAGCTTTGGTCCACCTTTTCTTTATGAAAGACCGACAACCGAGGATATAACAAAGATGTATAGTGTCGAACGTAAAGATAATCAGGTGGTTATCAGTGACAATGATGAAGTAATTGGTAGGGTGATTTCTAGTAAAGAAACAAATGTTGCTGTACTTAGTGTCGATATTGACTTTACAAACAAAGAAAAAATTAAGAAAGCGTTTGGGTATATGTCAAGATTTGAAAAATTTACTCATATTGAGGAATACAGCCCTGCAAATCATATTCTTCTATCCAATTCTTTCGATAATTTAATAAAGAAGCAGGATTATAGAAAATTGCACTTTAAGCACAAATCAGAAAAGAACTTCAAAGTTATTGAGTTGGTTCATGAATTCTATATTACCGAAAGAAACTATATTGATGATGCCAAAAATCAAATTGGTAACCTTGTAGACTATAACAGTGTAAAATATTCTAGTAATTACCAGAAAGGGTTTCTTCAACGTATTGATGATCTAAATCTTACAGACCTTCCTGCGAATATTTCAATGGGGCTTGACAATACATTGATTGATGCAAATGATATGAATTGTAGTACATGTAACTAAAAAGCATAAAAAGCTAAGCTTGTCAATTTTACCAAGGCAAATTAAATTAGGAATAATATAGGTTTGATGGCTTCTTTCTTACCGAGTTAAAAGGCGGATTCAGATTGCCAGATCGTACTAATTAAACCACAAGCTAAGACCTGACAAAGAGTATGCCTGTCCTCACCACACCGGACGAACTACCAAATATGAAAACTGAAACTGGACGGGAAAATACACGAAAACCTAACAGACGCTA
>DNTA01000103.1 GCA_003500135.1 Cytophagales bacterium | reverse complement strand
CAGTTATTCGGGAAAAGGTGATTCATAATGTGGTTAAACGTCATAGTGATTGGCCAATCGAGTTGGCGGCCATCTGTGAACATAAAATAAGGAGAAATAAAGGTTAAATGTTTTATTCTTTGCATTTTGAAAATTTCCGGGGAGAATATGATTTTGATTTTAAACATAATAATATTTCAGTTATTTAGAAGAAGCGCTTAGCGCCAATAGATTAGAGTATTTTATTTACTATGCCGATCTTAAAAACCCGACTATACAAGCCCCCTATAAATGAAAAATTTATTGTTCGTGGACGGCTGATAGCACGACTCAACAATGAATCGGACAGACCACTCAAACTTATAGTAGCCGGAGCAGGATACGGTAAAAGCGTTTTAATGAGCCAGTGGCTGGATACTTACGACGGAAAGTATTGCTGGATTTCATTGGAAGAGGATTGCAATGACCTGCAAATCTTTCTCTCATATCTAATCGCGGGAATACAGCAGCAGTTTCCTGAAAACATGCAGCGTATTGCTCAGATGAATAGTAGTAGTCAATTGCCTTCCATTGAAGCTATCGCTCAAACGTTGAATAATGAATTGCTTGATCTTCCCGAATCGCTGATGATCGTATGGGATGATTTTCATGTCATCAGGGATAATACCATTCTAAACCTATTCAATAAGATTACAAAGTTTCCTCCTAAAAATGTGCAGCTCGCGCTCATCTCTCGCCTGGACCCTCCCTTAAACAAATCCAGGCTGCTGGCCTATCAACAGATATGTGAAATCAGAATGGCTGATTTGCGGCTGAGCATGCAGGAAATCAAGGAATTGGCCAGACAATCTATTGAGAATGAAATATCTGACGAAGATGCTAAAATCATTGAAGAGACTACAGAAGGTTGGGCGCTGAGTGTATATCTGAAAATTCAGGAATTTATCGATAGCAATACAGTGAAGTCGGACGAAAACCTTGGATCCCCTCACTCGAGCAACCTCACACCATTTTTATTGAATCTCATTGAATCCAGTTTACCACCTGACGGGGTGAAAATGATTATGGTCATCTCATTATTCGACCGTTTTAATTTGGAGTTGATTGAAAAGCTGTTCAGTGATATTGATGCTACAATTGTCAAGAGCGAAGCATTAGATCTGGTTATTAAAAAGATTAAAGAAACTGATTCTCCTTTATTAATAAGCCTTGACGAAAATAAAATATGGTTTCGCTTGCATCACCTCATTCAGGAGCTACTGAAGAAAAGAATATTTCAAATATTCTCATCTGACCAAATTGAAAACTTCTATAAATCAGCAGGGGTTTATTTTGCAAGCCGAAACTACATTGAGGAGGGAATCCAATACTCCATATTGGGTAAGAATACTGACCATGCCGTTAAGAGCATTACATCCAATTGGGAGACATTGATCGATCATGGTGAAAATCTCCGGCTTCATCGCTTGTTGAATATGATCCCTGTTGGTGAACTAAACACATCTGCAGCGCTTTTGGTCAGCAGAGCATTTTTGTGCGATACGTTTGCTGATTTCGATGCAATGAAAATTTACCTGGAAAATGCATCTCAACAAATGGATGAGACAACTGCTGAACCCGGGCTCCTTGGGGCTTTTGCTTCCGTTCACGCCTGTTTCAGTACTTACACCAACGACTTTCCCACTGCAATGAAATATGCCGACCTGGCGCTGGAGACGCTTACACCTGGTCAGTCCTTCCTTTGGGATTATGCGCTTAATTTCAAGATATTTTCTACCAGCATGATCAAATCCCCGGCGCTTGCGAGGCTGATACTCGAAAAGTACAGATCAAACCTGAAAGGAAAAAGTGGCCGTCATTTAATGAGGCTGAATGTGATCAAATTGCTTTTCGACTGGAATCAGGCAATCATTAAGGATCTCAAACAAGCTGGAAAGATCGTCGTAGAAATATCCAGGCAGGAAAAGGTATGGTGGATGTATAAAATAGGGAATTACTACCTTGGTCAGTATTATTATATGAAGAACCAAACCAAGGAAGCCTATGCTTACATTGATAAAGGGATTGATTGTTTCTTCAATGCAGGACCTGTGTGGGCTTTGCAATTATATTACAGTGGTGCATTCACGGCGCTTGCAGAAAATGATTTAACGAAGGCAAACCATTATTTGAACTCTGCAAAACATTTTGTTAAATTCAATAATCTGGAAGCATTTGAAGGATACCTGAGGGCCTTTGAAGTAGAATTTGCATTAAGGACAGAAGATATTGAAAAGTCCTGGAAGCTCAACCGATCTGCCAATTATTCCATACATCCTCCGCTTTACTACTACTATATACCTCAGTTTACACAGATAAAACTGTACATTACAAAGGGTGATCCAGATTTAATGAAGGAAGCCTATGATTTGATTTATCATTATAAGGAAATGACAGGTAATCTGCTGTATGCAAAGATACAGGTCACGCTGCTCGAAGCATTATGGTATGCCAAATCCGGTCTGAATGAAAAAGCAAACAGCACCCTGAGTGAAGTATTAACAATTACACCAGAAGAGGACTATATCCGGGTATTCCTTGACATGGGTCAACCTGTACGCAAAATGATGCAGGCATTGCCTGAGGAACAAAAACAAATGCCCCTGGCTCGCCATATTTTAATGGCATTCAGGTATGAAGATTACCTGCCATCCCCGAAATATGAATCCGTCAATTTGACGCCAAAAGAAATTGAATTGATGGAGCTGGTGTCATCAGGCATGCAGAACAAGGAAATCGCGGATCAAATGTGCCTTTCAGGTTCCACTGTCAAGACCTATTTATATCGCATCTATCAGAAACTGGAGGTAAAGAATCGACTTTCTGCCATCAGTAAATTGCAGGAGCTGCAATCATCTCAATAAAACACCAGCAAATCCCAATCCATCTTTCATTTCAATTCTTCAGGGAAGAACAATATACTTTTTGTCAACTAAAGTAGATTGATTTTAACAGGTCTTCTTTTCTACTTTAAAAAAAAATAGGATATGCAAAAGCATGACCTACACTTCGATGGTCCTGGAAGATATTTAATCGTAATTAAGGAGAAAGTAAGTCAGGATATTTTTGAGATGTTCCATATTAAGGAAGTTCAGGATGATCTTGTCAACATGGATGAACACGGAAATCACCTGATCATTGACATCAAAGACCAATCGGAATTGATGGGATTGCTAAACGCACTCTATAATAATCGCTACACCATTATAAAAGTCGAGTATATCATCAAAGTGCCAGGTTCAACTTAGAGAAGTTCAAAACAATGACCTTTCAATGAATAAGTCCTCATTTAAGATAATACTCTTGGATAAGGGATAATGAGAAAGCCAAAATGAAATTACCATTTACAAATAAAATACTAATGAAAATGAAAAATCTAACACACAAAATCCCCGTATTTCTTTTATTCCTGACAGTGTTGTTAGGTTGCCAAAATAACTCTCGCGATGAATCTGTTTCGGCCAGCACCGAATTCGACGTGGTCATCCTCAACGGCAGGGTCATGGATCCGGAGACCAGTTTTGATGCAGTGAGAAATGTAGGTGTCCTGGATGGGAAGATTGCCCTGATTACCGAAGACGAAATATCAGGAAAGGAAACCATAGATGCAACCGGTCATGTGGTTGCACCAGGATTTATCGACACACACAACCACTGGCAGCGGGTCATGGGGTATAAGATCGCCTTACGCGATGGAGTGACTACCTCTTTCGACCTCGAATTTGGAACGTTGGGTAGCAGGGTAGCTGAGTGGTATGCAATACGGGAAGGGAAGACCCAAATGAACTATGGCACAGCTTCGAGCCACGAAGGTGCAAGATCAATAGTGCTGGATCAGTGCGACGCGATGTGGGATGCACCTACAGCACTGACCTGCAGGGCCAATTACCACGGTTGGTCCGACACCATCCCCAGCCTGGAACAAGGAAACGAGATATTGAAGATCATCGACAAGGGATTGGCGGACGGAGCTGTCGGTATAGGCGCTACGCTGGGCTACTTCCGAAACGGCGCTACTGCACGGGAAGTGTATGAAGTGCAGAAAGTCGGGAGCCGGTACGGCAGACAATATGGTGCCCATAACCGCTACACAGTAGGCAACAGCACCACCGAACCGAATGGCGCACAGGAGATCATTGCTAACGGTCTCTCCCTGGGGGCACCTGTACTGGTATGCCATTACAACAATGCCGGCTGGGACGTGATCCATGAGATGATCCTCAACCTTCAGGGCAAGGGGTTCAATGTATGGGGAGAAATTTATCCATACTCCGCCGGCCAGACCAATGCCGGGGCCGTATTCCTTCAACCTGCCATTTTTGAAAAACAGCTTGGATACAAATACGAAGAAAGCATTTCCGACCCAGTCACCGGTAAGTTCTTTACCAGGGAGGAATTCCTTGAAACCGCAAAGAACGATGGGGGAAAAGAGATCCTTTTCTATAAACAACCGGAAGAAAACGTGGAAAAATGGCTTCGCCTGGAAGGGGTTGCATTGGCAAATGACGCGCTGATGGCGCTGGACCACGATGCCCCCTGGGATACGCCATATGATAGCCTGCAAGGCCTTCACCCTCGTACCGGTGGAGCACGGGGTCTCGCCCTGAGATACGCGCGTGAAAAAAATATTCCGCTGATGTCAGTCCTTAACCAACTCAGTTATGTTTCGGCCAAGCATCTGGGAGATATGGGCCTGGAAAGCATGCAAAAGCGTGGCCGCCTGCAGGAAGGAATGATTGCCGATATCGTGATTTTCAATCCTGAAACCATCACAGACAATTCCACCTATGCCGTGGCCTGGAAACCCACAACCGGCATGAAAGCGGTATTGGTGAATGGAACGGTAGTGGTGAAAGAGGACCAGGTACTCGAGGTGTACCCCGGGGAGCCCATCCGCTTCGAACCTGTCGAGCCGAAGTTTGAGGCAGTAGGAAAAGAACAATGGGTGGAACGCTTTATGGTGGGAATAGAGCTGGAGGGCGAGGGATGCCTGCCAACGCCTGAAACCCATCCGGAACACTTCAAATAGACACACAATATACCTTATTGTTTAAATGAACTTAAAAATGAACTCTAACTAAAAAAGAAAATGAACCTAAAATCCAATCTGCAAATCGTTGTCTTTATCCTGGCTGTGCTGGTTTCCTGCAGCGAGCCAAAAAATGAGGCAGCAGACACAAAGGAAGGCTCAAAAAGCTTTAAAGCACTTCCGGTTTCAACGGAATTCGATGTTGTCATCCTCAACGGCCGGGTCATGGATCCGGAGACCAATTTCGATGCCATCAGAAATGTGGGTATTAAAGATGGTCGTATTGCGCTTATCACCGAAGAAAGTATTTCCGGAAAAGAAACCATAGATGCGACCGGTCATGTGGTTGCCCCAGGATTTATGGACACGCATTGGCACTGGCCAAGACCTGTGGGCTATAAACTGGCCTTACGGGATGGCGTAACCACCGCAATGGATCTGGAATGGGGTTGCTATGGGCCCAACGTGAGCAAGTGGTATGACATGCACAAAGGACGCTCCCAGATGAATTATGGAACAGGATCCAGCCATGAGGCCGCCCGGGGCGTCATCCTGGATAAGATCGAGAATACGGATTCTATCTATGACGTTTGCACGGCCCTGGCGATCCGCAGCCTTACCCAGTGGGCGACTGGCGTGGTGGACGAAACTACAGGAAATGAGCTGTTGAAAACTATCGATGCCGGCCTTCAGCAAGGTGCACTTGGTGTATCGGCAACCATGGGCTACTGGCCCGGAGCGACCGCCAGGGAAGTTTTTGAAGTACATAAGCTGGTCGGGCGTTATGGTCGTTTTTATGCCATTCACTCCAGGAATACGCCTTCCAATGCTACGCTGGAAGCCAACGGAGCGCAGGAAATGTTTGCCAACGCAGCGGCCTTGGGTGCACCCGTTTGCATGAATCATTTCAATAACCCCGGTTGGGAATTGGTACAGGAGCTTATTGTGCGGATGCGAGAACAAGGACATATTGTCTATGGAGAAGTTTACCCCTATGCTGCTGGTTCTACGTCGCTCAACGCAGCATTTATCGGGCCGGATAATTGGGTGAAGAAACTTGGCAACAAATATGAGAACACCCTGCAGGATCCCATTACACAACAATACTATACGATGGAAACCTATAAAGAAGCGTTGGCTAAAACTCCTACCAAGGAAATTCTGCTCTATAAAGCTTCACCTGAAGACATTCCTGCCTGGATGGCTTTGCCAGGCGTATTACTAGCCAGTGACGCCATGCCTGCTGCATTTGGCATGTGGGATCAACTCCCCTGGGATGTTAGTTACGACAGCCTTCCCAACGTTCACCCTAGAGTATCCGGTACACGGGCCAAAGCCCTCCGGATTGCAAGGGAAAACAACATACCCTTAATGCAGATTATCTCTATTGCCAGTTACAATACCGCCAAACACCTTGGGGCCACCGGGATCAAGGCCATGGATGAGCGCGGTCGAATGCAGGAAGGCATGATTGCAGATATTACCATTTTTAATCCGGAAACCGTAACCGATAATTCAACCTACGAAAAAGGAATGGTGCCAAGTACAGGCATTCCCTACGTACTGATTAACGGAACCATCGTAGTAAAGGATTCGGAGGTGTTGCGCGATGTATTCCCAGGACAACCGATTCGATTTGAACCTACTACGGAATCCAAATACGAGGAGGTCAGCGTGGATCTTTGGAAAGATACCTACCTGGTGCAACCCGGAGAGTATTTGCACGATCCGACCAGCTGTATGCATAGCATAGATGAGTTAATAACGCAAAATAAAAAATGAGTGTACAAGGACTTCACCCTTAAAATAGTGCAAACTGGACTTCTGAATGAATAGGATTTAAGGGGAAGTCATTTATTAAAAAAATGAACTTTAACTTAAAAATGATTCTAAAAATGAACTTAAAAAACAACTTACAATTAATTATGATTTCCCTGGCCTTAATGTGGATTGCAACCACTGTGCAAGCCCAGGATGAGAAGGGAACGACCCTTTTTACCAATGTAAAAGTCTTTAATGGCACTGATGAAGAATTGAGCAATGTGGATGTGCTGGTAGAAGGCAATATGATCAAGCAGGTATCCGCTGAAATTAAAGCACCTAAAGGAACGCAGATTATTGATGGAGGCGGGCGCGTACTGATGCCCGGCATGATCGAGGCGCACGGGCATGTCACCTATTCGTCTTCGCTTCTGGATATGATGCTCAACCACGATGCCACCGAACAAGCGATTTATTCGGCAAGGAGGGCCCAGGACTACCTGATGGCTGGTTTTACTACCATTCGCGATATGGGCGGCAATTCTTTTGGTTTACAGAAGGCGTTAGACGCCGGTGTGTTATCCGGGCCACGTATCTATAGCAGTGGTCCGCCAATTTCGCAAACTTCTGGTCATGGAGATTTTCGTACAGCCAATGACGGTCATCCCTATTTTGACGGCCCTGAACTGGGAGGTGTAGCCACCCGCTTCCATTGGACCAGAATTGCCGATGGACCCGATGAGGTACGCAGGGCTACACGTGAAAATCTCTTTCGGGGAGCAGCCCAAATCAAAGTATACACCGGAGGCGGGGTTACCAGTTTCACAGATCCACTTTATGCCACACAATACAGCCATGAAGAAATAGTGGCTGCTGTAGAGGAGGCCAAACGATACGGCACCTATGTCGCTGTGCATGCACAGACCGATGCAGGAGTGGTTGCCGCATTGGATGCGGGCGCCATCTCCATCGAGCATGGTCTCATTCTCGAGGAATCTACCGTTAAGCGTATGGCAGAACTGGGCGCTTATTACAATCCCCAGGCCTTTCTTGCCTTACAGGATGTCTCAAAAAACCCCATGTTTCAGGATCCTATACAGCAGCAAAAGAACAGGGAGGTGGCCAAAGGCACACCTCAGGCCATAGAATGGGCCAAAAAGCACGGCGTAAAGATACTTTGGGGAACCGATGTGTTCTTTGGCGATGATGCCTTCGTCAACTTCCGGCAGGAGTTCGCCTACCGAGACCGCTTTTTCAAACCCATTGAGCAAATGCAGCAGGTTACAGGAATTAACGGTGAAGTATTGGCGCTTTCCACCTGGAAGAATCCCTATCCGCACGGCGCATTGGGTGTGATCAAAGAAGGTGCCTATGCCGATATTCTACTTATAGAGAAAGATCCTACTCAAGATATTAAAGTGCTAATGGATTCGGACAATCTCGCACTGATCATGAAAGATGGTAAAATTTACAAGAACACACTTCAATAATCTGTAGGAGTCATGAAATCAAAATCTTTTTATTCATTCTTAATAATACTCCTGGCCTTGGTGTGGAGTGTATCCGTAGTACAGGCGCAGGATGTTAAGGAAACGACGCTCTTTACCAACGTCAAGGTCTTTAACGGCGTCGATGAAAAGCTGCTCGATGCAGATGTCCTGGTAGAAGGCAACCTGATCAAGCAGGTTTCGAAGGATATCAAAGCTCCGAAAGGCGCACAAGTCATCGACGGAAAAGGTAGTGTTTTAATGCCCGGACTCATAGATGCACACTGGCATACCATGTACATTGGGTTTCCCCTGGCTACATTGGCAAACGGAGACATGATAGAAGCAGCAGCCCGTGCGGTGCCAAAAGCGAAAAATGTACTGATGCGTGGGTTTACCACAGTACGAGATATGGGAGGTCCTAGCGAAGGTTTAAAAACCGTGATTGACGAAGGAGTAATTCCTGGTCCACGAATTTTACCTTCCGGCCCGGGTATTTCTCAAACTTCAGGACATTTTGATTACAGACAATACGCAGGAGTTCCCTTCAACACTGCCGATCCCATGGAATACTGGTACCGAACCAGAATGTTTGCTGTTGCCGATGGAAAGGATGAAATGATCAGGCGAGTGCGGGAGAATCTTCGCATGGGGGCTGCGCAGATCAAGCTTGCCACAGGTGGCGGTGTGTCTTCCGTTTACGATCCCCTCGATGTCGCTGAGTATACACTCGAGGAGATTAAAGCAGCGGTTGATGTGGCAACGGATTTCAACACCTATGTTGCCACACATGTGATGACCGATCGGGCAATAATGAAGTCCATCGAAGCAGGCGTGAAATCCATTGAGCATGGCTATTTCGCCAGTGATGAAACTTTGCAATTAATGGCAAAAAAAGGCATCTGGCTCTGTCCGCAACCTTTCTTCGAAGGCGACCTGGAATACCCGGATGCAGATCGCTCAGAAAAATTTGAGCAAGTCGTAAAAAATACAGCCAGACTTTATCAGAATGCAAAAAAATATGGTGTAAAGCTAGGTTTCGGCACGGATTTATTGATGAACCCACCCTCTGAAAACCAGGGCGCTCAATTGGCCCGTCTGGCCACCTGGATGAGCCCTTATGAAGTCTTAAAGATTGCTACTTCAGAAAATGCAAAAATGTTGGAAATGAGTGGGCCTCGCCATCCTTATAAAAACGGACCACTAGGTGTAATAAAAGAAGGGGCGTATGCAGATATCATTTTAGTGAATGGAAATCCTTTGGAAAACCTTGACCTGGTAGCAGATGCCGAGAATAATTTTGTGGTGATTATGAAGGATGGGAATATATACAAGAATATAATTGACTGATATTGCTTTCGACGTACGTGAAAAAAGGGAATAATAATGAATGACTAAACAGTCCCGATCCTCCGGACCGGATATTTAAACCTGCCTAAACATTCGCTGAAGCAGATGGGAAGGCCAATGCAACATTTATTAACCAAACAATTAAAACAATGGGAACAAAAATTCAGGAGTACATGGCATCATTTGACCTTTCAAGAGCCTTCCGACAGTTTCAGAAGGCAGAAAAGGCTTTTAACAATGACCAAACCGATTCGGCTGTCAACCATTTGGAAAAAGGATTAAACCTGGTTGCAAAGTCGATCGACCACATCAGTAATGCAGTTGATGATGCATTTGAAAATGCCGCCGGCAAGTTCGAAAAAGGTAACGAGGAGCTACAGAAAAGTATTGACGCCTTTGCAGATGGCAACGATGAAAGCGCTGAAAGGCACTATGAAAAAGCGCTTGATCTGTTTGATGAAGCTTTGGAGCTTGTGGAGTAAACAGTGCCACAAATCAATATGTGCAGGACGGAAAAATTTCCGTCTTGCACTGAATCAAAACAAGGACTTTAATAAGAAGATGATATAAAATGAAAACTAATTTAAATAGCAGTATATTAATAGAAGAAAAGGAAGATCAGAAGACTTTATCATTCCTTACCCATCGCCTCTCATTAATTATAGCCTTTTTTGTTTTTTTTACCGCACTCACA
>DNTA01000178.1 GCA_003500135.1 Cytophagales bacterium | reverse complement strand
TTCTTCTTCTACAGCTACCATTGACATCACGGGTATTTTGTCTTCGGTGACCGTTAAGAGATCGGGGCGCTTATATATAACGGCCTCCTCTTTCGTTGCAGCCAGTTTTGCGTCAATAGCTAATCCGTAATCAACTGACCAACCTTCCGTACCATCAGAAAGTACCACATAAACATATCCACGATTTTTATCGGTACTGTCAACGGCTGACTGGCCGGTGTGGGTTACCGATTCACCAAGCGTAATGGATGAGAGCCATTTACCTTCTTTGGAAGGTGCTTGTCTGACAGAAATTCCTTCCCATAGCGAAATGGCGTTTACCTCCTGCAAAGTTTCTTCCGTGCCTTCAGAAACACCAGCTTCAGATTCCGTGCTTTGCTTATCGTTTTGACCGGAGGAACACCCCTGAATGAACAGTGCTACACTCATGATGCCCAACACGAGGGCAATTGAAAAAAGTTTTTTCATAATCCTATATTTTTAATTGATGAAATTGTCATTAAAATTACCCAATTAAATAAAAGATCAAAAAGGTGAATTTCAAACTTTATGAAGAAGAGCCTGTTCGTTAAGTAGAAACCAAGAAAATTGAGAAACCTATGAAAACTAAATCGCTTCAAATCATTAATTTCATCTCCTTTGTTCTCGTAATAATTGTTAACATACTCGCCAATGCACTACCGATAAACGACAAAACAACAGGAGAGTTATCAGCTCAGTATCCCAATTTGTTTGTACCGGCAGGCATCACTTTCTCCATCTGGTCAGTCATATATATTTTCATGGGCATTTTTGCTGTTTCCCAATTAAAGGGATTTGGGAAAAATGCCAAGGCCCCGGGAGCTGTCTTAAAAATAGGGCCCCACTTTATGCTGGCTTCTTTAGCCAATATAAGCTGGATTTTCAGTTGGCACTACGAGCAGGTAGGGCTGTCATTAATCATAATGGTTTTTTTCCTGCTTGAATTGATCATAATTTACAGGTCATTGGGTATTGGCCAAAACGAGGTAAGTAAGGAGCGCTTCTGGCGTTATCAGTTTTTCTTTAGTTTATATCTCGGTTGGCTATCAATAGCAACAGTAGCCAATTTCACCACTTTTTTGGTAGACCAGGGTTACTCACCAGGTGAGCCAATGGAGCAAATACTGGCATCGGTTATGATCGCTATTGCGGTGTTACTCGCAGTTTTTATGCTGATTAGAAATAAAGATGTGGTATTTGCTTTGGTAGTTGTTTGGGCGCTTGCCGGCATAGTGTACAAAAGGTATTATTTGGCTGACGAAGTTTATTACGATGTTATAGCTTCAGCATCTACAGGTATTGTGATTGTGTTGATAACAATAGTTATCCAATCGAAAAAATGGTTGAGGTTGTGGAATAATTAAATCCAATAAATCCACATGTTGGGGATAGTTTCCTACAAAGATCAATAATATGGTGGCAATTTTAAGCAATGAAGCTGCTTGGCATAATTATTCCTTAGCAAATGGTGAATCAAACCAAAACAAAACATGCTTAGATGGACCCTAATATTTCTGGTAATCGCAATTGTAGCAGCCGTGTTCGGATTTGGCGGAATAGCCGCTGGCGCTGCATCCATAGCTAAGATTATATTTTTTATATTCTTAGTGCTGCTAATAATATCATTTATTGCGGGCCTTGTAAAACGTTAAATTCAATGCAGTCATTCGTACCATACGGAAATCTCTTCAAGGGATTTCCTTTTTAATTTTGGTACCTGAGCTTCTTTGGCGGCGTAGCCTACGGGGATTAACAAAAACGGTCTTTCATTTTTTGGCCTACCTAGTATTTCCTGTAAAAAATTCATCGGACTTGGCGTATGGGTTAGCGCGACTAACCCTGAATTATGAATGGCATTCAATAACATTCCGCAGGCCAGTCCGACAGACTCTTTTACATAATAGTTTTGATGCTTTTGGCCATTTTCACTCCACTCAAAAGATCTGGAAAAAACGACAATAAGCCAGGGAACTGTTTCAAGAAAAGGTTTATTCCAATCGGTATCAAAGGCCTTCAGGTCCTCCAACCATTCATCACTCATTCGGTGATTGTAGGATTCGAATTCCTCTTTTTCAGCAGCTTTTCTTATCTCACTCTTTATTTCCGGATTTGAAACTGCACAAAATGTCCAGGGTTGTTTATGTGCACCCGATGGCGCCGTTGATGCTGTTTTAATTATATTCTCAATTACTTGTCTTGGAACAGGTTGATCGGAAAACATGCGCAAACTCCGCCTTTTATCTGCCCATTTGTAAAACAATCGCGAGCGCTCTATCATTTCAGCTACTTCAAATTTTTCAGAATTGTAGGGAATAAAAGCCGGGTTTTCCGGGGTTTGATGATCCATGACTTATCTTTTATAGCAATTTGATAGCGACAAAATCGGTATTTCATTTCAATTGTCAAAAGCGATCAATATCTTTCCATAAAATTACCAACTATGAATTCAAGATTACTTTTCACCATCCTTTGCACCTTTTTAGGGCTACAAATTAGCCAGGCACAGTATATCGGCCAGCCACTCAATACCGACCGCCCGGGGTTTACCTACACCCCAATGACGGTAGGTCAGGGCATTTGGCAGTGGGAAAGTGGTTTTGAATACAACCGGCGCGATACTGAAAATTTTGGTGATGTGAGATCCTGGGGATTAAATGGCCACTTACGCTATGGTGTTTTGGAAACGCTGGAAGTGATGGTTTCAATCTATTGGACAGATTTCAAGACATTTATCAGCGACTCATCATTTGTTCAGGCCGGGCTGAATACGCCTGAGGTAGCTTTAAGGTGGAATATCCTCGATGGCGAATCGGGGCCTTCATTAGGTTTATTCGCCAATGTGGGATTCAGCACTTTAAGCAGCAAAGATTTTGAATCCAATGAAATATCTTCTAATGTCATCGGGACTTTTTCAATACCTGTCGGAGAGAGGTCATCTATCGGATCAAATGCTGGATTAACATTTTTTAAGGAGTCTGAAGAATCTATTTTTCGGGCTACGCTCAATTACAGTTATGCCGTGAGTGATTATATTTCCGTATATGGCGAATGGTTTGGTCGTTTTTCTGAGTTTACTGAATCGAATATAATTGATGGTGGTGTGGTACTCAATTTCAACAGCAACCTGATGGCAGATTTTGAAATCGGGTTTGATGTGTCTGGAAATGATACTCCATTTTATATTTTAGGAGGATTCGGTTACCGGTTTGGCAAGAGAGTATATTAAATAATAGCACTATGGAAGGAGCACAAATACATATGTTGGTCAACCACTTTCCGATATTGGGAGTGTTTTTTGGCGCATTTATTTTACTTGGAGGCGTATTTTTCAAAAAGCTGGATATTGTTAAAACAGGCCTGTTTGTGTTGATTTTCAGTGGGATCATGGCATTACCCGCCTATTTTAGTGGTGAGGAGGCAGAAGAAGTGGTGGAGGAAATGGGCATTTCACATGATATTATCCATGAACATGAAGAGCAGGCAGAAACTGTGATATGGCTGGTAGAAATATTGGCTTTGCTTTCAATCGGAGGGTTAATCATTCTTCGAAAATCGACAGAACGATATAGGTTGATTGGTCTTTCGCTTGCCTCGCTGGCCCTGGTTACATTTGCATTTCTGGCTCAGGTGGGCCATTCAGGTGGATTGATAAATCACCCTGAATTGCGCGAGAATAAGCAGGTGGAAAACACTATCGACGAGGATTAAAGCATTATTTCAGTTTTGAACCTTTGGCGGCCCACCTTGGATGAACTTCTATACGAAGCCGCCCAGCTTTAGCTGCAGGATCACCATTGGCAGGTTTCAAGGCTTCGTCCTTATTTACTTCATCTAATATGGTAATTCCCCGGAATTCGCCATCTCAGTCCATAGGCCTCGCCATATGATGTTAGCCGGCATTGGCCGGGCTGTCCATATATGCCAAATAAGCATTATGAATTTCATCAGTAAGAACCGAATCCGGATTTCTGTTTTCTCCTTAATAGATCAGACAGAGATAGTGTTTTTTCATAAAAAAGTAGTATCTCCGTCATTCATTTCAAACTCCTGTGCTTTTTGAGTTGCCTAACACTGATCGACAAAGGAACATTAAAATATCAATCGCATTGAACAGGTTTTAATTGTCCCAGTCGATTTTACTTTCCAGGTCTTTTTTATCCTCTTCAGTTTCCACTAATTCCAATTCATCAATTTCATCCTCCTCATCTTCCTCTTTTATACTTTTTGAGGGGTCGAACTCAAGGATCTTAAATTCTGTTCGACGATTTCGTTGGTGAGCACGCTCTCGAGCTTCCGGGGTCGGTAATTCATTAATTTCTTCATCTGAAATTAGAAGTTCAGACTCACCATAGCCACGAGCCACCAATCGATCGGGATCAATTCCCTGTGATACTATATAATCGACTGCCGACTGGGCTCTTTTTTTCGAAAGGTCAAGGTTATAATCTGCCGTTTGTCGACTATCGGTGTGTGAACTCAATTCAATTTTGATTTCAGGATTATCCTCGAGCATGGTAACCAGCTTGTCTAGTTCCTGAGCGGCGTCTTCACGAATATCCCACTTATCCAGATCGTAGTAGATATTTTCTACCACAATGGCTTTGTCAATGACTATCTGATCAAGTGCTACCTTAGTTTCAAAAATCTTATTGGTTACCAGTTGGGTCAACTGATCTTTTGGGATCGTTTTTCCTACGGTGGAAAATGTACTTCTTGATGTGAGATAATCTGTTTTTTCAGCGATAAGGAAATAATCTTCTTCTGGATACACTCTGAAACGGAACTGACCATCTCTATCCGATAGTTTTTCACTCAAAATTGTACTGTCTGATCGGGCCTGTAGCTTTACAACGGTTCCCGGCAAAATTTTCTCTCCCTCTTCGGTATTGGTAACTGTGGTACCTACCAGGAAGTAATTGACAATTTTCAGGTTCGGATCTTCATTTCTGAAGGTATAGATATCATCGTCGCCGGCACCCGATTCACGGTTTGAACTAAAAAAACCTTTGTCAATGGTGTACAAAAACATGGCGAAATCATCACTGCTTGAGTTGACAGGAGATCCCAGGTTTTCAACATTTAATTTTCCAGATTCCCGGGTGACTTTGAAAATGTCTAGTCCTCCGAGTCCCGGATGGCCATTAGAGGCAAAGTAAATACTACCATCTTCACCTACATGAGGAAACATTTCATTTCCGGCGGTATTTATTTCCGGCCCAAGGTTTTGTACTCGTCCAAACCTACCGCGACGGTTTATGGTTGCGATATAAAGATCGGTACCGCCAAATCCGCCTTTTCTATTACTGGCAAAGATAAGCGAGTTGCCGTCTTGTGTAAATGCTGGTGTGGAGTCCCATGCCTTGGGATCGTTAACACGCATTATGGTGGGCTCGGTCCATTGATTACGCCGAAATCTCGAAATATACAGGTCTACATCTTCCGATCCTTTTTTCCGGCCACTATTTCCTTTGGCAAAAATCATAGTACTACCGTCTGGCGAAATAGCAATGGTACCATCGTTTGTATTTTCGGAATTGATGTAAGAAGGCAATTGCATAACGGTGGTCGTATCTACAATAGCGCCCTTGGTTTTTACTTTGTAAATTTTTGTGAAAGGTGTTCCGGTGGCTTTATATATTTTCCCGCCATCTCTGGATGAGGTAAAATACAATTCACCATTGTAGTAATATGCCGCATATTCGGCAGCCGGCGTGTTGATAAGGTCAAGGTTTTTGACCTCGAAGTAGCTTTTTTTGTTAATAATCTCTTCCAGCTTAATCAGGTTTTCCATTTCCTGATCAGTAAGGTCTTTAATTTCACCTTTTAGTTCAGCATCGGTCAGTTGGTCCAGTACCCTTTTTGCCTCCTGGTATTTTTCATTATTCTTTAGTGCAATCGCATAATAAAGCTTCGATTCTTCGGGGTTATAGCCTTTTTCAACTGCGACCTCGTAGTATGGCAGCGCTTCCTTAATTCGATTGGACAACCGGTATGATTCGCCAATTTTAAAATTTGCTTCACCTACCAGGTGATCATTGGCTATGGCTTTGTTGTAATAATCAATACTCAGGTCGTACTCACCTGTATTAAAGCGCTTATTGCCCTTTTTCATGGCCATTTTGCCGGGGCTGCAGGCAAATGCCACAAAAATAATAAGGCTCAAAAATACGCGTGTTTGGTTCATATGGTCCTCTCTTCTTTAATGCCGGATTTTGATATACATATTATGCATTAACCCAATTAAAACAAAGTAAAACGATAAAAAGCATGACCAATTGCTTCTTAACTTCTACTTAAAATAACGTGACAACCAGCTCTTTTCTGCAGGAATCAGCCAGTTATTTTTCAAATCATACTTAGTCTGTACCGTATTATTAAACGTAGGTGTTGACTTATCGATATTTCCAGAGTGAATTTCTTCTGCAATTTTCTGAAAAGATGTGGTGGTAACATCTTCGCCTTTTAAAAAGGCAACCAGGCTTCTGTCCAGAAGTTTTACATCGTAGGTATTTTCAATTTCTTTGATAAAATTCACAGAACTATCAATGGAACAGCCACTCGCCGCATGTGCAGTTTCATCTACTGACAATATGATAAACTGATGATAAAGGATGGTTACTGCACTTTTCAGGCCTTTGCCATGCGCCGACCATTGGGCTGAAAACTGATTGCCTTTTTCCTGTATCTGCCGTACCTCATCATCGGATAATTTACGATCCGATTGATAAATCCAAACTCTTGCCTGATCTGATAACTTTTCAAATGCTACGTTCATTTATTTGCTCCAATTTCCGTTTCGAAACATCCAATCTAATAGTACAATACTGCATACTGAAAACGAAGAAATCATAAAAGTGTTGGCTTTGCAAAACGAAAAAAGCCGGCAATCAAACCGGCTTAAAATATTACAGCATATAAATAATAATTTATAACTTTTCATTTTTGGCGATCAGCTCTGCGAGATCAAACACTTTTACCTGCTCTTCCTTTTCCTTGTTTTTTACACCATCGCTCATCATGGTCATGCAAAAGGGGCATGCTGTAGCTATGATACCAGCTCCGGTATCAAGCGCCTCTTCGGTTCTTTCAATATTAATGTCCTTATTACCTTTTTCCGGTTCTTTGAACATTTGGGCGCCACCTGCACCACAACACAACCCATTGGTTTTGCACCGTTTCATTTCTACCAGTTCAGCATCTAGTGTTTCCAGCACTTTTCGCGGCGCCTCATACACATCATTTGCCCTGCCCAGGTAGCAAGAGTCGTGATAGGTAATTTTTTTACCTTCAAATGCGCCACCTTCTTTTAAGGTGATCCGTCCGTCGTTGATTAATTGTTGCAAGAACTCTGAATGATGCATAACCTCATAGTTTCCGCCCAGGTCTGGGTATTCATTTTTTATCGTATTAAAACAGTGGGGGCATGCCGTTACGATCTTTTTAATGTTATAACCATTCAACACCTGGATGTTGCCCATGGCTTGCATCTGGAATAGGAATTCATTTCCTGCTCTTCTTGCAGGATCACCGGTACAAGACTCCTCCTGGCCCAGAACGGCAAATTTGATGCCTACCTTATTCAATATTTTGATGAAAGCCTTGGTGACCTCCTTATATCGGTCGTCGAATGAACCGGCACAACCCACCCAAAAAAGCACTTCAGGTGATTCTCCATTTTGGGCCATTTCGGCCATTGTTGGTACTTTATATAAATTTTTATCTTCCATTTTTCGATCCTTTTTCCCTTTCAAATAATGGTTTATTTATTCTCATCTGCGTTTTCCTGTTCTTTAGCAAGCTCATCAGCCCACTTGAAGCGGTCGCTTGGTGGAAATTTCCAGGGGGCAAAACTGGTTTCAATATTAGAGAACATGGCATTCCAGCTTTGTGGCGCGCCTGATTCTTCCATAGATAAGTATCGACGCATTTGAAGTATGATCGACAGTGGATCGATCATAACCGGGCAGGCCTCTACGCAGGCATTACAACTGGTGCAGGCAAATAGTTCTTCTTTTGTTATGTAATCGCCGAGCAATGATTTTCCATCTTCGAGTCCTTTGCCGCCTTTTGCGATAGATTCCCCAACTTCTTCCGCCCTGTTGCGAACATCCATCATTATTTTTCGCGGCGAGAGCTTTTTACCGGTCAGGTTGGCCGGACATTGTGAAGTACAACGGCCACATTCCGTGCAGGAGTAGGCATTCATTATGTTTACCCATGAAAGATCATTAACATCTTTGGCGCCGAGCCGTGGTATTTCGCCTTCATTCCCATTGGTCGATTCCTCGTTTTCAACCGGCATGCCCATCATCATTTTCACTTCTTTGGTCACTTCATCCATATTCTGGATTTTGCCTTGTGCATTCAAGTTGGCAAAATAGGTATTGGGAAAGGCAAGCGCTGTATGCAAATGCTTTGAATAGGTTACGTAAATCGCAAATGCGAAAATGCCAATAATATGTATCCACCAGGCAACTCGTTCTACAATTATTAAAGCCGGGGTGCTCAGGTTTTGATAAAAAGGAGAGGCGAAAATATCACTGAATATCATACGGCCGGTTTGCGGGTATCCGGCAACATTGCGCGACTGGAGTATTTGATCCGAAGCATTCATAGTCATGATCGCAAACATGAGAATGATTTCAAATATAAGGATGAGGTTGGCATCGAGCTTTGGCCAATGGGTCATCTCGATACCATCAAATCTTTTTATTCCAAGTATATTTCTTCTAATCAGAAAGAATACACAAGATAGAATAACGATGACAGCCAGGAACTCGAATATATTGAGTGTGACAGTGTAAAAACCGGTCATATTGATACCCTGAAGGAATCGTGCGATTACACGGTGCTTTCCGAAAAGGCCATCGAGAAAAAACTCTATTCCTTCAATATTGATCACCAAAAAGCCGACGTAAATTCCCAGGTGCAGCAATGCGGCAATGGGCTTTTTAAACATTTTTTTCTGTCCGAAAGCGATAAGCAGGGTGTTTTTCCATCGCTCACTTTTATTATCGAAGCGATCGGTTTTTCTGCCCAACTTGATATTGTTTCTGATGCGCAGAATTCTTTTGAATAGGAGGTAACCGGTTGTCGCAACGACCGCTATAAACAAGATTTGTTGAAATATTGCCATAGGATATTCTTAGTTTATTTCAAGCTTAATTTTTTTTTTAAATCATTTGTGACAAATAAATTATTATCTACCTTTGCAGCCACTTACGGCGGTGATGTAGCTCAGTTGGTAGAGCATCGGACTGAAAATCCGTGAGTCGGTGGTTCGAGCCCACTCATCACCACGCCTCCAAACCCTTTCGATATGCGAAAGGGTTTTTTTATGTCTGCACTTTTTTTCTTTGTTGTCACAAGCATATCTCAAATAAAAACAATTTTTATCAAAAATAGTATGCATGCATACTAATATTTTCAATAGTTCCCTGAAAATTATTGATATCTTGATAAATTAACGCTCCGATTGTAGTTCGGTTTTGATAAGTTTGCAAAAATCTTCGGGATAGTACAGGGTCAAACAAATTAAGGGGCCTATCAACCAGCTTTGAATTAAGCATGTTTAATTTGGCACAATGTTGAAATCAATACTTTTTGTTGAGGTATTTCAGGCGGATCACTTCCTTCTCACTGAGGTAACGCCAGCGACCGCGGTTTAAGTCTTTTTTAGTCAGCCCGGCAAACATAACGCGGTCAAGGCGTATAACGTCGTATCCCATGGCTTCGAACATTCTTCTGACAATTCTATTCTTGCCCATATGGATTTCGAGCCCAAGAATGGCCTTGTCGGCAGATAGAATGGCAACATTGTCAGCTGAGGCAAGCCCGTCTTCCAATTCGATCCCTTCACCCAGCCTGGCAAGATCATTTTCGCTGATGGGCTTATCCAGGTCAACCTGGTATACCTTGACAATTTGATTTTTAGGGTGAGTGAGTTTGTCGGCCAGCTCGCCGTCATTGGTCAGTAGTAATAATCCGGTGGTATTGCGATCCAAACGGCCTACTGGAACAATGCGCTCATCACAGGCGTTTTTCACAAGTTGCATTACCGTTTTACGATCTCGCGGATCGTTGGTAGTGGTGATAAAATCTTTCGGTTTATTGAGCAACACGTATACCAGCTTTTCAGGATTAAGTATTTTGCCCTGGTATGTCACCTTATCCGAACGCATTACTTTGGCGCCCAGTTCTTTGACCACTTTACCGTTCACCTTAATTTTACCCGACTCAATTAAGCTGTCGGCCTCTCGTCTTGAACATACCCCGGCATTGGCAATAAACTTGTTTAGTCGTATGTCTTCGCTTTTGGCTTGTCTTTTGGACTTTAAACGCTTGTTTCCGCCTTTTTTATTTGGGTCAAATACATCATAGCCAGGTGGCTGCGGTTTTGATTTATGTGGCCCGGACTTTTTGTTTCGGCCGAATGGTCTTCCTTTTCCCTTCATTTCATTTCTTTATTGGCCACAAAGCTACAAAAAAGGACGTCGGGATTTTGATTAATCCTCTGATTCTTCGCCAATTTCATTTTCTTTTTCGGCAAAATCTTTAGGGGTGGGCAAATCTTTTAGGTCATTGATCCCGAAATATTCCATAAACTTGTCACTGGTGCCATAAATGAGGGGCCTACCCACACTATCACTTTTTCCTTTTATTTCGATTAGTTGCTTTTCCAGCAACTTTTGAATAGTATAATCGCAACTTACGCCCCGTATTTGTTCAATATCACTTTTGGTAACCGGCTGTTTATATGCAATTATCGATAACGTTTCCAGGGCAGAGGTGGACAGGCGTTTTTTCGACTGTTGTTTCAACATTATACCAATACTTGCCTGATAGGCCGGTTTAGTCAAAAACTGATAGCCTCCACCGGCATGCACGATTTCCATAGCGAAGTCATCGGAAGAGTACTTTTCCCTTAGTTGTTCAACGGCTTCCTGTATATCCTCAGCAGGCACTTCAGCATCGAACATTTCGGCAAGGCACGCTTGTATTTCACTGATTTTTACTGGTTGTGTATTACAGAAAACCAGGGCCTCAACGTGATTTTTTAAGAAATCCAATATTTAAATTATGTGTTTTTATTCAACTTCGCTTCGATTGAGTGCATGGTATGAGGAACTGCTCTCAACCTTTCTTTCGGAATTAATTTCCCAGTGTCTACACAAAAACCATAAGTGCCATTTTTAATTCTCACGAGGGCGTTTTCCAGGTTATTGATAAATTTTTGCTGCCGGGCAGCCAGTTGGTTCAGGCTTTCCTTTTCCATGGTATAGGCGCCATCTTCCATCATTTTGCTGGTACTGAAAGAATTGTCTGTTCCACTGTCGCTACTTTTGTTTAGTGTTTCTTTAATATAGTTCAGTTCCTTTCGCGCCTTATCAAGTTTCTGATTGATCAAATCCTCGAACTCCTTGAGTTCACTTGGAGTGTATGCTAATTTTTCGTCTGCCATGTCTTGAAAAATTTTATTCGCTCAATTATAAAAACCTCAAAAATAAGAGAAGAATTCTAAAGTAAAAATTTAGTGCATTTTAACTTTTATGTTACTTTTAATGCCAAGTGGTTTTATTATATTGCGCAGTTCTAAACTCTTTATTCAATTACACGGAAAAGAAAATAGTATGTTGTTCAGGTTCATATTTGTTGTTTTGCTGGCCTTTTTCAGCTTTTTGTCGTTTGCACAAATACAGGCTCCCCCCATTGCACTAGTTATCCATGGTGGTGCAGGAACAATCACCAGAGAACGCATGACCGATTCTATGGAAGTGGCGTATCAGCAAAAGCTGACGGAAGCTATAGATGCCGGGTATAAAATTTTAGAAAATGGTGGCGCTGGCCTTGAAGCGATTAAGGTGGCTATTAACATTATGGAGGATTCACCTCTGTTTAATGCCGGTAAAGGAGCAGTATTTAATCACGAAGGTAAAAATGAACTCGATGCGTCTGTCATGCACGGAGAATCAAAAAAAGCAGGTGCAGTGGCAGAAGTTCATCATATTAAAAACCCAATAGATGCGGCTATAGCAGTTATGCAGAATTCGAAGCATGTCATGATGGCTGGTGAAGGCGCCGAAAAGTTTGCAAAGGAGCAGGGAATTGAACTGGTAGATACAGATTATTTCTACACAAAAAGACGTTATGAGCAGTTAAAGAATGCCAGAAACCGCTCTCAGCAACAAGGTTATAATGCACTTCCTTATCAGGATTATAAATATGGAACTGTGGGAGCAGTAGCTCTGGATAAATATGGCAACATTGTAGCCGGGACCTCTACCGGCGGAATGACCAACAAGCAATATGGCAGAGTGGGTGATTCGCCAATTATTGGCGCAGGCACTTATGCCGACAATGAAACATGTGGTATTTCAGCAACCGGGCATGGAGAATACTTCATTCGTTCTGTCGCCGCTTACGATGTGTCGGCGCTGATGAAATACAAAAGCTTTGCTATTGAAAAAGCTGGACAGGAAGTGATCAACAAGATCGAAGGCCTTGGGGGAAAAGGTGGGTTAGTAGGCTTGGACAAGCATGGCAATGTCATGATGACCTTTAGCACGGAGGGCATGTATAGGGGTTATCGAAAAAAAGGCGGGGAAACCGTAGTATTGATCTACGGTGACAACTGATTAATAATAAGCCACTTTTCTTGCGCGTATCCTGCTTCTTATCGCCTCAAGATCCATATTGATCCTGTATTTCATGCGCAAATAACGTCGAATGACTTCTACTTTATAACCTTTTTCGTATGATCTGGTCAGTATTTCGTTTATAAAATCTTTCATAACTCTATCCCTGGTACATATTAAAATACGAAAAAATTAACGCAATTGTTAGAAGCACAATCAATTAGGCGGAAAAATACAAATTCAGATCAGGGATAGTACAATACAATTTTTTCACGATTCACATAAAATGGTTTGCCATTTTCCAATATTTCCAGGTAAAGCAAATAATTTCCCGGGGAGGCAACCCCACCATCAATTCTTAAACCATCCCAGATCAAATGTGATTCCGGACCTAAAATAGCATCTTGGGCCAGAGACTGAACCAATTCACCATGAAAATCGAGTATTTCAGCATGTACAGTGAGTCCGCTTTTGGGCAAAATAAGGTCTATCTTAAGGAAATCACGATACCCGTCATGGTCAGGAGAAAAGCTTCGGTGCTCTATATAAAAGAGTTGTTCTGAATTTTTTTGAACAACCTGCTGGGAGTTTGGTAGTGTAGGAGTGCCAAACTGAACGGAATAAGCAGCAGAAACCCAGTTGGTTTTATCTTCAGCTTCTGTTCCCCATGATATCCTTTCAAGGGCCACACCGTCAGTATCTTCCAATCTATAATGATGCATTTCCTCTGAATAGTTTAATTTTTCAATCGTAATTCCTTCTTCATTTCTTAGCTCCACAGATCCATAATCATCCCACAAATTGGGCAGGTTTATTTCAAAAATATACTCCTGAAAAGCATGAGGAAATGCCTTTATCAGCTTCTCCCGATCAGAGGTGACCACGATAAAAGTATGAGGGTAAATGGGAGGGAGTTGTTCTAAAAACAAGGTTTTGCCATCTGAAGCATCATCCTGATAAACCAGGATTTCCCAGCCATTTATATCAATGTAAGCGTTCGAATTATTATATAGCTCCAAATACTCCGGTGTGCTTAATCCGGCATTGAATACGATTTCCGACAATAGGACGAAGTCGTCGTGTAAATTGGAAGGAATTACCAATAAAGTACTGTCTTTCTTATTTCTATTGTGAAAGCAGTCTTCCGGTTTGGTTACAGACACCTGAAAAGCCTGGTTTTTAGGCAATGAATCCAATGTTTCAACGAATATTAAGTCAGAAATACCATTTTGAATGAATGCGGTGCCAGTTTGCAATTCGTTTTGGATAAATACTCTGCCAAAACTAGATACAGCTTCATCAAAACGGATGGTTATTCCATTTGATGAACTTTGCTCGGCAAATTGAATGACCGGGGCTTTTGTATCCGAATAAAATTGATTAGCAGTGTTAGGCATGCCTGGGCTTCCTCCTTCAGCTTCAAATGAAGCTATCCAGTTGCCTGCATGTTCATGGCAAACCGATGAAGTATCGATTAATTCCAATGCATAGCCTCCTTGTGCTTTCTCATTATCGCGGTACCAGCTTTTTTCAAATTCAACTTTATGTAACATTTGATTTTCAATGTTGGAAATGGCAACTATACTTCCATCATTTACAATTGCCGGTAAACCAACTGCAATACATTTACCATACATTTCAAATTCTTCAACCGCTTCGGATTCGACTAAGATTAAGTGTTCCCCTGGCAAAAGATCAAAAACAGGTGTTTCAAAAGTATTATCCTTAACTGTGATCAGGAGCTTTTGGTAATTGATCGCTTTACCGGAAATATTGGCAATTTCCAAATATTCGTATTCAGGCAGGCCATTTCCAGGAATGGGATCTGCCATGATTTCAGTTATCAATAAATCACCTTTTTGAACTATATAGGGTTTCTCGAAAGTAAAATGGTAGCTAAGGTTTTCCGTTTGTACAAGATTTTTGCTGGTCACACTGGCAAAAGCCAATGTATATTGTTTTTGATCGACAAGCGATTCTTCAAATCGCAAAATCAGGGTTGATTCACCCAGAATATCAATTTCTATCGGATGAATATCTTCTGCGCCTAAAGCAATTATATCTGGTTGCAACAAACTTGCCAATACAGGTTGATCAAATGTACAATTCAACTGGTTTGCAGCCGGGAAATCGATGCGGCTTATCACCGGAGCATTATTTGGCCTGGCTTCACCCGATACAATTAGGTTATCGAATCTAAATTTATCAGCTCGAGTGGAAGTATAATGGCACATTAAACCGGAATATGAAGAACCAGAAAAAGTAGTATCCGTCGAGGAGCCGCCACTTGTCCAGCTCGGCGCCCCTATTGATTTATAGTCAATGGTCCAGTTTTCATTCTCATGGACCACCCGAATGCTTATTTCCACCAGGTTTTGATCTAATACATCATCCACACCATCAATAATTTCCTCTACGTCATTTCCATTTTTACGATATAAGCTAATCTCGTCTTCGAAGTTCCCTACACGAACAAAGTAACCGGATAATTGCTCGGAAACAGAAGGTTGATTGGAGGCAAGGTACCAATCCAAATAATTATTTGAAGAAGGATTAAAATCAAGGAAAACATCCAATTGCCAAGTCGAGTTTTCCAGGGCTTCATTAGCAGTAAATATTGAAGCTACTTCGCCATCAGGAGGCGCTTGTAACTGAAGTTGCATTTGATCGTTGACAATAAATGCTGAGGTATCACCCAACCACAATGGGTTTTGATTGAGGTTTTGATCATCAAAATCATCGCTGATCTGGGCTGTTGCCAAAGAAATTTTCAATACGGCAACGAATAGCGGAAAAAACTGGCAGCCTTTCATTGAATCTGCGTTTTATTTATGGTTGCTTACATCAAATATATTATTTTTGTCACCCAATTGAAAAAACTGGAAAAATAAAATTTAACAAAATGAAATTAGCCATTGTAGGAGCTACCGGATTGGTAGGTGGTGAAATGCTCAAAGTGATCGAAGCAAGGAACTTCGAATTTTCTGAACTGATGTTGGTTGCTTCGGCGCGATCAGCTGGTAAGAAGATCACTTTTAAGGGCAAGGAATACACCGTGATCGCCATGGAAGAGGCAGTGGCTAAAAAACCTGACATTGCCATTTTTTCAGCAGGAGGTGGCGCCTCATTGGAATGGGCGCCAAAATTTGCCCAGGCAGGCGCTACAGTAATAGACAATTCATCGGCCTGGAGGATGAATCCTGACCACAAACTGGTAGTGCCGGAAATCAATGCCCGGGTGTTGACGGAAAATGACAAAATCATTGCCAACCCCAACTGTTCCACTATCCAGATGGTGGTGCCCCTGGCCCCCCTTCATAAAAAATACGGCGTAAAACGTGTGGTGGTTTCTACGTATCAGTCAGTTACCGGCACAGGCAAAGCAGCAGTAGATCAGATGATGACCGAACGCGAGGGCCGGGATGGCGAAAAGGTATATCCTTACCAAATCGATATGAATGCACTACCTCATATTGACGTTTTTCTAGAAAACGGATATACCAGGGAAGAAATGAAAATGACTAATGAAACTAAGAAAATATTTGGTGATGACAGCATTCACGTAACTGCCACAGCGGTTCGGTTACCAATTATGGGCGGGCACTCTGAGTCTGTTAATGTGGAGCTTAGCAAACCATTTGATCTGGATGAAGTAAGAAGCCTTATCGCAAATATGGATGGAGTTGTTTTAGTGGATGATGTACAAAACAACAAGTACCCCATGCCGCTGGATGCCCATGGCAAAGATGATGTTTTTGTTGGAAGACTTAGAAGAGATGAAAGCCAGCCGAACACCTTAAACATGTGGGTAGTGGCCGATAACCTACGAAAAGGCGCCGCTACCAACGCAATTCAGATTGCCGAGTATGTTGCACAGAAATTTATGGTTGCCAATTCTTGATACAAAAATTGCAACAAATAGAAGTTATCGAATACATAAAGGGTCATTTGCACGATGACCCTTTTCAGTTGTTGCTGAAAAAAGCGCCACAATTTGATTTTCCACTCAAGGAAGCTGTAGAACAAATACGTTCCAGGCAAAAATCCCGTAAAAAGTTGCCTGAATGGGCCGAAAATTTTCGACTCGTTCTACCGCCACCCCTTTCTATCGAGCAATCTTCTTCCGGTATTACGGCTGAATTTAAGGCCGGTTTGGTGCAGGGTGAATCAATTGCCGACCTGACCGGTGGCATGGGGGTCGATACGATCGCTTTTGCTGATCGAATGATGAACGTTTATTACGTGGAACAAAACCCATACCTCGTCGGGTTGGCAAAGCATAATTTTGCGGAGCTCGGATTATCCAATATTCAAATACATCATGCCGATGCATCCGGTTGGTTGGTAGAAAATAATATTAAAACCGACTGGATTTATCTCGACCCGGCAAGAAGAGATGATCTGAATCAAAAAGTTATTGGCCTGCAAGACTGTTCTCCAAATGTGTTGGATATGATACCACAATTATGGAGGCATACTACCAATATTTTAATAAAATTATCGCCTCTGATTGATATCAATCAACTGGTGCGACAAATGAGTGGTGTAAAAAATATCTGGATTGTAGCGGTACAAAATGAGTGCAAGGAAGTACTGGTCAATCTTCAAAATGGCATTGAAGAAGAACCGACAGTGTATGCAATGAATCATCAGAAAGGATATTGGGATGAATTTTCTTTTAAGATGGAGGAGGAAAAACAAGCGGAAGTACAATTATCGGATCCACAGGAATACGTATACGAGCCCAATGTAGCGATAATGAAATCCGGCGCTTTTAAGCTGGTTGCTCAGCGCTTTGGCCTAAAAAAGCTGTCGGCGCATACACATTTATACACCAGTAGGGACTGTATGTACGAGTTCCCGGGACGTATTTTCAGGTTAATTTCGATATTGAAACCTACCAAAAAAGAAATACAAAGCAATCTTCATGAAAAAAAAGCTAATCTAGCTGTCCGCAATTTTCCGGGAAAAGCAGAACAATTGAAAAAAATTTGGGGCATAAAAGACGGTGGTGAAGACTACTTGTTCGCCACCACTTTGCAAAATGGAAAGAAAGCGGTTTTACGTTCGGTCAGGCTAAGTGATTTGCAACAAGAGAAGGATGCAAATGCCTGAAATCAGTGCGATTCGACCATAATACTTAATCACCATCCATCTATTCTGCTCATCAAGAAACCAAAGTACCCACCAGGGGCGTATCAATCCGATGAGTGTAAGCATGGAAAAAATACCAAACAAAATTTTGCAAAAGATTAGTATAGTCGTCATACTTGAAAATTGATTGGGCAAAATAAACACCCGTTGCATAATATTTCAAAAAAATGGTCAAAATAGGCTTACTCTCCGACACTCATGGTTATCTCGACGATGGCATTCTGAAATACCTTGAAAAAGTTGATGAAATATGGCATGCCGGCGATATCGGAAGTTTGGATGTGCTGTATAAACTACAAAATATGCATCCTGTTAGGGCGGTTTTTGGCAATATTGACCATGGTGAAATCAGGAATATAGTACCTGAAGATCAGATTTTCGAAACTGAAGGCATAAAAGCCTGGATCACGCATATTGGAGGTTATCCTGGAAGATATGCGTCGGATGTTAAAAAGCGGATATACACGATAGAGCCCGATTTATTTATCTGCGGGCACTCCCACATTTTGAAAGTGATGACAGATCCAAAAAACAAAAAGATTCTGCACATGAACCCAGGGGCCGTAGGTCAACAGGGCTTTCATCAGAAACGAACCATGCTCCGGTTCGAGATTGATACCGGGGAAATAAAAAACCTGGAAGCGATCGAGTTGGGGAAAAGAGGGAAAGTATAGTCCGCCATGTAGACGGACCTGAGTTATTATGCTTTGTCTTCTTTCTTATCTTCCTTGCTGTCCTTTTTCCCAGCTTTTGGCTCGGCTTTTTTAGTCGTTTTCTTAGCTGCAGGTTTATTCTCAGCTTTTTCTTCTTTAGCCTCTTTTGCTTTTGGAGCAGCTTTAGCTGTTTTTTTAGGCCCGGCCTTCTTCTCAGCTTTTTCTTCTTTTGCAGAAGCAGCTTTCACAGGAGCTTCGTCCTTAACTTCTTCCTTTTTAGTGGCTTTTTTAGCTGTGCCTGAATCTTTCTTTTTAAACTCCTTTTTGATCTCCTCAACATCTACATTTTTGATCACAGGCTTTGTAGTGAGCGCATCTATGCCATCAATTCTCTGCTTTGCCCTGAGCTTATTTCTTCTCGCCTTACGTTTAAGTCTTGTGCTTGCCATTGTTACTTACCTTTTTCAAATGAGCGGCAAAATTAAAACAAAATTGGCGTATAATAAAATAAATTCTTTTTTTAAGATGGTGCAACCAGCGATTGGTTAAAAGAAAAGGCCAAAAAGATAACTATTCCGACGATTCCTCTATTTTTGTGCACTGAAATGAAAAAGTATATTTTCACATTTACTTTGATTGTAGCCAGTCTTCTGGGAACAACAAATCGATCAGAAGCACAAATCTATCTGGGACTGCATGGAGGGGCCAACCTCAGCTCTATGCAGTTTACCAACAATTTTGATTATCGGCTCAAAGAAATTAATTATATACAAGGGGTCAATGGTGGTTTTGTATTTCAGTATTTACCTCAGGAGCACACCGGATTACAGGTTGAAATTAACTATTCTGAACGAGGTTGGTCCGATCAGGATGATTCTGTGAAATACACCCGCTCTATAGATTATGTCGAGATGCCTTTTCTGAGCCATTTTAATATTGGTGGCGGAAAATTTCGATTTACGATTGATTTGGGCTTCTATGTGGCGTATGCCCTGAGTTCGTTTGAAGAGCAAACATTGATTGAAAGCAATGAATTTTCTTCGGGGGAATACGAACTTATTGATGGCCGGGACAATGTTTGGGACTTTGGCATTTTGGGTGGTGGCGGATTTGAGTATAGAATTGGTGACTTTGTGATTCTGGCAAGGGCACGGTATGCTTACGGATTGGGAAATATTTTTGCACAAAAAGAAATACTGGCCTCGGAAATTTCTCAAAACAGGGTGATCAGTATAAATTTGGGCTTGCTATACAAATTTTCTTCACTAAAAAAATAGTACTACCGGCAAAGCTTTAAGCTGATATGATCCGCAAGTAGCCAGCCTTTTTCGCTTAAAACCAACCGGTCGTTTGGCATGTCTGCCAGGCCTTCTGAAATTAATTGTTCTAAATATTTCCCTTTCGATTTTAACAGATCATAGCCAAGCTTATGGAGTGAAGTTAAACTGATGCCCCATTGAGTTCGAAGCCCTGTTAGTATCCTTTCATTTATTTCATCTTCCTTCGAAAGGGCCTCAGATAAGCCTGGTACGTCGCCATTATTTATCGCTTTTATATATTTATGGTTATTTAATACGTTGAACTGCCTTTTTCGTCCATTGAAGGAATGGGCGCCCGGCCCGATTCCTAAATAGGGTTCATAATGCCAGTACTGCACATTGTGCTTCGAATGATGGCCCGGAAGGGCAAAGTTTGAAACCTCGTAATGCTCAAAACCATATTTTTTTAGGGCGCCTACCAGAATTTCATATTGTTTGGCAGCCAGTTCCTCCTCTACTTCGAGAAACCGCCCGCTATTTTTCCACCTGCCAAAAACTGTGTTTTCCTCCACGGTAAGGCAATAAGTAGAAATATGTTTAGGTTTCAGGCCTAGAGCAATATGTATATTTTCCAACCACGATTCAACTGTACTTTTTGGAATACCATATATTAAATCGAGATTAAAATTATCAAATCCAATTTCCCGTGCTTCCATCAAGCACCTTTTGGCTTGCTCCGCCGTGTGAGAACGGTTTAAAAGCCTTAGGTCATCTTCATAAAAGCTCTGTATACCTACACTCAGCCGATTGACACCAGCATTTTTGAGCATCATCAATGTATTTCTATCAAGGTCATCAGGATTGGCTTCCAGCGTGATTTCTGCATTTTGACGGATATGGTAGTTTTCAAGCAGGGCATCAAATATGCAATTAAGTTCTTCCGGGGTTAAGACCGAGGGCGTACCACCACCAAAATAAACCGTATCGAATGCAATGTGCCGGGGCAAATAATTTTTTTGCAAGGTCAATTCCTTTACCATGGCATTCACCAATTCTTCTTTATATTTAAGCTGTGTGCTAAAGTGAAAATCACAGTAGTGGCATGCCTGCCTGCAAAACGGTATATGTAAATAAATGCCTGCCAAAGTGTAATGAAATCTGTTCAACACAATATTATATCCATAACGATACTGTGTTTGCTTGTGCTGCAAAGTTATGCACAAAAAAAGCAACAATTGCACGTTGTGCTGGAATACCCGGAAAAAACAGAGGAAGAAGTTATTCAATCGGACAGCAGTAAAATGGGCGCCCTGGTGGATAACATTTTACAGGACTTGAGAAGTGAAGGCCATTTGACGGCTCATCTAAAAAGCTATGCAAGTAAAAATAATATTTCCAAAGCGGTTATCCAGGTTGGTCAAAAGTATTACCTGGCCATATTATCTACGGGGAATTTACCGGCTGAAATTCAAAAAGAGGTAGGTTTCAAAGAAAAAAGCATGATGGGAAAGCCTATGGAGTATCCGCGCATTAATCGTGTACTCGAACGGATAATTGATGTTTCCGAACAAAACGGTTTGCCCTTTGCTTCAGCCAGGCTCGACAGTATAAAGTTTCAGGATTCACTGGTCAGTTTGCAAATCAATTACCGGCCGGGGCCATTTATAGAATTTGACAGCATATCAGTGGAAGGTAATTTGAATGTAAAAAAGGGCTTTTTGATGAGTTATTTGGGTATAATACCCGAAGAACCCTATAATCAAAAGCTGGTTGATAGAGTGGCTAAACAACTGGCGCAACTCCGCTATATCGAAATAGTCGAACAACCCTATGTTCGCTTCTTTGAGAATAAGGCCACATTGCAACTGAACCTAAACAAAAGGAAGGTGAACCGGATAGACGGGTTGCTCGGCGTATTGCCCAATCAGGCAGCCGGCAATAATATTCTGATCAACGGGTATGTGAATTTGAACCTGTACAATTTATTCGCCTCGGGAAAACATTTGCTTATTGACTGGAGGAAAACGGATAATTTATCCCAGTTTCTTGATGTTGTGTATGAACATCCAAATTTTTTGAAATCCCCCTTGGGATGGGGTTTTGCCCTTGACCTACTCAAACAAGACACCTCCTTTTTGAATACAAATATTGCGCTTGATATTTTCACTAATTTCAGTGGAGGTCATCGTTTCAATGCAGGTATCGATTTTGAAGGGTCTCGATTAATTGCCACCTCCCGGTTTGAAGGCGATACCGTACTTCCCGATGCCTTCGATTACGACATCAATTATTATCGAATAGGATATGAAAGCAATCAACTGAATGATGTTCTATTTCCATCAGGAGGAAGCTATTGGAACTTGCAACTTGAGGTTGGTCAAAAAAACATCAGGAAAAACCAGATTTTTGATGAACAGGCCTATGACGGTTTAGCCCTGGAAAATACCCAATTGCGCTGGAAAGCAGATGTGGAACAATATGTTCCGGTAGCCAGAAGAATGGTGATCAAGGCAGGAGGTCATGCCGGTATGCTTTTATCAGATCAACTATTTCAAAATGAACTTTTCCGTTTAGGGGGGCTAAATACGATAAGGGGCTTTCCTGAACTTAGCATATTTGCCACGGATTATGTGTATGGTAATGTTGAATTCAGATACCTTTTGGAGCGCACCTCAATGATATATGCCTTTGTGGATGCGGGCTACATAAATGAAAAATGGCAACAATCTGAAAACAGTGACACACCGTTTTCTGCCGGTATTGGACTGGAACTCGATACAAAAAATGGCATTTTTACCTTTATTTATGCACTTGGTCAGTCCAAATTTCAACCCTTTAGCCTTAATTTTTCCAATATTCACTTTGGTTACACCAGCCGGTTTTGAAATATTTTGCATTTTTGGATCATGAAAAGTGCAATTACATTACTTTTTCTCTTAGTCAGTAGCTTTTTTGGATTTGCCCAACAGGTAAAGCCCGGTTATCAAATTGTAGACGACATGGCGCTCTACAGGGTGGAATATGAAACGGATGATAACATATTTGTGCCCGCGGGAGAACAGGATTTGCACAAAAAGCACTTTTTAATCCCTTTAAAAAGGTTCAGCAAAATGAGGCTTTGGATGTTGGCGCCCGGCCGCTCATCTTTGCTCATTGATGGTCAGTTTATCGAGTACTATCCGTCAAAAAGCAAGGTTACGTTGAATATTGACAGTTTGTACCTCGCCCTGGAAAGAGACACACTCAGCCTGACGTTGTATCATGAAAGTGATGGCCTGGCTGATTTTGAAGGCTACATTATCAATCCGGGAATTAAGGAAGCATCTAAATACGATTTTTTTGAAGTACAAAAGAGGCCAGAAAACGAAATGAGAAATTATTTCCTGATCATGTTAATATTAATGGTCACCATTTTTTCCATCATATATAAAGCATATCCCCGTACATTCAATGCAATGTTTAGAAGGGTACTGGCCATTAGAGTGTTGAGTGGTGAAGAAATCACCAAAAGCGCTTCATTAACAGCCGCTCAATGGTATATGGTGCTGATGCACTCGGCAGTTCTTTCATTTTTAATTATGTTACTTTATCAAAATGGAATCCTACATATCAGTTTACATTGGATACAAGGCTGGCAGGCAATTTGGCAATGGATGGCGCTTACTGTATTTGTTTTGATCTTTTATACAATCAAATATTTACTCATTCAATATATAAGTGTTTTGTTCGACATACGTCAGGCAATCCGATTGTTTTTCTATGAATATTTCAGGTTGGCCTTTCTGTTTTTCGGGCTTTTATTCAGCCTGTTAATAGTTTTTTACGTAGCCGAATGGAACGTATTTTACACCATCATTCAAATTTCCGCCGCAGTTGTGGTTGCATTTTTTATATTTCGCTTCATTTTTCTATATCTCAAATTGAGAAATTATACCTCTTTTAAAAATCTACATTTATTTTCTTACCTTTGCAGCACAGAAATAATACCGTCACTTATCGTGATCAAATATTTTTTCTTTTAGAAATAATACTGGGAGACTATAGTTCACATTTTTACTGAATAGAGGAGTATGAGTACCACAGACACGGAAAGGCTAAAAAAAGTAGAGAGTATTCTTGTTTCTCAACCAAAGCCGAAAGATGATAAATCACCGTATAACACATTGGCCAAAAAATACAATTTAAAAGTCGATTTCAGGCCATTCATTCATATCGAGCCAATAACACTAAAGGAATTCAGAAAACAAAAAATTGATATACTCAACCATACTGCGGTGATATTTACCAGCAGAAATGCCGTTGATCATTTTTTCAGGTTGTGTAAAGAAAGTAAGGTGGAAGTGCCTTCGGATATGAAGTATTTTTGCATTTCTGAACAAACGGCAAATTATCTTCAAAAATACATAGTGATCAGAAAGAGGAAGATTTTCACAGGCCAAAAAACGGCTGTGGACCTCATCGAAATCCTCAAAAAGCATAAAAACGAAAAGTACATTTTCCCCTGTTCGAATATTCGTAAAAATGATATTCCTGATTTTCTGACCAAAAACGGTTACGGATTTTCTGAAGCAACGATTTACAAAACGGTAGCGAGCGACCTTTCGAACCTCGCCGATATTAAATACGATATCATTGCATTTTTTAGTCCTTCGGGCATTAATTCGTTATTTGTAAACTTTCCTGATTTCAAGCAGGAGAATACCCGCATAGCAGCATTTGGGCCAACTACGGCAAAAGCCGTTCGCGAAGCTGGCTTGTATCTCGACATTGAAGCGCCACAGCCAAATGCGCCTTCAATGACCGGAGCGTTAGAGTTATACATCAAAAAAGCCAACGGAATTAAATAGCGAATTGCCCTACAACAAAATATTTTTTTGGCAAAACAATAAATTAAACATTACATTTATTATATAAATATCAAAAATTGCTATTTTTCTGATTCAAAATAATCTTAATGTTGTAGTCATGTTTGTTGTAGGGAGAAATTTTTTAATCGTCGCCTTCATTTTTTTAACTGTTGGAAGCGCCTGGGCACAGCAAGACCCTCAGTTTTCAATGTACATGTATAATAACCTGTACAACAACCCTTCCTACGCAGGAGTTGAAGGCGTATCTAAGTTATCTGCTTTTTATCGTAGCCAGTGGTTGGGGTATACCCCTACCTTCGACGAGGGCGGGGCGCCGCAAAGTATGCTGGTTTCCCTTGATATGCCCCTTTTTAAATTGCGCAGTGGCGCCGGTCTCATAGTGGTTAAAGACGAGATTGCCAACTGGAATACCCTACAGGTGAAAGCTCTTTATTCGTATCACCTGGCAGTGGGTGAAGCTAAGTTAAGCTTCGGTCTCGGGGCAGGTATTTATTCGCAAACCATTGATTACGATCAGTACAGGCCAATTGATAATAATGATCCATTATTAGGTGAAGGACGGGAGTCGCAGGTAAGGCCCGATTTTAGTGCAGGTGTATTTTACAGGGCTGAGAAATATTATATTCAATTGGCCGTTAACCATATAGTGGAAAGTGAATTTGATTTCGGTCGTGATTCGGTAAGAAACGCTTTGGAGAACCATCTGGTGTTCGGTGGTGGCTACAGTTACGAACTGAACTATGATGTTACACTAAAGCCTGCGGTTTTAATACGATCCGACTTCAATACATACACGTTTGATCTGGGTATGATTGCTTATTACAAAGAAAAGTTTTGGGGCGGGGCCTCATTCCGACAAGGCGAATCTGTTTCAGCAATCATTGGTTACAGTTTCCTGAAAGAGAAAAATTTAAACCTGGGGTATTCCCTGGATTATATCATTTCGGCTCAGGCAGCCAAGTCGCCAACTTCTCATGAGATAATGTTGACTTACTCCTTACCGGTTACAGGTGGCGCCGGTAAAAAGATCATTAGAACTCCGCGGTTCAGGCACTGATTGGTCGGGAAAAACTGTAATTTCATCTAAAAAATTGCAAGGTTCCCGCTATTTTTAGAATTATTGCTTAAAATTGAAGTGTTGAATAAGCCACATATTCGGCTTATATTTGATTTTTACGATACTTAATATTATAATAAGTTTTTAAACAAGGTGTTATGAATAAGATTGGTGTTATGTTGAAACCTACGTTTCTGTTGGTTATCGTGGCCCTTGCGCTTCAGTCGTGCGGTTTGCTCGGCGGAGCCGGACGTGGTGACAATGGAGAGCTCGTAGGCGTACAAGGCAGGGAATGGACAGGTATGATCATCCCTTATGGCATGGTACCCATTCCGGCAGGAACCTTCCACATGGGGCAGGCCGATGAAGACATTGCCCACACTCAAATGAACTTCAACAAGCAGATTACTATTGGCTCTTTTTATATGGATGATTCTGAGATCACCAATAATGAGTATCGCCAGTTTATGGACAATATCATGCTTGACTCGATGAGTATTTTGGGTGAGGAGTTTGTAATGAACGAATTGTACCCGGACACTACCGTTTGGGTTAGGGATTTTGCGCACCACATGGGCGATCCATTAATGGTATACTATTGGTCGCACCCCGCATTTGACGACTATCCGGTTGTTGGTGTTGACTGGGAAGCCGCCAAGTATTTTTGTACCTGGAGAACAAATTATCTAAATGACTTTCGTGCGAGCATTGGTGAATGGCCTATGCCTAACTTTCGACTACCATCAGAAGCGGAATGGGAATATGCGGCCCGTGGTGGACGTGATATGGCCAAATACCCCTGGGGTAACCCATACATAAGAAATGCGAAAGGTTGTATGCTGGCAAACTTCAAACCCGGTCGCGGTAACTACTTTGATGACGGTTTTGCTTATACTTCCCCTGCATACGCATTCTTCTCGAATGACTACGGATTATTTGATATGTCAGGTAATGTTTCCGAATGGTGTGAAGATGCTTACAACCCGGCTTCAGTTCCATTAGTTTGGGATTTGAACCCGACATATTTTGACGAGAACGAACCCAGAAAAGTAATAAGAGGTGGCTCCTGGAAAGATATTGCATACTTCCTTGAAACCGGAACACGTAACTTTGAACACAAAGACACTACCCGTGCTTTTATCGGATTCAGATGTGCCATGACCTATCTGGGACGTTCAACAGGAGAAGAATTTTAGTCATTAACAAGAAAAAATCATTATTAACTTAAAATATTACAGCAATGAGTAGCAAGAAAGGCGGATTTACTGAATTATTGTACGGCTCGATAATGCCTAAGGTATACGGTATAGGCGCCGCAATTGTAATTATGGGCGCCATGTTTAAACTTTTGCACTTGCCTGGCGCCGGAGCGATGTTGGGTGTTGGACTTACTACGGAGGCCATCATCTTCTTTTTAAGTGCTTTTGAACCACCAAAACACGAGCCGGATTGGGCTAAAGTATATCCTGAACTATCAGATGACTTCGAAGGAGCAGGAAGACAAAGACAAAAGCAGGTTCCAGGAAAACAAGACGCTGTATCACAAAAATTGGATACTGTATTGGCCAGTGGAAAGATTGGTCCGGAGTTGATTGACAGCTTGGGTAAGGGTATGCGTAATCTTGCAGATACCACTAACAAACTCGGTCAATTAGGCGACGCAGCCGAGGCTACCAATGAATATTCCAATTCAGTAAAAACCGCAGCTTCCAGCATTAATAAAATGAATAGCTCTTACACCGAAAGTGTAAACGCCATGGTCGAAATGGCTAAAGCTTCTCAGGGCGCTACTCAGGCAATGGCCGGAGCTTCAAATAATGCTAAAGAATATCATACGCAGGTTCAGAATGTAACCAAAAACCTTGGTGCACTGAATGCCATTTACGAAATGGAACTGCAGGATGCAAATAGCCATATCAAGGCGATGAATAAATTCTACTCGAACTTAACCAAGTCGATGGAAAGTATGTCATCTGCTACTGAAGACGCGGAGAAATTCAAAGGTGAAATCAACAAGCTTACAACGAATCTCTCTAAACTGAACTCCATTTACGGAGGTATGATCAATGCGATGAAGGCTTAATGCCGAATGGTATCACTTAAAACAAACTAAATATGGCTGGCGGAAAAGAAACTCCTCGGCAGAAGATGATTGGATTGATGTATTTGGTGCTGACAGCAATGTTGGCATTGAATGTCGACTCTGCCGTATTGGACAAGTTTTTATTTATCAACAATATATTAGAGACGCAGGCACAGGAAAACGCTGAGGTCAATTCCGGAAAAGTAAAATCTATTGCTATGACCGTAGAGGAAAAAGGTAATAGAGAAGGAGACGTTCAGGTGTTGGACAGGGCCAAGCAGGTGCGAAGTCAGACTACCGAAATGGTGAATTATCTCAGAAATACAAAAGAAGAGATAATTAAACTCACTGGTGGTTATGATGAAGATAAAAATCTCAAAGGTGCAAAAGATATGGACCATGTGGCGGATTTGATGATCCGTCAGAAAAAAGGGATGGAGATGAAAGATAAGTTGAACGAATATGCGCAAAATCTTTCTCAGATTACGGGAAATAATTATCCGCCAATTGCATTTGACGGTAAAAACCATCCGTATTTTTCCACTCAACCCAGTCAGAGATCCAAAAATTTTGCAGAACTCAATTTTGAAAGTACTCCAACTGCTGCAGGTCTTGCTACTATTACTCAGTTTCAGAATGAAGTGCTGAATTATGAAGCAGAAGCTCTGGAGTTCTTAAAAGGACAGGTTGGTGCGAAAGATATCGCCTTTGATGTAATCGTTCCTATGGTACTTCCTGAATCCAAAGTAGTTGCTTCAGGAGCTAAGTATAAGGCAAAAATGTTTATTTCTGCCTCTGCTTCAGGAAACACACCTACCATGAAATTCAATGGAAATTCGGTATCTGTAGACGAAGAAGGTTATGGCAACATTGAATTTGTAGCGAAAGGAGACAAGTACGATAAGGATGGCCAGCAGGTGAAAAAATTCCTGGCTGAGATCAGCCTGAATGATACGACCTTCCGGCAAGAAATTGAATACGTAGTAGCCAAACCGGTTATTCAAATTCAATCAGCTTCTGTACAGGCATTGTATGCCAACTGCGGTAACAAATTGAATGTACAGGTACCGGCATTAGGATCTGCTTACAATCCTAGCTTCCGTGTAAAAGGTGGACAGTCTTATTCTGGTAAAGGTGGTCAGGTAACGATAGTTCCCGATCGCACGAAGGAAGTTGTGCTAAACGTATATAGTGATGGTAACTTCATAGGCACACAGTCTTTCAATGTACGTGGAATTCCAAAACCCGACATCGTAATGACCAGCGGTGGTCGTGAAGTAGATGAAAAAAGGGGTATGAGCAAACCACCACGTGAGATTACGTTGGTTGCTGAGCCAGATGAAAGCTTCAAGCAATTTTTGCCAGAAGATGCGAGATATCGCGTGACCAAATGGGAAGTTATACTTGCCCGTGGTACAAGGGCCTTGGAAACACAACGGGTGACCGGACCCCGTGCCAACATCACTTCTTTTGCTGCCAAAGCACGCCAGGGCGATCGAATTGTGATCGAAGTGAAAGAAGTTCAACGAATGAACTTCCGAGACCAGACTGAAACGGTAAGCATCCCAATGGGTGCCCGAATTAAGCAAATACCTATCAACTAATTAGTTGATTTGAAATGAATAAACAGAGTGTTATGAAGAATTTGATTAAAAGTATTGGTTTTCTGGTTTTCATGAGTGCGTTCTTTGGCTCTGAAATTAACGCACAGGAAACCAGTGAACGCTATAATGAAAATTCGGTTAATCCAATACCTTACGACAATCAGTTGTATAAAAGAACGGTTTGGAGAAGAATGGATCTTCGCGAAAAACAAAACCAGGCCTTCTTTTCTGCCAACAATGAAATCACAAGGCTTATTATTGATGCCGTAAAAGATGGATTGATCGTACCGTATGTAGATGATTCATTAAATAAGCGGATGTCTAAGGAAAAATTCCTTGAAAACCTAAAGCTTCCTACCGTTGAAGATGATGACTTTGGGGCTACCGAAGGTTTTGGTGATGATGGCTGGGGTGATTCGGGATGGGGGGATGAAAGTGTTGCCACCGCAGAGCCTGTGGCGCAGTATTATTTCCCTTCGCAGCTTACAATTATGAAAATCAAGGAAGATATGATCTTCGACAAAGTAAGGGCGCGCTTATACTATGATATCCAGTCATTAGAGATTGTAATTCCTGCAACTGAAGTTGCAACGGGAATTGAAAAAAGTATAGGGGTTTTCAAATACAAAGATTTGGAGCAACTCTTCCGCAGTATGCCGGATCGTGCGATTTGGTACAACCGATATAACACTGCCCAACACCGTAATATGGCAGACGCCTTCTTGCTAAGGTTGTTCAGCGCACGGGTATACAAGATTTCGAATCCCAATAACGATGAAATTCAGGATGTATATCTCGACCCAAAAGACGCTTTGATCAAGTCGCAACAACTTGAAAATAAGCTTATAGAATACGAACACAATTTGTGGGAATACTAAGCATAGTAGCAATCAATCAAAGCCGCTTGATAGTACATTGAGCGGCTTTTTTATTCTCTATCTTTAGTCGGGCTCGTTACCAAATTGAAACAATGGATAACGTATTTCCTGAAATCATATAATGAGTTGCAATAAAGATTGACGACCGTTTTTGCCCAGCCGAAATACCTTTTCGCATGGCGCGTAATGTTGGTTATAAACATGGAATGATTTACTCAACGCACCATAAAAATGGCATTTGCAACCTTTAGCTTAGCCCCATCCCAAAAAGCGCGCATAAGAGGATTGTTTAAAAACATTACAACTTCTCCCCCTCCTTTTGAATAATGTGTAGAAAGCAATACATTTTTCATGTAGGGTTTTATGTTTTTACCAACGAATCCATTTTCCGGTTCATTTTGTAAAGTATATTCAACATTCCATACGGCTTCTGAATCGGTATTATAAAATTTGCGGCCATCGAGGAGGCCATAGCTTATATCGCCATAGCCATAGGCAAGCGGATGGGTGGGGGGTCCAATCGGGTTTGATAAATTGCCCCAACTACCGAACGGCTGATCGCTACCCTTCTGTATTGATCGTATGAAAAATCTTTTTTGAGAGAAGGCAAAGCGATTTTGTTCAGTTCTATCCAATCTGATTTTATTAAGTGATCGGACGCATTATCAAAAGAGATCAAGCGGCCTCCTTTTTCTACCCATTCTGATAATAATGCAGTAAGGCTCGTAGAATAACTACCGTCAGGTAGCATAATCACATCATACTGATCCAGCGCCAACTGATTAAAATATCTTTTATCAATAAGATGAAAGTCATGGTACTCGAGGTCTTTTTCTAAAAAATACCTGATTTCACCACTGTTCAGGGCAGAGATACTATCACCTATGATCAGAGCTACGGTAGGTGCATCGATGTATTTGAAAAAATTAGAGCCTGCTGCTATTTGGTTTATTTCATTGCCATCAACGATCATCGAAGGTCTTTTATCAAATAGCAGGGCAAGATCAGATACTTTTGAAAACAGCGCTTCGTTGGGGTTGTCTTCTCTTGCAACAATTATGGCGCCATGACCATAATTTTTCCCTTTAACCGTAAACGCTTTGCTTGCAACTGATACTTTATAACCAGTTCTGAATAAGTGTGCCAGGAATTTAGCATCAGATATATGTTCCCAATCAAATATATAAGCATATGGGGTGACTTTTGACGAACCAATAGACGTCCTTTCGCTCTCTTTTAACTCCTTTATTCCATTTAATTCACTTACAAAACAGGTGGTGTTATATACGTAAGGTATATTCCATGACGTAATATCATATGTAAGGGAATCTGCTACTATGGTTTTGGGTTCAAACAAGACCTGCACCAGCTTATAAGCCGATTGTGAAACGGGAATAGCCAAAGCGTTTTCAGAAGTAGTAAAAGTGGAAGTCCTACCTGAATTGTAAAACTTCCCTTCAATTTTTTGTCCCGGTTCCAGGTTTTTAAAGGCAATATGATTCCTTTCAAGAAACGTACGGATTGCCTTTAGTTTATCTGAATTTGCTTCATTGAACACATAATATCTATTGGTTCTGGGTTTGTCTTTAAAGAATTTTTGGTAGTTGGAAAGCAAGTCACTTCTATTTTCAGAAACAGCTTTAATGGTAGATACTCCAGCCACAAAATGTTTATGGATGCGTTCTTTTAAAGTCAGGGTATCACCTTTTTTAGTCAAAACAGCCAATCCTGCGGCTGTATTTCCCGCCATTTCATAAGTAAGACCTACCGCTCCTTTGAAGGTCGGGTAACTGTCTCCGTAACTAGGATACAATAAATCATAATTTTCTTCCGTGTAATAAAGCCATCCTTCCTTTATGAAGTGTCCCCTGTGGCTTTCAAATAATCTTTTCTGCATTTCTCGCTGCCAATCCGTCACAGCTTTATGAATCGGTTCGGCAGACGGACCGAAAAAATAATTGTTATCATGATCCTGTTCATGAAAATCGATGTGTACATGGGGCATCCATTGGTGATAGGCCGTTATACGATGTATGGTTTCATCCTGTGTCTGCCATAACCAGTCGCGGTTCAGGTCGAACCAATAATGATTATACCTTCCTTTGATAAAGGTTTCTACATGTTCAATACTTTCGGGGTTTGGGTTTGGAATGGAGTTGGCGAACTGATAATACCAATTAACATAACGTTCCCGGCCATCGGGATTTAAGCAAGGATCTATAATTACAACGGTATTTTGCAACACCGGTTGATCAAAATAGTTGCCTGCAGTTAATTCATAGGCCAACTGCATTGCAGCCTCCGTAGAACTGGCTTCATTTCCATGAATGTTAAAGCTCAACCAAAGGATTGCAGGAAGCGAATTGAGCTCTTCCTGGCTGTTTTGCTCAATAGCCAAATTTTTTGTTCTGATGCTTTCAAGTTTGTTTATATTTTCTGTGCTGGATATCGCAACGTAAATCAAAGGACGACCCTCAATGCTTTTACCATATTCAAATAGTTCTATCTGGTCTGAAGCTGTGGCTAACAATTTAAAATAATCGATAACCGTATGATGTCTCGTAAACTTCTCGCCTAATTGATAGGGTAAGTAATCACCCGGAGAAGGTGTTTGGGCAGGGAGTAAAATACTGGAAAGTAAAAGAAATAAGGTAAAGGTTGTTTGTTTCATTGGAAAAGACAGAATTTTCAAATCACAATGCATTTTATATTCGCTTAAAAAGCAAGTGGACAAATTAACTTTAAACCATTAAAACAGGAAGCATTTTAATAACTTAATAAAATTTTATCCCGGGATAAAAACCTCGTAAAGAAAGAAATGTTGAGTTATCGATGGGCAATATTGAATTATCAGGACATAATAAGTACTCAATCCAATTATAAACAAGAAAAGTTTTGGATAGATTTGAAATCAAATTAAATTTGATATTGCAACCCCAGCTTATTAAACAAAAAACCAAACACGTACTACATATATAATTTTTTGATGTGAAATTTGATTTTTTATGTATGTATTGCATCGAGTCTACGTATTTTGGGATTAAAGCAAGAAGTTTGCGCATTAATAAATCAAGGAAATCAAATTCTTATATATTTGTAAAAGACTAACGGGGGTTATATGACCAGCGATGAAAAAAAGGCTTTTCTGTTACTGAAATCAGTTATCTTCCACTATCACGGATTAGATGAAGATGAGCAGCGTTTATTGGACGAAACGGCCAGGGAATTTGATGCGGAAGAAGAACTGAAGTGGGCCAATGAGTTCATTGCCACCGATTATATTTCTGCATTTGAACGTGCCCGTGAATACCTAAATAAAGTGATTGGTCGTCTTGATAAGAACAGACGTTTAGAATATTTGGACCAGGTGTGGAAAGCCAACAATAGAAAAGGATATATTACTGAAATGGAAGCCACTGCCATGCTAAAGCTGGCCAAAGACTGGCAGGTGGAGAATGAACTGATAGAGCTCGTTAAGAGGTAGGCCTATAAACTCATCATTTCCTTGAATCTTGAAGCCTGGCGTCGACTCACTTCAACTTTATCACCATTTTTTAGTTTGACCAGCAACCCTCCATTAAACCAGGATTCAATACTTTCTACCCAGCTTAAATTGATTATATGTTTGCGGCTTGCTCTGAAAAATGCCCGGTCATCCAGTTTTTTGTCCAGTGCGTTTAGCGATTTATGTATCATAGGTTTGTTTTGCTCAAAATACACCTTTATATAATTGCCATCCGATTCAAAAAGCCTCACATCTGCCAACTTAACAAACCAACACTTATCACCATCTTTCACAAATACCTGGTCTTTCAGCCCAAGTTTGTATTCAGCTTGTTCATGTTCTTCCTCTTTTATGGTTTTGTGCTCCTTCAGCACTTTTTCAAGGCACGATTTCAGCCGGTCCTGATGAATAGGTTTGAGCAAATAATCAAGAGCATTGACTTCAAAGGCTTTAAGCGCATATTCGTCATATGCAGTGGTAAAAATTACTAATGGAGCAGCATCAATGCTTTCCAGGAGGTCAAATCCGGTCTTACCGGGCATTTGTATATCCAAAAACAATAGATCAGGCCTTTTGGATTCTATCATTGCTATGGCTTCATCGGCATTTGCTGCCTCGCCAATGATTTCGACTTCAGGATAAGCGCTTAGTAAATTTGTAAGCTCTTTTCTGGCTAGTCGTTCGTCGTCAACAATTATTGCTTTCATACTGATTTTGGTATTTCTAGTTCTGTTAAAACGGTATTGTCACCTTCATTATGGATGCAGAAATGTGAATGATCACCATAAAGCAATTTAAGGCGCTGAATCGTATTTTCAATGCCAAACCCTTTATTATCCTGCGGATGACCATTAATATATTTTCCTGAATTACGGATTTGAATTTTCAACATATCATCTTCAAGATAGGAGGTCACTTTTATGAAACCGCCTTCTTTCAGGTTGGATATACCGTGTTTTATTCCGTTTTCTACCAAAGTTTGAACCATGAGTGGTGGAATGGGTACGCTGCGAGTATCAGGTGAGATATCGAGCTGATATTTAAGCCGCTCTTCAAACCGAATCCCTTCCAGTTCCAAATAATCTTTTACGGTACTTATTTCATCACTTAACTTGGTGAGCTTTTGCCGGTTCATGATCAGGCTGCTACGAAGTATAGTGGAAAGTTGGGTAATGGCTGTTTTCGATTTCTTCGGATCTTCATCTACCAATGCCCGTATGCTATTCAAGGCATTAAAAATAAAATGGGGATTAAGCTGAGACTTTAATTTATTGAGTTCAAACTCGTTGATGGCGGCTTCATACCGCAAGGCTTTATTATGCTTATCTACAAAATGAAAAATAAAATATAGCAATGACCATAAAAAATAAATGATCATGGCCGAAAAGCTGTAAGTGATCATTAAAAACGGATCAAAATTACTTTCGAAATTGACCGTACTAAATGTCAGGTTGATCAGTATGGAGAAGAAATAGTTGAATAGGCCCAGAATAAAAGTAGCAAAAATCACACGGGGGATAAGCGCCATAATGGGAAGATTTACCCAGCGGTGCTTTTTAATATATCCACGAAACAAATGTGTGCTCACTAAAAAAAGGACAGAGTTGAGCAAGAACGTGATGGTATTCCAAATTGTCAGATTGTCGCGCAGCGCTAAAAGCAATAGCATGATAAAGGCATAAATAGCCCAGCCTGAAATCTGCAATATCCAATATACCTTCTTTCTGTTCATGGTCAGCAAGTTACATATTTCAGCATTTAAGGCCACCTAATTCTCTATCAGTGGACGTTGCGTTCCATTAAAGGCAAATTATCGGTTAATAGGTGCCGAATTTCTCGCGTTCCTTGCCTTTAGGTAAAAATAGTCTTATGATCAATCGGGTTCCTCGATCATAAGTGAAATAGTTCCAGGCCCAGTTGCTGAAAATCACCAGTTTATTGCGGAAACCAATAATGGACACGATATGAATGAACATCCAGAACATCCAGGCGAACAGGCCTCCGAAAGTGATATTACCCGGCAGGTCAACGACCGCTTTATTGCGGCCAATAGTAGCCATAGCGCCCCGGTTTTCATAGTGAAATGGTTTCATTGGTTTGTTTTTGGACATATTTACCAGGTTTTGTGCCAGTAACCGGCCTTGTTGCATGGCAACAGGGGCCAGCATAGGGTGCCCGTTTTTATACTCCCCTTCTACCATATGTGCAATGTCACCTACCGCAAAAATATCATCGAAACCGTGTACCCGATTATACAGGTCTACTTTAATCCTGCTATTTACTACTGATGAATCGGGCAGGCCCTCTATAAGGTTGCCCTTTACGCCTGCCGCCCAAACTAAGGTATTGGTTTCCAACACGGTTCCATCATTTAGGGTTACAAACTGACCATCGAACTTCTGAACGAATTTTCCTAACATCACGTCAACATCAAATCTTTCCAGGTATTCCAGCGCCCATTTTCCTGCTTTATCAGACATACCATTCAATAGCCGTGGCTGACCTTCTATCAAGTGGATCTCCATTTTCCCAAAATCAATTTCAGGATAATCCTCGGGAAGTATATGGCGCCTCAATTCTGCCAATGCTCCGGCAACTTCAACACCTGTGGGCCCTCCACCTACAATAACCACATTCATCAGGCGTTTTTGCATTTCCGGATCATCGGACATCACAGACTTTTCGAAATTTTGTAGCAAATTACTGCGAAGGTCCAAAGCTTGGGGAACTTGTTTTAGTGGAAAGGCCTGAGTGCTGAAATCTTCATTATTGAAAAAATTCGTCCTGGAGCCTGTGGCAATTACCAGGTAGTCATAGTTTAAGTCGCCTACAAGGGTTTCAATGCGCTTTTCTTTTGGGAATATTCGTCTCACCCGGGCCATTCTGAAGTGAAAATCCTTCTGATCGGCAAACAATTGACGCAGTGGCCCTGCTATTGAGTCGGGCTCCAGGCCGGCAGTTGCCACCTGATATAAAAGTGGCTGAAAGCCGTGGTAATTGTTCCGGTCGAGCATGACAACCTGAAAGGGTTTGTTTTTTAAATTTCTGGCCAGTTGTACACCGGCAAAGCCTCCACCAATAATGACCACTCTGGGCTTATCAGTCGGTGGTATTTGGACAGATAAATTACGCAATACATCCATTTATAAAATATTTTAGGCGATTTAGTGTAAAAAACGTATTTATGTTACAAGTATCGAGGCCAGAATTGTGAAATCAGCAACCCAAAAGCGCCAAATAATATTTGGTTTATTGCTCAGAACCCATTCCGGACTATGAAAAGCGCTTAAATTCTAATATAAAGTTCCAGACATTAATGAAACGAAAATTAGAGGTAATATGTGCTTAATTTTAAGCGATAATTATGTTTCTTTTTCGGCCAAAACCTTACATCCTTATTACATAAAGCCAAACATATGTCATAAAAAAAATTGAATCTATTAATATAATTTTGCGTTCACAATAATAAACATCAAAACGCGGAATAATATACGGGCTCAAAAATAGAAAAGGCATGAAACCGTTAGCATATTTTTTAATCTCGCTTTTTGCGCTCACTTTATGCCATCATACTTATGCGGATGATAAGGGATATTTTCTACAATTGGATAATAACGTAGAAAACCTGAGTGCGGAGGAGGAACTGTTAATAGACACAGATTTATACAAGGAATGGGTCAGTGAAGCCCAAGACCGGAATGAAGAAAAGCAATTGATCATTCTGAACGCAGAAGGTAAAATAATCAGACAAATACAGGGAGAAAATATTGAAGCAATGAAAGATGACGAAATGATTCGGTCATTTCTCATTCAAAGCGATTTTTTAGTGAAGATTTCCTCTTCATATTATTTTAGGTTAAGGTTAGATAGATTAAGGTAGAAACGACTTTCAGCGAAGTTGATCAGAAAGTTGCTGAAAGAAATTTCGGGCGCCCAAAAGGGGCGCTTTTTTTTGCTCTTATCAGCATGAAAAGCTATAAATATTAGTAAATTGCTAATTCTATGCCATATGCTATCGTAGATATTGAAACAACCGGTGGATTTGCCAACAAAAACCGGATCATTGAAGTTGCGATCGTCATATTTGACGGCAAAGAGGTCATTGAACAATACGAAACCTTAATCAATCCGCAGTATGCAATTCCAGCATTTATATCTGGCCTTACAGGAATCACCGACGAAATGGTGGCAGGCGCTCCTGCTTTTGAAGATGTAGCCGATGATATAGGGAAGTTACTGGAGGATAAAATTTTTGTGGCCCACAACGTAAATTTTGACCACGGATTCTTAAAAAATGAATTCAACCGGATAGGAAAAGGATTTGTAGTCAAAAAGCTTTGTACGGTTCGCCTAACCCGCAAAGTTTTTCCGGGATTAAAAAGCTACAGCCTGGGCAGTTTATGTGAAAACTTTGACATTCCCAACCGGGCACGACACCGGGCCATGGGCGATGCAATGGCTACAACAAGATTGCTTAAAAAGGTAGTCGAAAATGACTTGAATAATGAAATAGGTAAAGCGCTAAAACGGAATTCAAGAGAAGCCAAATTACCTCCTTTGTTAGATAGAGGGGTATACTTAAAATTGCCTCAAAAGCCAGGAGTATATTATTTCCTTGATGAAAGGGGAAAGGTACTCTATGTTGGAAAGGCTAAAAATATTCGCAAGCGAATCGACGGTCACTTGGCCGCTGACAGCAGTCTGAGAAAGAGTAATATGCTATCAAAAGTGGCCAATATCTCTTATGAGCTTTGTGGAAATGAGCTCATCGCTCTTCTTCATGAGTCATATGCCATTAAAAAGCACTGGCCGGAATACAACAGGGCTCAAAAATACAGTTCATTTACATACGGCTTGTATCTTTATGAAGATCATAATGGATATAAAAGGTTGAGCATTGGCCGCAAAATGAAAAATCTGGAAATGGTGCACATGGTTAGGTCACAAAATGAGGGAAGACAAGTTCTGATCGATTTGTATCAGCAATTTGATTTGTGTCCTAAATTGATAGGTCTGCAAAAAACCAGTCATGCTTGTTTTAATCATCAGGTTGGTCAATGCGATGGCGCCTGCGTGGGCAAAATAAAGCCGGAAGAATATAATAGAAGGTTGGAAAAGGCGCTGGAGGGCCTCACGGAATTTGCCAATTCTTTTGTATTGTATGGCAGAGGAAGATATGAAGGAGAAAGAGGTTTTGTACTGGTGGAAAGAGGCACTTTTCAGGGATATGGTTTTGTTGATAACGATCAGCAAATCATTTCATCGGAAGAGTGGCATCATTACATGCAACCAGCGCAAGATAATAAGGAAGTACATGCAATAATTTATCGCTACCTGGGCCACCCTGAATATCAATGCATCAACTTATAATAACGCCTTGATTATCAAAAGGTAAAGATTGCCATTTGTCTTTTAACAAAACCTGAATTGTGTGATAACCGGCTTCTTTAAGAAGTGAAGCAGCATATTCAAACGCCAGGGTAATTTCATCTGGTGTATGGGCATCGGAATTGATACATACGGGTATATCCATTTCATATGCCCTGGATATGACCCAGGGAGATGGATAGGGGGTATCAGAATATTTTTTGTATAAACCTCTCGTATTTACTTCCATTATCCCACCGGTGACCGCCAGGGTTTTTAGCGTTTCTTCCACTTCATTCCGGTACCAACGTTCGTTTTCAGAAAAAAATGGTTTCTTCCTGTTATGCATTTTGATCTTGTCAATATGGCCAATGATATCAGGTCTGGTATCGCGAATCATTTGACGCGTTAAATTGAAATATTTCTGTACTACCTTTTTAATATCATTTTGATGGATTTCTGCCAAGCCCCTCTCAAATAGTGCAGTACTTCCATCTATTTCCCAGGGCTTGCCATCCTCAAAAGCTTCGACAAAATGAATGGATCCAATGGTATAATCCAATTTCAATTCAGTAATAAATAGGTCGGAAGGGCTAACAATATCCGGGATAAAGTCAATTTCAAGACTGGTATAAATTTCAATCTGTTCGTGATATTTATTTTTAGCAGACCTGATCTCTTCAAAATAGCCAGGGATGTCTTTTTTTGCCATACTCCAGCCGTTTTCAAAATCGACAGGGCAATGACTTGACATTCCAAGCGCTATCAGGTTTTTTTCAATCGCACTTATTACGTGATCTTCCACAGAAAACTTACCGTCGCAGTAATGGCAATGATTATGATAATTGGTCCAGGCCATGATTATTTTTTTCGAAATAGTTAAAAAAACCTAAATTGAACAAAGTAACGGGCCCAATTATGTATGCATCACAATTTTTTAACAATAGCTTAATAGGCCGCTCAAAATGTATTTATTTAAAATGATGCATATTTCGCGCGTTCAGTTATGAAGATCAAGCAGGTATATAAGCAACTCGACGTACTTTTTGAGGAGGCGGAACGCGTAAAATTTGAAAAAAATTCAAAATTCGTGGTTTTCAGTGACCTGCACATGGGAGATGGGTCTTCAAAAGACGATTTTCGAAGCAATGCCACGCTTTTCGAAAATGTGCTTCAAAAGTATTATTTACCCAATGATTTTGGCCTTATTTTAAACGGGGATGTCGAGGAGCTTCAGCGCTTTCCACTGAAGAAAATTATGAGCAAATGGTCTTATGTATTCGATATTTTCAAAAAATTTCAGGCCAATGGAGGAATTTGGAAGTTGTTGGGCAATCATGATTTGACCCTGGTTACTGAAGATCAAAACACCTACCCTATGGCTTACAATGAGGCTTTGGTATTGGAACATCCCTCGGGAGAAATATTTTTGTTCCACGGGCACCAGGCTTCAACTACATATCAAAAGCACAATAAACTTGTTGGCTATACGCTGAAATATTTGGCTAATCCATTGCGTATCACCAACTATTCCGTAGCGCACGACAGTCGTAAACAGTATGCAATTGAGAAAAAGGTGTACCATCATGCTTCATTTCGAAAACATATGGCCATAATCGGTCATACACACCGGCCACTTTTTGAATCGCTGTCGAAACCCGAGAGGTTGAAATACCAAATTGAGCGGTTGTGTCGCGATTTTGCACGAGAAGAAAAGGAAGATGTCAAAAAATCGATCAAAAAGCTTATCAAATCCAAAAAGAAAGAGCTTAAGAAAATTTTTAAAAAGAACCCTAATGCCCTTAATGCCACGCAATTGTACAATTCGATTTTCCATATCCCCTGCCTTTTCAATTCCGGTTGTACTATTGGAAAACGCGGCATCACCTGCCTTGAAATAGATCATGAAAAAATCTCACTGATCCATTGGTTCGACAAGAACGTAAGCGATAAATACCTGAAAAGAAAAGGATATGAACCAGAACTGATCGATGATGGACATATTTTTAGAATGCCGATCAATGAAGAGTTTCTGGATTATATTTTCACCAGGATCAGGCTTTTATCATGATTGTTTTGTTCCGGGTCAATAAAAATGACGAGTCAGGGCCTTTTGATTATCCCGCCGCCGGTAACTTTCCAGTCCCGAAGCCCCGCGAAGGAATTTGAAACTGTCTACTAGCAAGAGTGTGCCTGTAAGACCGATGGCGCCACCGGTATAAAGCAGCGCTTCACCGGCATCGGCATTGTCGCCACCAAGCATTAAACCGCCGGCTATGGTAACCGTATAGCCAAGCGCTGCCAGCCCGACCCCTAATTTAAAACGCTGGCGGGTTTTGTCAAGATTGTGCTGGATATCGTCAACATCCTGGCGAAGTTTGAGGATTTCTGCTTTGAATTCTTCCTCAGTTCCAGGAAGCTTTCGTTCCTGTGCCAAAATAGTAAAGGACAAAATAGACAGTAAAAAGAATGTAAGGATAGTTTTCATCGGGTATATATTACTGGTTTAACCATCTTTTAAATGCCGATACTTTATCTCTGCTTACAATGAGTTCAAAAGGGTTTGTTGTATCCAGTGTAAGCTTCAATCTACTGTTAAAATAGGATTTTACATCAACGATAGTATCAATATTAATTATTGCTTTTCGGTTTATTCTGAAAAAGTAATCAGGGTCGAGCAAATGGCTGTCTAATTCATCTAAAGTATGATCGATGATATATTTCCGGCCAATTTTCCTTGTCACAATATACACAATTTTACCATCGGCATAAAAAATACCTGCTTCAGTTGCATTTTTGTATTGAAGATGGTCGCCAAATTTAACCAGAAATCGCTTTTTGTATTGACGACTTTGAACAGCAATCAATGACTTGATTGATTCTACATCGATCTGCCCCGTAATTTTCATCGATTGTTTTTTATACTTTTCAATAGCACAACTCAGGTCTTCAAAAGATATAGGCTTGAGCAAATAATCAACGCTATTGACTTTAAATGCGCGAATGGCAAAGTCATCAAATGCAGTAGTGAAAATTACTGGTAGATCTATTCCGGCTTTTTGAAATATTTCGAAGCTGTTACCGTCGGATAACTGAATATCGAAAAAAGCAAGGTCTATTTCCGAATCACCATTGAAGAAATTTACAGTGTCCTCAATGGAATCGAACGAACCGGCAATTTCTATCTTATCATCATATTGGTCGATCAATTCGGACAATCGCTCACGGGCAAGCGCCTCATCTTCTACAATAAGTACTTTCATTTGTCTGCAAGTTGGATAAGTGGTATGTGGACTGAGAAGGTATGTGCGTTTTTATGTACTTCTACCTTTTCATTGGTCATAAACTCATATCTGAGCGATATGTTTTTTAATCCAACTGAAGTGGAGGGTTCTTTTAGTTCTTTCTCTTGTAAATTATTTATTACTTCCAGCCTCATATTGTGTCCTTTGATCTCAATAGACAAGGGCCTTCTTTGACTTACAATATTGTGCTTTATTGCATTTTCAATTAATAACTGTAGGGTGGCAGGCGGTATATAATATTGATAATAAGATTTTGGGATGTTGATTTTCACCTTCAGATTTTCTTCGAAGCGAATCTTAATTAAAAACAAATAAGCATGAATAAAATTCATTTCTTCTTCTAATAATACAAGCCTCTTATCCTGATGGAAAAGCAGGTATCTGTATGCCTTGGATAATTGCTCAATAAATTTTGATGAGGTATCGGCATCTTTATACACTAAAAATGATAGTACATTAAGGCTATTAAATAGGAAATGCGGATTAATTTGGTTTCTCAAAGCTTCAAACCTGGCTTCAAGGGTTTTCTTTTTGAGCTGTTCAGTTTCCAGCTGCGATTCTTTGTATTTATTGATAAAAAAAGCAATGGCATTAATACTGTTTAAAAACAGGTTGACCCGAAATGTAAAACCTAAGGAAAGCTTAAAGTTGAAAAACAAGCTTACGTTATCGTCGGGCATCAGCTTAAATATTGTCAGTGCGCTTAGGCCGCTGATCGCAATTACGAAGGGGATACTGAGGAAAAACTGAAGCAATAAGGGGTGTATTTTATTCGCTACTCTCCGCTGAAGTTTGGCAACGTTGATCTCCAATAAATGATTCGACTCCCAGATGAGAACGACCAGGATAAATAAAGTAGAAAAAAGATAATACCACTGAATTGCGTGCCCGAATAGCCTGTAGCCTTCAGTAAACAATATATTGAAAAATGAATAAGCAGATAGGAGAAGGATGTACAGATACCGGTATTTTACGCTAAAAATCATGGCTTCTATCCCTTAAATTGAAAAGTATTCAAATATAACAATCTAAATTTTGAAAGCCCCGGTGAAAACCGGGGCTTCCTTACCCAACAAAACAACCTAGCAACCTATTGCCAGTTCTTAGTTATTTAAATCCGGTATCAATACTTCGTCAATAATGTGGATAACTCCGTTTGTACCATTTATGTTTACTTCAATTACTGTAGGTTCTGGGTTTACTGCACCGCCATCCTGATCAGTAAGTGTTACACTGTCGCCAATATTTACTGTCACGGTTTCACCGTTCAGCATTGCAGGCATCATGCCGTTGGTAAGATCCGTGCTGTAAACTCTGCCTTGAGTTACGTGGTATTGTAATACCTCGGTAATTTGAGCGGCAGTTAAATCGTCACCATCTTCGCCATCGATCAAAGAGCTTATGTTGTTAAAGGCATCGTTATTTGGTGCAAAAAGTGTGAAAGTACCTTCACCGGTCAGTGCTTCAAGTACTGCCGCCTGGTCAGGACTGGTTAGTACGCTCACCAAAGTAGAAAGATCTTCTCTGTCTTGTGCAATCTCTACAATGGTATTGGCAGGAGGAACCAAAGTCCTGTCAATAGCATGGATCACACCATTGCTTTTCTGAATGTCCACCGCGTTAATTTGAGTGTTACCATTGATAAACACGTCGTCACCAACAAAGCTCAGGAAGAAATCACCACCCAGTGTAGTTACCGTTCTAGCAGGTAATTGTGTAGAAGGAAATTCGCTATCCACAACATGATAGAGCAGAATTGGAGTTAAATCCTCAGAAGTTAATCCTTCCAGGCTGTTAATTCCAGCAGCTTCAAATGCTGCATTGTTCGGAGCGAATACCGTGTAGCTTTCGTTCGTGTCTAATAATGTGTTTACAAGATCCGCAGTTACAAGTGCTTCAGTAAGGATAGTGTAATCCTTGCTAAACAAAGGAACTTCCACTATCGTACCCACTGCTGATGCATAAAGGGAAGGCAATAATACGCCGTCAATTACGTGTACAACACCATTAGTAGCTTCAATATCAGCGATCACAACGTTATTTCCATCTACTTGTACACCATCATTATCAAGGGATACCATTACTGATTCTCCATTAAGTGTTTCATAAGATGTTGCTTCTAAATCTGTTGAAAGCGCAACAGAAGGCACAATGTGGTATTCCACAATATCCAACAACACACTTTCAGGAATTTCACTTATACTGGATTTTCCTAGAACAGTTAATACTGTCTCGAAAGCGGCATTTGTAGGTGCAAATACAGTCAGATTGGCGTCATCGTTTGAAGCTGCCGCCAAGATATCAGCAAGCTCCGGAAGACTTAAAATCTCTACTAAGGTGGATAAATCATCATTACCTATTGCAATTTCTGCGATGCTTTGGCCAGTTTCATTTGTTCCATTGTCATCATCATCGGAGTCATTGTCGCACGAACTAAATAATAGTGCAAAAGATAAAATAAATGCACTTAAAATTGTTCTAAGTTTGATTAAATTCTTCATTTCTTTCATAATAATAAAACTTTATTTTCACGTTCGCTTTTCGATCTATGAACAATGTAAGAGCTGAATTGGCACAGAGTAAATGAGTAAAACAACAAATTCTGGGAGTGAATGGTCGAAAAAAGGACTTAAGTTGTTTAACTTTTGCATTAATAATGTTAAACAAACATACTCGTTTTATATTAACCCTATACCTGGTACCGATAATAATACAAAACTACATTTCCTGCCCATGCCCAATAAATTGAGGCCTAACCTTTTGATTTAACTAGCTTTTGCATTTATTTTGCTTCTTTATAATCAATCTAAATAAATATGGAATGAGCAGGAGTGCATCGGACCTTAAACCGGGAGAGGCAGGTATTATAAAAGGGTATCAGGACAATGTCATCTCTCTAAAGCTGATGGAAATGGGCTGTTTGCCCGGAGAAACCATCAAATTGAATTTCCGGGCGCCGCTTGGCGATCCTATTTCATTTGACGTAGCCGGTTACTCTCTATCGCTCCGAATATCGGAGGCGGCCAATATCTTAATAGAATAAACATGTCGGAGAAGAAGTTTGAGAGGATTGCACTGGTCGGAAATCCGAATTCCGGAAAATCTTCAGTTTTTAATCATTTAACAGGCCTTAATCAAAAGGTGGGGAATTTTCCCGGTGTTACGGTAGATAAGAAAACGGGTTATACCCGTCTTCCTGATGGAAGAAGGGTGCGGGTACTTGATCTGCCCGGTACTTATTCGCTATATCCACGATCATTAGATGAGCGCGTTGTATTTGATGTGCTGATAGATACCTTAAATGAAGACTATCCAGATGTGGTAGTAGTCGTGGCCGATGCAGCCAATCTTAAGAGAAACCTTCTTCTGTTTACACAGATCAAAGATCTCGGTATTCCCGTTATATTGGCGCTCAATATGCTCGATGTTTCCACCAATTTGGGACAAAAAGTAAGGCCCATACAAATCGCCAAACATCTCGATGTTCCGGTGATTTCCATAAATGGCAGAACAGGTGAAGGTATCGAGCTTTTAAAGAAGGCGCTATCAGAAGGGTTTGATGTTTCCAAACAACCGGTTTGCGACATTTCCAGCTTTTCCCCGGAGGTGATTAAGGCGGTTCAGGAAAAGTATCAGATCGAAAATCCTTACAGGGCTTATCTATATGCCCAACAGTGGCGCTTTCTAAAGCATATTCCGGCACTTGAGCGCCTGGAGATAGAAAAGACTGCAAAGGAACATCTGTTTCAAAACGAATTTTATCAATCAAAAGAAACGATCAACCGCTATAAATATATTGACAAAATACTGGAAGAAGCGGTTGAGTACAACGTACAGGAGAGCCGTAACCTAACACGCAAACTCGACAAGCTTTTTACCCATCGTATATTCGGCTACGTGATTTTTCTGTTTATCCTTTTTCTGATTTTCCAGGCTATTTTTTCATGGGCCAGTACTCCAATGGATTTCATCGACTGGTCATTTTCAGAACTTGCCTCATTTTTGCACGACAGATTGCCTTCGAACAAGCTGGTTGACCTGCTTACAGAAGGCATCATACCGGGAATTGCCGGAGTACTTATTTTTATACCTCAGATTGCCATTTTATTTGCTTTTATAGCCTTGTTGGAAGAAACCGGATATATGGCCAGAGTGGTATTTCTCATGGACAAATTCATGAGAAGGTTTGGCCTTAACGGAAAAAGTGTGGTGCCTCTGATTTCTGGTGTTGCATGTGCCATACCTGCTATAATGTCTACCCGAACAATTGATAACTGGAAGGAAAGGATCAGCACCATACTGGTTATTCCGCTTATGAGTTGCTCGGCGCGATTGCCGGTATATACCATCCTGATAGCGCTTGTTGTACCGAAACATTATGTATTTGGCTTTTTAAACTTGCAGGGTCTTGTGTTGATGGGCATGTACCTGCTTGGATTCTTAATGGCCATTGTTTCTGCCGTGGTGATCAATAAAATACTACAGACTCGTGAAAAGAGTTATTTCATTATGGAAATGCCACTTTACAAGTTTCCACGCTGGAAAAATGTAGGGCTTACGATAGTTGAAAAATCGAAAACCTTCGCTTTTGAAGCCGGTAAGGTCATTTTGGCGATATCCATTATTTTGTGGGCGCTGGCTTCGTATGGCCCTGAAGAAAGAATGCAGGCAGCTGCGCAATATGTCAATGATAATTATGACATTAGCGAACTCTCCGATAACGAAATACAGGATAAAATTCAGGCGTATAAGCTGGAAAACTCTTATGCCGGAATATTGGGGAAATCTATTGAGCCGGTTATAGAACCACTTGGTTATGACTGGAAAATGGGCATTGCGCTTATTACTTCCTTTGCTGCAAGGGAAGTTTTTGTAGGGACCATGGCGACAATTTACAGTATAGGATCTGTAGACCTGGAAGATGAAGCCACGATAAAAAACCGGATGAAAGCAGAAAAGGACCCTAAAACCGGTGAGCGTAAGTATACTCTGCCCGTTGCAATATCATTGCTTTTATTTTATGCTTTTGCCATGCAGTGTATGAGTACATTGGCGATTACCTGGCGTGAAACCAAAAGCTGGAAGTGGCCAATGATACAACTGGTGTACATGTCTGTTCTGGCATATGTATCTGCCTTGTTGGCATACCAGGTTTTATCCTGAATTAGTAAGGACGAATACATTTTAGGGGAAAATATAATTCTTTGAAGGGGACCTATAGAAATTCATGGCCACAAGAAAAAATTTTATTGATTTTTTACGATTTCTCCATGTATGAAAGACGTCATATCGACTTCATCAAACATTGCTTCCACCATCCGATTACTTTTTTCCAACTGCCATAAAACTATATTTAAATGATTTTATGATTAGAAAGTGATTTCCCACTCATTATGAAGTGATATGTTCAGGTGTTTTTCCGCAACCCTAATTGAAGGGAATGCGTTATTCAATATGATATCAAAATAATACCATATTGAACTATGAACCAGGAAAAAAATGTTAAACCGTTAAGTGGCTACGTAATGTTGCTAGTTGAGCTCATTATTCTTGTAATAGCCATATTTTTGTTCATGATGAAAACTCCGCTTTTCATCATTCTCGGAATATTCACGTCAGTATTGTGGGTATTCTTATTACCCGGCTTTACCATTGTCGACCCGAATCATTCTAAGGTATTGGTGCTTTTCGGGGCGTACAAAGGGACAATTCGTGAAAATGGGTTCTTTTGGGTAAATCCTTTTTATGTCAAAAAAGAGATTTCCCTTCGCGCACGCAACTTTGACAGTGAAAGGGTTAAAGTCAATGATAAAATCGGAAACCCCATTTTAATCAGTGTGATTTTGGTATGGAAAGTAAAAGACACCTATAAAGCGGCTTTTGAGGTAGACGACTATGAACTGTTTGTGAAAGTTCAGACAGATGCTGCTGTTAGAAAAATGGCTGGTTCATACCCTTATGACAACTTTGACGATCACAATGATCGCATTACGCTTCGTTCGGGAATGGAAGAGATCAACACAGCCCTGGAAAAAGAAATTGATGAAAGGTTAAATATAGCCGGAATAGATGTTCTCGAAGCCAGAATTGGTTATCTGGCCTACGCGCCTGAAATTGCTCAGGCAATGTTGCGCAGACAACAGGCAGCAGCGATTGTGGCGGCCCGATATAAAATTGTAGAAGGCGCCGTAGGTATGGTTGAGGAGGCATTGCAGATGTTGGGTCAAAAGGAGATCATTAATCTGGATGAAGACAAAAAAGCAGCCATGGTCAGTAATTTGATGGTCGTGTTATGTGGTGAAAGAGAAACGAGCCCTGTGATCAATACGGGAACGTTGCATCAATAATTAGGAGGGGATATGAAAGAGTATAAATTACTGAAACAAGGGATATTTGAAGGGCTCAGTAAGTTCGAACAAAGACTCAACGATACCTGCCAGCACGGCTGGAAACCAATATCTATGTGTAATAAAGAAGCCAATATCCTGGTAGTACTACTAGAGAAAGTTGATAAAGATTACCGGTATTAGTTTATGCCAAAAAAGAAATCATTCGTCATACGAATAGATCCGGATACTATGGAGGCGCTCGAAAAATGGGCGGCTGATGAATTCAGAAGTGTCAATGGCCAAATAGAGTGGCTTATTGATCGTGCCCTGAAAGAAGCCGGCCGTAAACCGAAAAAGAAACCCCCTGAATCATAAAACAACAAAGCCGCTGAATTCCAATTCAGCGGCTTTTTCGTTTACTCTTCCAACTCATACCCCAATGTCTTCCCCTTTTTCACTGCCGGGATACCTTTTTCCATCCATTCCGGAACCGGGGCATCTTTCAGATAATGATCAAAAAACTGCATCATTCGCGTAGAAAGATCCATGCGATTGTCCCAATCGGTCAGGTTATGTTCCTCGCCATTGTATACCAACATCCATACCGGTTTTTGCAATCTGCGAAGTGCCACAAAATACTCGATTCCCTGGTACCAGGGCACCGCACCGTCTGCATCGTTATGCATCATCAAAAGTGGTGTGGAGACCCGATCAGCATAAAAAAGTGGTGAGTTTTCGATATACAGCATGTGCTTGTCCCAGAGGGTGCCACCAATCCTGCTTTGTGTAGTTTCATACTGAAACATTCTGCTCAGCCCGGTTCCCCAGCGGATACCACCGTAGGCACTTGTCATATTCGATACCGGTGCACCTGCCATGGCTGCTCTGAAAAACCCGGTTCGCGTTACGAGATAGGCCACCTGATAACCACCCCAACTTTGCCCCTGAATGCCAATTCTTTTTTCATCCACATAGCCCGATTGCACCAGCTTATTTACTCCCGGCATAATACAATTATAGGCGCTCATACCCGGATAGCCATCCTTATACACGATGTCTGGTACGAATACCACATAGTCATTGCTGGTTAAATAAGGGAAGTTGACGATTGAACGACTGGCGGTAGGCACATAGTGCCTGTGGAAACGATCGCTGTATTTCTCATAGAAATAAACAACCATCGGGTATTTTTTCCCGGGATCGAAATTTTCGGGCTTATACACGATACCCGAAAGTGAATCGCCATCAAAGCTATACCAACTGATAAATTCGGCTGAACCCCACAAATACTCATCTTGCTGCGGGTTGATATGGCTTACTTTTTTGGGCTCATTGAAAAAATGATTTGTGGCGTACAGGTCAGGAAAATCCTGGAAACTTCCCTTACGATAGGTCAATTGTCCCGCGTTTTTTGATTTCTTCAAATCATAGTACAAATAGTCATCCCATGCCAGTTTTTGTGCCGTAAAACCATTCTTCACACTATCCCTGTAAAATCCGGAAGCCCTAGTTTTAAGGTCCGTTACAGAAAGTATCAAGCCCTCCTGGTACGAAATAAACTCCTGTTCTTCATCCAGTTTGTTATATCTGAACCTCCACTGATTTTTCCGCCCTAAAGTATCAGAAACAATATAAGAAGATCGTTTTCCGGAAGGAGCAAGCGCCCAAATGTCATATTGGTCATATACCAAAAGGTAGTCATCATTTTCAGCCCAGCCTGCCACACCATAAGAGGAGGCTTCATTAGGTGTATCATGATCTTCCTGATAAAAAGCAACCCCTGTATCTTTGGAAATATTCACAATTTCACCATTGGAAGTATTGTAGGTATACCAATGCCCGTCGGTTCGTTCAAACCAATACACATATTTACCCGAAGGTGAAATTTCAGCATCACCTTTTGATTTCTTCTTAATAAGGGTGCGTTTTCCGTTCTTTACATCAATGAGATAAAAATCTTGATAATAAGGCCATTCCCAAGATATCATTTGAGCATAGGGCTCACGTGTCACCCCAACCACTTTATCAAGTTTAAATTTTTCGTCATGTATAATTTCTGGAATATTCGGGTTGGCCAGCATGGTAAAGGTTTTTCCGGTAAGGTCAAAACAGCCCATGTAATTCTTCTTGAGCTCTTCTTCCCTTTCTTTCAATTGCTGTGGTTGTAAATAGGGATCTTTCCAGGTCCAAACATCCACTTTAACCCTTTCTTCCTCCAGGATAGTGGTGTCTTTTTCGTATTCCGTTTTTAAGACTTTAGGCGCTACCCCAAGAAATATTCTATTTCCATCATATGAAAAAACCGGCGCTCTGTGTTGACTGACGGCCCAGTCCTCGTGCAAATAATCCGTACCCGACAATTTGATCAATTGAATATTGTCAGCGCCTTTGTTCCAGTGAAATATTCGGTATTGTCTGAAATCGGCATCAATAGAATCACTTGTGGCAATATATGCGGCCTGGTTGCCCCATCTGTCGGAGGAGATGTTGGCGTAATGCACCTGTGAGCTGTCAAGCAGGCTTAGCGACTTATCCTCAAAATTGTAAGCATAAGCAGCCGAATGTATGGCGCTGTCTTTGGATGATGTGAGAAAGAAAGCCATTTTTCCTTCGGGAGCAATGGTGTAATAGTGCACGTTTTCCATTGTGAAATGGCTGCTATCCACAATATTTAAGAGGTTGAGCAGGCCGGTTTTAACATCTTCTTTTTTTCCATTTCCATTATTTGTCGGGGCATCCTGCTGCTCTGTTTTCAGGGAATCGGCTTTTTGAGATGTGCTGTCTTCTTTTTCATGCTGTAAAAAGGCTATCCATCCGGCCCATTTCTCGGGAACTTTGTACGACATCAGGTCCGGATATTTCCATTCTGTTTCTGAATCCCTGAACCATATGCCCAGCGAATCTTTCGGAAGCTTCTCTTCGGGCGTCTTTTCCAGTTTTGCTAATCTCACCGAATCTAATTGTGGTGATATTTTATAAATCACGGCAGCACTGTTATGCGTAGCAGTTACCTGAAAACCCCGTGGCAGGTGTCCAAGGGTATCGCCTTTGGATGACTTTATCCATAAGGTTCCATCGCCTTTTTGGGGGTTTGCGGTATAATACAAAAAGCCTCCATTTGGTGAAATGCCCGACTCCTCCACTCTTTTCCAATGTGCATAATCTTGATGGGTTAGGCTTTTCTTTTGAGCTATACTTGTTAGCGCAAAGCAGGTAAAAACGATAAAGGGTACGTATGTTTTCATATTATATTTTTTCTATTCCCTTATTACTTTCTTTTAACTTTTGTTTCGCCATTTTATCTAAAAGGGCTTCCGGATCGGCATCATGAGTAAGAAGTGACATCGTTCTTTCATTCAGGAAACCTTCCTCATACATGTGCTGAAGCATATTGAGCAAGGGGTCGTAATAGCCATTGACATTGAGCAGACCCAGCGGATGCCTGACTAACTGTAATTGAGACCAGGTAAATATCTCGAAAAGTTCTTCTAGTGTCCCTATGCCGCCTGGCATGGCAATAAAGCCGTTGCTCATGGCGGCCATTTGATGTTTGCGCTCATGCATGGTGTTTACGATGATCAGGTTGCTGATGTCATCATGACCTACTTCTTTTTGATACAAAAACTGTGGAATTACACCGGTAACTCTGCCGCCTTTTTCCATAATGGTATCAGCGATAATGCCCATAAGGCCAATACTGCCACCACCATAAATCATTTCTATGTTCCTTTTAACAAATAGGTCGCCTAATTGTCTTGACTTTTCTTGATAAATGGGGTTTTTTCCACTGCTTGAACCGCAGAAAACACAAATTTTGTTCATGAGCGATATAGGATTCGGAAAGTGGAATATACGAACAATTTTAAATCGGCTACAAGTATTTTGTGATAATGACTATAAGCCCTGATCACTTTTTGCCTTCCAGCCTGTCCATTCGCTGCTCCAATTCAGTAATTTTGGTGGTCAAAAGGCTCTTTTCCGGGTCGTATTTTTTGAGAATGCCCACTACCTGCCATATCTCTCTGGGCTCAGCATTCGAATGATCGGATTTGCCCCAGCCATTGTTATCATTGTATTGATAGGCAGTACCATCTGACTGTTTAAAAATAATGTGTTTATCAGTGACGAATATGCAAGGTGAGCTATGAAAACCTGCTAATTTTATGAGCTTTCTGGTGATCAGAAAGTCCCCCTGGCCCACAATGCCGCTCCATGAGGATAAATATTCGGGCCATTCGAAAGCTCTGGCATCGATGCCTTCTAACCCCGGCCAGAAAAACCGGGGTTGTTGATTTAGGAAAGCCTGATCATCTACTTTCTTTACATATTCGTTCCATTTATTGCTTCTGATCAGAATGTGCCTGGTAATGGAGTTGTCTGATCCGGACTTTTGGCTTTTTACCTGCGTCTTTTCAGGACCGCTGAAATGAGATATATCATTGATTGTCAGTTCTTTGCTCAATAGGTCGTCAATTGAAACCTTGAAGAGCCGAGCAATTTGTTTAAGCGTTTCGAGCTTGGGTTCCGAACGACCTTCTTCATAGGCGCCCACACTTGGTCGTGCCAGGTTGAACAATTCAGCGAACTGCGCCTGACTCATTTTTTTGATCGTCCGAATTTTTTTTATGTTTCTGCCAATCAAGGTCATAAAAAGCCGGTTTTTTGATCCAAGTTAAAATTATTTTTTACAAAATGCTAACCTTTTGAGCATTTATGTCGTTAGTAAAAATGACGCTTGCATCAAGATGCATAATTCATTGAAAATATTGACTTAAATATTGTGAATTGAAATGTGTTAACTTATGAAATCCTATGAAAATCACTAATTTTAAAGATCGAATCAACCACAAAAGAAAACGCGATACACATGGATAACCATTTTGAAAAAGTTAAAAACTATTTACTAGATCTCGACTATAATATCATACATGCCAACGAAGAAGACGGCGTATTATGGGTTGAGAATGAAGAAGCCGGAATTTACAACCTTGTAATCGGATGTGCCGATCCGATTTTGATCATGGAACAGTTCTTATTCGAATTATCCGATACTTCTGCAGAAGTTTATAAAAATTTATTGATCAAAAATCGTGATATCATACACGGGGCATTCGTTCTTGATGAAACAGGCAAGCGGGTGATCTTCAGGGATACACTGCAACTGGAAAACCTGGATCAGAATGAGCTGGAAGGATCGCTTAACAGCCTGGCGTTGTTACTGAGCGAATACATGGAAGAACTAATAAAATTTTCAACAGAGAATACAGTAAAAGCATAAAAAGGAAATAAAATGAGTGTATTTAAAAGACTATTTAAAATAGGGCAGTCAGAAGCCCACAGTATCGTCGATAAGTTGGAGGATCCCATAAAGTTGACCGAACAGGGAATCCGGGATTTGAAAAGTGACCTTGATTCTTCTCTGAAATCATTTGCTGAGGTTAAGTCAATGTCCATAAGGGCTAAGAAAGAAGCGGCTGAAGCCAAAAGTCAGGCAGCCAATTATGAGCAAAAAGCCATGGCATTATTGAAAAAAGCCGAAAGCGGCGCCATAGCCCCTGAAGAAGCAGACCGACTGGCCACTGAAGCGCTAAATATGAAGCAACAATCGGAAGAGAGATCTGCTACAGCAGAAAAGAACGCGAAGCAAATTGAAGGAAACCTGGTGCAACTGGAGGCCAATATAAAAAAGCTGCGTTCAAATATCAGTCACTACGAAAATGAGCTCAAAACGCTGAAAGCAAGGGCAAAAGTAAGCCAGGCCACCACTAAACTGAACAAGCAAATGGCTCAAATAGATAGCAGCGGAACCATTTCAACGCTGGAAAAAATGAAACAAAAAGTTTCTGAAAGCGAAGCGATGGCCGAAGCTTATGCTGATGTAGCCCAAAGTAGCCGGAGCATAGATGAAGAAATTGACGATGCCATCGGCTCTACTTCCAGCGAAAGCTCTTCTGCGGCTCTGGAAGCGCTTAAAGCCAAAATGAAAAACCAGCAAAGCGGCGAATAACAAAACATCCATGCCCGATAATACTTATATCGGGCTTTTTTTTACCTTAACAATTAAACCATGGGCCTTTTTGATTTCCTGAAAAAGAAGAAAGAACCGGATTACGATCCAACCAACATTGGTGTAAAAGACCTTAAAAAGGGGTTTGTCTTCGATTACGACCTAAAAACCTGGCATGTATTGGAAGAATACGAATACGATTGGGGAGACAATTACTTTACACAGGAATATAAAATCGAAGCGGGCAACGACGATGCTTACCTGCATGTCGATCCCAACGAAGACATGTTTATAACGCTTACCCGAAAAGTCAGGATACGTTCTATCAGGGAAGATATTCCGGAAAAGATCGTCGAAAAGCAAAGACCTCCGAAAAAACTGGAATATGAAGGCAGAACGTTTTACCTTGAAGGTCAGAATCCAGGGTACTTCAATAACCAGCCGGACAATGAGAATACCTGGACTGAGTTAATATCCTGGGATTACTATGACGACAAAGGCGAATTTACCATAGCCATTGAGCAGTGGGGCGAGCGTGACTTTGAGGCTTCTTATGGTGTTGTGGTAAAACCTTTTGAGATCGACAATATTTTACCCGGTGAATAAATGGCCGTAAAGAAGCCACAACCAAATACATAATTTATGAAAGCTCAATTTATCGCTGTAATTGTTTTCATACTGCTCGTGTACGGGTGCAGCCGTACCTGTTCCACTTCTTCGCATTATGAACCAGTGAAAAGCCCGGTCGACGACATGATCAAGGAGATGACCGATATACCCTCTTACTCCATTATTTTATTCGATATGAATACCGAGGGGAGCTATTTCAAAGAGTTTTATCATCAATATCGCATTATAAAAGAGATTGATAGTGGAAATATACAGGTAGATACCACCCGTTGGCATCAGGTAAGTGAGGATTTCTTCGTGATGCATATGGATCATATGGGTATGGAAATTGCTTCCAAAGGCCCTGATGGAAAGGTTTCAAAAACTGCAGCGCCTCCAGGCTATAACAATTATATCGGAAACCAACAATACGGCCACTGGGTAAACCGAAACGGGACTTCATTCTGGGAGTTCTATGGCCAGTATGCCTTTATGTCCACCATGTTCAATATGTTTGCCTACCCGGTTCGCCGCTCCTATTGGGACGATTACCGGGGTAACTACTACGGAAGAAGAGCATATTATGGCCCCTCAACCACCACCGGCGGTCGTATGTATGGAACGGGAAGTCAATACAACCGCAACACGAGATCAGGTTCACGCTGGTATAGCAACGCCTCGAACAGCTCATTTAAAAACCGCGTGAGGAGCAGCGCTTCACGTAGTAGCCGGTCATCTTCTCGATCGGGAAGCAGTTATCGTTCGCGTGGAGGAGGCTTTGGAAAATGATCAACCGCAAATCTGAAAACTTATGTACGAATATCTAGACAATATTATGAGCGCCCTTACCTACCTGGGCGCTTCCTTTGTTTTGTTCTTTTTCGGAAAAGCGCTTTACCAGCTTTTTCACAGTAAGATCAACATAAAAGACGAGCTCGTTGAAAAAGACAATACTGCTTTTGCCCTGGCCCATGTAGGGTATTTCATCGGGCTCCTTTTTGTCATCGGATCCGTCATGATGGGCGAATCGTATGGCTTGTGGCTCGATATGATCGCGATTGGAAAATATGGCGGTGTAGCGATTATACTGCTCAATATTTCCATCATTTTCAATGACAAGGTGCTCCTCCGGCATTTTAGTGTTCGAAAAGAAATCATTGATGACCAAAACGAAGGAACAGGCGTAATTGAAGGCGCTATGGCCGTAGCTACCGGTATGATCATTATGGGAAGCGTATATGGCGATGGCAACTGGCTTACACTTTTTGCCTATTGGATAATCGGGCAGATATTGCTGATGGTTACACTATGGGTGTACAATGCCATTACGCCATACAACATTCATGAGCACATCGAGAAAGATAACATTGCAGTGGGAATAGGAGCAGCGGGCGCTATGATCGCAATTGGTAACCTGATCCGCTTTGCCCTCATGCACGATTTTGAAAGCTGGGTCGATACGGCACAAACGGTAGCCATTGACGTCGTCATTGGACTATTGTTTTTACCGGTGGCGCGTTGGGTATCTGACAGAATTTTGCTCCCCGGCAGAAAACTTACCGATGAGATTGTCAACCAGGACAAGCCCAATATTGGAGCGGCATTGATAGAAGCATTTTCATACATCGGTGGGTCTGTTTTATTAACCTGGGCACTGCTTTAGTTTTAAAATATTTTTCAAATAAGGGCCATGATTGGCCCTTTTTGCTTAACGGCCAAATGTTGATATGGAATTAAAACACCAGTCTGCACTATTAAAGGCAGCGCTATTCGCAACAGGCCTTTCGGGTATTGTTGCGGAATATGTGCTATCGACACTTGCCACTTATTTTTTGGGTGACTCAGTATTTCAATGGACCATGATCGTGTCGATCATGTTGTTTGCCATGGGGCTGGGTAGCCATATCAGCAAATATCTGGAGCCTCCCTTGCTGCAAAAGTTCATTTTTATCGAATTCAGCCTTTCGATCTTAACGGCCTTTTCGTCAATCCTGGCTTACACCACGGCGGCATTTACCTCCTACCCAGGATTTATCATTTATTGTCTCAGTTTACTAGTCGGCTTGTTGATTGGGATGGAAATCCCGTTGGTGATCCGTATCAATAACAAATATGAGTCACTAAAATTCAATATTTCATCCATGCTGGAAAATGACTATTTCGGCAGCCTGGTGGGGGGGGTGTTCTTTGCTTTCATCGGCTTACCTATTTTGGGCCTTACCTATACGCCATTTATTTTGGGTTTCATCAATTTTACCGTTGCGGTGGTACTGTTGGTATATCTTCGCGAACAATTGTCACCTTTTACCAGGGGAAATATTTATTGGTTGTCGTTATTTGTGTTATTAATACAGGTTGGCGGTGTGATAAATGCCCAAAAGATCATCAAATTCGGTGAACAATATCGCTATAAAGACAAGGTAATTTATTCAGGCCAGTCAAAATATCAGCAAATCGTTCTTACGAAGTCCAAAGAAAACTACTGGCTTTTTATCAATGGAAATCAGCAATTCAGCACCGTTGATGAAGTAAAATATCATGAAACAATCGTACACCCTCTATTGTCTATGCATCTCAATCCGGTTTCGGTATTGATACTTGGTGGCGGTGATGGCTGTGTGGCCAGGGAGGCGCTCAAATACGACCAGGTAAAACAAATTAAGGTGGTAGATCTCGATCCTCTAATGACAGACCTGGCGAGATCTCACGCGGTGCTCACTCAAATTAATAATCATTCACTTAGCCATTCCAAGGTAAACGTGCAAAATGCCGACGCCTGGCAGTTTATTGAACACTGCGATGATTTTTTCGATATCATCATTATTGACCTTCCTGACCCAAAAACGGTGGAATTGGGTAGGCTCTATTCCTCCGATTTTTACACCATGTGTCATAAAAGGCTTAGGCCCGGTGGGCTGATCATCACTCAGGCAGGTAGTCCTTTTTTTGCTGCGAAGGCATTCTATTGTATAGAAAAAACGATGCGAGAAGCCGGCTATGCTACTTTGCCCCTACACAACCACTTACCCACCCTGGGTGAATGGGGTTGGGTTATTGGCGCAAAGAACATCCATAAGGATCAACTACGAAAGGCTTATCTCGATGCTGACATTGAAGTAGGAGTAGAGTGGATCAATCGTGAAGCGCTTATGATGATGCAATCATTTGGAAAGCCATTTGTTGTGGAAGACACAGGCCAAATTGAAGTAAATTCGGTTCACGATCCGGTGCTTTATCGATATTACCTGAATGGCCGTTGGGATTTGTATTAAAAGTTACTACCCAAAAAGTGGCCGCCACAAAATGAATCGTGGCGGCCTGCTCTTCATGAATTATTAAGGTTAGATAAGGGTTATTTTTTTAATAAGTTTTCTAGCTTCTCTTTTTCATCTCTCAGTTCTTTCCAATGTGTGATATCTTTCGATAGCACCGAGGCGCCTATCACCTCACCGTTTTCATTTTTTATTGGTGTGCAGTGTACTTCGAGGTAAAGCACTTTGTCTTTGATAGGCCGGTCATGTTCAAATATGAAATGCTCGCCACTTAAAATACGGTCGTATTTAGGTTTCCAAAAGGCAATTTGATCATCGCTAAGCGATTTCATGATATCGAATCCTGGTCTCAGTTCAATACCTGCTTGCGCAAACCGATCGCGCAATACCTTGTTGACCACCGTAATTTTATAATCTTTGTCAATGGCAAAGAAGGTATCATCTGAGCTATCCATGATGGCTTCGAGTAACTTTTCTTTTTTCAAAAGCTCTTGTTGGGTTTGATATACTTTTGATACATCCCTTGAAAATACGGAGATTCCATTAATAACCCCTTGGTTATCGCACATGGGTTTTATAAAATATTCCCTCCAACTATTTTCACCCTGAACAGAGCTCTTAATAATAAAATTCAGCTTTTCACCTGCAAGCGCACGGTCATAATAGCCTTTCCATTCTTCTCGAACATTGCCCAGCATTTCCAGCACATTAAAGCCTTCATCTATACCTTCATACTGTGTGCCTTTGTACCGGTCTTTTACTTTTTGGTTGATGATTATGGCTTTATAATCGCGATCAAGCATGATTATTGAGTCTTCAGTACTGTTGATAAGGGCATTTAAGTTGGACTGTTTGTAATTAATTTCCTTTTGCGCCCTCGCCATTTCTTCCTGGGTAGCTTCCAGCTCTTCCATATTCTGGCGCATTTCCTCCTCCTGGGCTTTCATTTCTTCTGCCTGCTGCTGACTTTGCTCTAGCAATTCGCGCGTTGCCTGGTTAAGCCGGTTACTGGCAATTACCAGGGCTATTTCCTCACCCAGTTGCCTGATAAAATCCAGTTCATGCTCTTTCAAAGTATGGAAAAATGCCAGTTCAACAATCGCTTCTGTTTTTTCATTGGCGATCATCGGGGCTATAAGCAAAGAAGTTGGTGTAGCTTCACCCAAACCGGATGTGATACGCACATAGTCATTTGGAACTTCAGTAATATAGATCAGGTCTTTTTCCAAGTAAGCCTGTCCAATCAGGCCACTACCCAGGTCAATCTTTTGTTCCACAAACTTCTTTCTGTCATAAGCATACATGGCGGTTAGTTCCAGGCACCCTTCATCTTCATTGTACAGGTACAAACCACCCTGATTGGCCTTGGTATAACTCACCAACTTTCTGATCAGACGATCATACATCTTATCGTGATCCGTTTCTGTACGCAATATCTGCCCTACTTCTGCAATACCATTGCTGATCCAGTTCCGTATCTCATCTTCTTTACGGGATTGCTCCAGCTCCTTAATGGTTTTTTTTATTTCCCTTTGCTGTTGGTGAAGCTCTAGTTTTTGATGTTCAGATTCTTCAATAAGTTTATAATTGCGCCGCATCACTGATCTTATACTGGCAAATTGGCTCAAGCCAATTCCAAATAAGGTAAGCACTGCCCCCAGTACTGCTAAAAACTCAAAAGTTTCGTTAAACTTTGCGTAATAGGCGGCATCCGATTCAAACATTTCATTTAAATAGCCGAAGAAAACGATAAAAACAGCCGATAATGCGAAAACAATTATTTGAAAAAGCCAGTCGCGATAACTGAATATTACAAACGGCAAAAAGGCAAAGACGATTGAAAATGCCATGAGGCCCAGAACAGGTTTTTCACCAACCGGAGTAATGTATGCATTGGCCAGGCTCCAACAGATCACCGGAGAAAGTACCAGAACGGTTCTGGCAATTCTGGTCAGGTACATGCCATTCAAAGCAAGTCCTATCAAACTGAAAACACCAGCGATTATCGGTATCCAGATAATTGGAGCAAAAAGTTCACTAAAAACTACAACAATACCGATCGAAACCACAAATTCGACCAGGCCAAACTGGTTGGATAGCTTTATTACGACCCTTTCGAAAGGCAGTGTATCGGGTTTAATACCCAGATTAAATAGTCGTTTCATCATAAAAAGTTACAGCCTATAAAAAATCTCTTGATTTAAGGTAGTCTACTCCCTAAATCATTGGTAATCAGGTTGATGATTTACTGCATCTTTGGGTTTACAAGCAGTTTTTTTGAGATGTTTTAGACCAAACTTAAGAAAAAATCCGATAACAAGGATAAATTAATATTATATTTTGCAGCAGGTGCACTATTTATTACATATGCGGTTATAAATATCTTTGCCTTGTTGATTTCCCAGCTGAATTGACCGGTACAGCGCTGTACAACCTTCGCTGTCATTATTCAGCTCAAAATAAGTCATTGCCAGGTTGTACCATGCCTGCGTTCGTGTAGGTTGAAGATTTAGCAAATACCGGTATTGCGCCTTGGCCAACTCATACTTTTTCCATTGGAAATACAGGTTGCCCAGGTTAAACAAAGCATCCGCATTTTCGGATTCCTGCTGCAGTATGATGAGGAATAATTTTTCGGCTTCCCCATATCTTTCCAGTTTGGTCAGGCACATTCCGCTGGTAATATAATACTGCGATGATGGTTCATTCTTCAGTAAATACTGGTAATCATCCAAGGCCTTTTGATATTCACCATCCATATAATAGGCCCAGGCCCTTTTTTTGTAGGCTTCGAGATGATCGGGATGCAAATGGATAACTTCAGAAAAGTATGAGGTCATGGTTTCGTATTCCTGATCTTCCATCAACAAATCAGCCATATAGGTCGCGGCGAGTGGTTCGTTTGGGTTACTGATCAAAACATTTTGGTACCAAAAAAGGGCGCTGTCTTTCTTCCCCAAACCCTCGTATGCGCGTGCCAAATTCACTTGATACAACGTATTGCCCGAATCCAGTGTAACAGCCCGGAGCAATGAGGAAATGGCCAGCCCGTTTTTATCCAGTTGCAACTGGCTCAGCCCAATGTAGTGCTGGCATTCGGCGCGCATGGTTTCAAGCGTGCTCAACCCGCTGATACCTGTTTCACCAGGGGCACGCCGATAAAACACATAATTGGTTACTCCAAAATCCATCTCCAGCAATTGTTCGAAATCTTCTATGGCCAAACGGTACATTTCCAGTTCAAACCGCAGCCTACCGCGCATAAATAGAATTTCAGGCACGTTGGGTTCAAGTATTACGTAGGCATCCAAATCCGAAAGCGCTTTGCGCAAATCGCCGATATGTTCGTGAATTCTACTTCTCAGGATCAGGGCATCCAGGTTCTGGGGCGATTTATGTAGAACACCGTTCACTTCAGTCAGCGCTTTTTTAGTATTGCCCTCTGTAAAATATTGGTTGGCCTTTCCCACCGACTGGGCGCTGACCAAATGATGTGAAAAAGGTACTGATAAAAGGAATAACAAACGCCATAAAATGATTCTCCGCATAAAATTTTGGGTCTTTATTACTCTTACGTAAACAGAACTCCTAAATTTAGGGCACAAGCAAAAAATTAACGAATTATGAAGAGGATCTATACATTTTTAGCAATTTCTGTGGCTATTGGCCTTTTTCTGGGGTCTTGTAAAAGCCCGAAGCAAGAAGAACAACAAGTATCCGCAAGCCTTTTAAAAGAAGGGGTGGACATAAGCAATAAGCTGAGCAAGTATACCGCCGTACCGTTGACCACCGATCTAACGGTTTTGTCGAAAAACCAGCAAAAGATGATCCCGATCCTTATCGAGGTGGCCGACATTATGGACGAATTGTTCTGGTACGAAGCATATGGGAAAAAGGATTCCTTGATGGAGCTGGTACAAAACGAAGATCTTAAGAAGTATCTCCATATCAATTACGGTCCGTGGGACCGGCTTGAAGATAATAATTCATTTGTTGCCGGAGTGGGTGAAAAGCCAAAGGGAGCCAACTTTTACCCGGAGAATATGAGCAAAGAGGAGTTTGAACAGGCTGATCTACCTGATAAAAAAAGTTTGTATACCCTTTTACGTCGCGATGAGAATGGTGACCTAATGACAGTTCCTTATCATGAGGCCTTTGCAGATCAAATTGAAAAAGCGGCAGAACTGCTCGAGCAGGCAGCAGAGCTGGCCGAAGATGAAGGATTTAAAAATTATCTTACACTACGTGCCGCTGCGTTGCGCACCGATGAATACCTCGAAAGCGATATGGCCTGGATGGATATGAAAACGAATATGATCGATTTTGTGGTGGGGCCGATCGAGAATTATGAAGACAAGCTATTTAACTATAAGGCCGCGCACGAAGCCTATGTGCTGATCAAAGATATGGAGTGGAGCAAACGGCTGGCCAAGTATGCCGCTTTTTTGCCCGAACTGCAAAAGGGAATTCCGGTACCGGAAGCCTATAAGCAGGAAAAGCCGGGCTCCAATGCCGACCTGAATGCCTATGATGTGGTGTACTATGCAGGAGACTGCAATGCTGGCAGTAAAACCATCGCCATCAATTTGCCCAACGACGAGCGGGTACAACTTGAAAAAGGAAGTCGGCGTCTGCAGCTCAAAAATGCCATGCACGCCAAGTTCGATCAAATCCTGGCGCCGATTTCTGAAATACTAATTGCTGAAGATCAAAGGCAGCACATTAAATTCGATGCTTTCTTTGCCAATACCATGTTCCACGAGGTAGCACACGGACTGGGCATTAAAAATACCATAACCGGAAAAGGCGCTGTACGCAGCGCCATGAAAGAACATTCATCGGCACTGGAAGAAGGAAAGGCTGACATTCTGGGCTTATATATGATCAACCAGTTAATGGACAAAGGCGAGCTGGATGGCGATATCAAGGATTATTACGTGACCTTCCTTGCAGGTATTTTCCGCTCGGTCCGCTTTGGCGCTGCCAGTGCGCACGGACAGGCCAATATGGTGCGCTTCAACTTTTTCAAAGAAATGGAAGCCTTCGATTATGACTCTGAAAGCAAAACCTATCGGGTGAACTTTGATAAGATGCAGGATGCTGTGGGTGCCCTATCGGAAAAAATCCTTACTATCCAGGGTGATGGCGACTACGAGGCAGCGGGCAAGTTGCTGAATGAAATGGGCGTGATCACCTCCGACCTGCAACGAGACCTCGACCGATTAAGCGCTGCAAACATACCTGTAGACATTGTATTCGAGCAAGGCTCTTCCGTGCTCGGGCTTTAATTTTAACCCACCGGTTTAATTGTTCGAAGCAATTAAACCGGTGGGTTTGAGTCATAGTTGCTTTGATTAATATGCCAGGTAATTTTTGATTGGGATGTATAGCAATGGCAAAAGGGCCAATAGAAGGAAAATCGAATAGTCAAAACGATTTTGACCTCTATTTAAGATTACTAATATTAGAAGTACTAAAGAAGCAACTGTTACGATTAGTAAGGTTAAAATAACAAGGGCCCCATTAGCTGCTCCACATGAATTAGGATATTTTGATGCATCTGAGTTAAACCAATAGTGAAAATATGTCCGCCAAATAGCGAAATTGTAAGAAAAATTGTTGAGATGACATGCCGGCCAAAGAGTTTCACGATCTGATAAAGTCTTAATATATCTAATCTCAAATGATTGACATCGTTAATTATGGTGTGGAAAACCCCTTTCAGATTTATTCTAGGGAATAGTAGTTCAATTTTTATCAATTAGTGTTTTAAGCCAATCAATCATTTCATCTAAATACGTATTGATAATTTCCCAAACAATTTCGTAATCTATGCCAAAATATTCATGTACGATCCTGTTTCGGAATCCTCTAATCCTTTTCCACTCAATCTCCGGGTTTTTATCTCTGAAATCGGGATCAATTCGATTTGCTGCTTCTCCAATTACTTCGAAATTCCGAATTACAGCATCCAACGTTTTTTCGTCAGAGATAAAAGTTTCAAAGACAAGCCCGGAAGTATATCATCCAGAAGTAATATGGTGTGTCGCTTAGAGATAAATTAATTCCAAATCAATAGCTTTTAAATATTTATCCTTAACTCCTTTTTTTGAAACCAAGTCCACTCTAAATCCAACAATTTCTAACTCATCCGCCAGATCGATGAATCGTATACCAATTTTGTCTGTGAACTCAACAAGAATATCCAAATCACTCGAATCATTTTTTGTTCACTTCGAGAATAAGAACCAAAAATAGCCATTGACTTAATTGGATAGTCCCTGAACAGTCTATTCTTATGTTCTCGAAAGATATTTTGTATTTCTACTAACTTTCTCATGTTCCTAATCCAGCTGTAGCCAGATAAATTGTACTCTTTAATCAACTTAAATGTACTTGTTTTGATCCTGATATTAAAATCTGGTTTGTAAGATTGCAATGTGGAATTTCAAAGAATTCAGTATACGTATGCGTGTATGCATCCATATGTACATACGCGCATACATGCATATTTACATATGTTGCTTTCTTTTGATCAGTATTGCTAATTGGTTACTCTCTTTTTATTGAGTTGCTAAAGGTTGTGAGCTTTGTTTTCAGGAATACCGTCATTCTTTGAACGATATTATAGGCGAATAGCCCAAAAAGGAAACCTGATAATAAGCCTACAATTGAACCCGCAGAAAGTATGGCGTTCAGTGGCCACCATTGTGATATTTCATTTAAAATCCATAATCCTGCGACACCAATCAGTAGTCCTCCAATTGTGGAAGCAGACACTAAAAAAGTTTTGAACCCCTTTGAAAATGATTTTTTGTTAAGACCAACCAATATTGAAGCAGATAGTATTCCGGCGCCGATCATACCAAATAGTATCAAAAGGCCAAAAACTGTCAGTGCGATACCTGTTCCAATCACTAAAAGCATAAATACAATTGCAATAATCACTAAAGGGTACTTCTAAAAAC
>DNTA01000139.1 GCA_003500135.1 Cytophagales bacterium | reverse complement strand
GATGAAATTCGTTTTATAAATAATTGGATTTTTGAATGCGTTTGAAACGCATGGCTGTGGAGAAAGGCGTTTGCAACGCCCGGAACGGAAAATAGATCAATGGCCCTAATGGTGAACTTGTATGCAGCAATACGCGATAATGTCGGACCTCACTAAAAAGTCTTCAATCAACTAAAAATACTTAATTATTCTGATTAAAAGTAACGAAAAACCACGTCAGACCAGAGGAGTCGTCAGGTGCGCACCACAGGCCGGGTCACAATAGACCAGAGAGCCTCTGAGGTACTACCTCAGGAAGGGTCTGGTGCGCACCTCATAGGCCCAGAAGATTAAACAGCGGAAGAGTATGGTAGGAAAAAATGAAATGTGTTTTATAAGTATCTGATAATCAAAATTATATAGATATTATACATCAGTCATGATTTTCGGGGATTTTTCTGATTTGGATAGCGCTCGTTAATTATGTGGCAAATAAATCATTAAATAACAACATGGTTATAGGTTGGTCTTTTCGGGTTATAATCCTTCTTTGATCAGGTCATATATTCAACAACCGTGGGTAGTAATGATCCATTAATGGGTAACTTAGCTTTAATAAAATTGCTAAATGTTACGCTGCCCTAAAATTGCGGCTGTGTTTGGAATTAAATTATATATGGTATGTATAAATAAATCCAGAAAAGTAAAAAATCATGGCAGCCCGATATCCGGGACTGCCATATATTGAGAATGATTACTTAATGATCCAGGGCCCCTGGTTTTCGCAGTCGGCAAACCATACCATCAATTCGTTTCCTGCTTCATTTACAAACAGATATCGGCAACTGCTTCCTCCAAAACTTATAGTGGTGGTAGCGCCAATTCGATCAAATATCAGGATGTCCTGACCACATCTTGAGTTAAACCATTTGTCGGTATCCACAGGGTCTTCCCATGTTCCACCGCTCGACCGATTGTAGATGGCATAGCGATCACCGGGTTTGGCAAAAAAGGCCATCTTTTCAAAGCCTATGCGTGTGACGGCCTCGAAGCCGTCGTTGGCAAACTGGAAATTACCACTGTCGCCAAAGGTCTCATTCACCAGATATATCCGATTGTTTTCTCCATCCTTGTCTATGGTACCTACTGGTCCGGCAGGCAGATCATTTCCCGATACCAGGGATTCATCATACCGGAAGATCTCATATTCCAGTCCATCACTGTTAAAAACGTATAACCGGTCATTGGAATTGGCGTCATTAAAGCAGTTGCTTCCGGCAAATCGCACTACAGAACCAATACTCCCCAATGATGAAGCGCCAAGTGGCCCGTCGGGGTCATCTATTGCAAATTTGCCCAGTATTTTTCCTGAGTTACCGTTGTACCAGGCATATTGATCACCTGCCTTGTTATAGAGGATTACATTACTTTGGGCAATATTGACCATCGCGCCGATACCATCATCAAATAGATCGACCCAGGAGGCAAAACCAATCGGAGGAAGCACGCCGCGCAGTTCACAATCGACTACATCGTACTCGGTAGCCAGTTTGGTACCCACAATTTTGTCTGGCCGCGCTACACTGCGTACTACGTAGGAAAGGGGCAGACCGGCCCTTATGTCTGTACTCTCCGCCAGCTTTTCTGCAATATTGGATATAGTCGATTCACCTGCCAACTCGAAAGTGCCTTCCGCATCACCGCCATAGGCGATGACTTTAATCTTTACATTTTTTAGTGAATTGAAAGTCTCCACATCCACTTCACCTTCCACTTTGTTGCGGAATGCACCATACGAAACATCCAGTTTGGCTTGCATTTCCTGTTCCGAAGAAGTGGACTCGATCAGCATATAGAAAATACGGCCGTAGGTAACCGATGAAATAAAAGTGGCCGGATTGTCCGGGGCTACATACACCGACAACTGATCAGGCGTAACACTTTCATCGAACAACTCCTCTAAACTGGTGGGCAGGTCAAAGCTCATGGTGTAGTACGACTGCTTCAACTTGACCAGAAACCGGTTATACTCACGGTCGGAGCTGAAGGACATGTCTGAAGATACTTTTGTGGTGAAAGTCTCTACATTGATCCCCATCTCCAGCGCCAACTGTTCCCTGGATTGTACGCGTTCGATATCCAGTTGAAAGTTAGCCGGCACCACGGTTCCTGCTCCGGCGATAATATTGTTCATCGCATTCTGGATCGTACTTTTTTTCACTTCATCAACCGTAAAAGTGGAGTTAAGGTTGCCGTTGTTCAGGTCGTACGAAATGGCGCCTCCGGACCGTTTCACAACTATCGGGGCAGGAGTGGCATCACTCAGGGTTTTGCCCTGCAGGAGGTTACCCGGATAAATGACATCGGCATTGGTGTTAAAAAGCGGGAACTGCCCGTTGCCATCGGTCACCCGTACGGTTTTGCGTGTGCAGACCCAGCGTTCGGTCACGGGGTCCGCGTTATCATCTTCCGTTTCAACATCATCATTGTAAGGATCACCCTCTTCCAGAATTTCCGTCGTTTTTTCCTGCGGGATATCCTCAATATTTACTCCCTGCTTCAACACATCATCGAAGGTTTGCAGGCCATCTGTGGCATCATCATTACAGCTCCATGTTATGAATAAAAACAGGAGCAATACGGTGAATTTGTTGGTTGAATTTTTCATAATTAAGTTTTTTGTGGTGTTTGTTTTTGTGGTGGTCCGCGCCAAATAAGGTCTGCAGCCCGGTTGGCGCCGGACACCACAAAAAACAATTTTTGCTTCAGGTCAAATGTAAATACCTGACAAACAGCTTCTAAATTTGTGGGGTGGACAAAAAGTGGACAGGTGAAAAATAGTTGAAGACAAATGGTGGACGGCTGATCTAAATTACCCGGGAGGGAAGTTCTGCTTCATATCGAAAGGACATAATCCTGTAAAGATTCCTCTGTTTTAATGTTCATTTTTTTGCGCAGGCGGTATCTCGCTTTCTTCACACCTTCGGCAGAAACATTTAAAATCCCGGCTATTTCTTTTGTTGACAGATTGAGCTTCATCAAAGCAAGTAATCTGAGTTCATTGGAAGTTAATTCGGGGTATTTTGTTTTGATATTGCCATAAAAGTCGCCATGTACCTCTTCAAAATACATTTTGAAATTTGTCCAGTTATCATCGTCGTGCATACTGGAGTTGATCGTTTTGATCAATTGATGATAACCTTGCTGGCCTTCGCTGGCTTCTTTCAGCTCCTTTACTTTATCTTTCAATGCTTCCAGCACTTCATTTTTTTGTGCCAGGTGAAGCGCATGGGTGGTGAGTTGCTTTTGCCTGTGCGCCAGTTCATCATCCAGTTTTTCCCTGATCAGTTTATTGCGCCTCATTTTTTGCCGGATGGCATAATAACCTAATGAGGCAATAATGACCAAAAGTATAAGCCCGGTTACGAGCATCGATAATTTAAGCTGGTTCACCTTGGCCTTTTGCTGCAGCAGGGCAATTTCATTTTGCTGGTTGATTATGGCCTGTTCTTTCTTCTCCGATTCGTAGATCATGCGCAACTCTTCAATCTGCTTCGATTTTGAAACATTTAGCACGGTGTCGCTGATATAATGAAAGGTTTGGTAGTCATTTAATGCCCTTTCATTATCGCCGAGCTGCTTGTAAATCCCGGCGCTCAGCTTGTAGGTTTGTCCCAGCTGGTCATAAGATCCGATCTCTTCGTAAATTGTTCTTGCCCGACCTAAATTGAGTAAGGCTTCGTTGTATTGATTTAAATTCAGATAGGTTCTTGCAGTAAAGAGATAGGTATCTGCCAGTTGCTTTTGAAAGCCTATTTGCCGGAATATGGCTTTTGCTTCGCTTAAATAACTTAGTGCGGGGGTATAGTTGCCCTGTTTCAAAGCTGCTTCACCCAGGTGGTACAAAGCAGTGGCTTCCGCTTGTTTTATCTCCAGTTTGCGGGCAAGTTGAACTGATCGTTCCAATAGCGGAAGTGCTTCTTTATATTCACTTAGTGCAAGATGGGCACGACTGATATCATTTAAAGCATAGGTAACGGATACGCTGTCCTGATATTGTTCATAAATGGGTAGCGCCTCGCTGGCATAGGTCATTGACTTTTGATACTCGTTCAATTGATATTCAATATCGCCAAGGGTGATCAGCATTTCTGCTTTACGGATGGGCTTATTGATTGTGTCCAATACACGCAATGACTTAAGCCCTTCATTAAGTGCGAGACGGTACTGCCCTTTGGCGTTGTAAATGTCACTTTTCAGGCCGTGCATAACGGCGCTTCTGTAATGGTCGTTGAGGCCATTATATATTTTTAAAACGCTGTCGGTTTGGGCCAGTGCCTTATCGTAATGCCCCATTTCAAATTCCCCCATAGCGAGAGCGGAGTAGGCCAGTCCGATTTCGTGTTTGCCGCCATAATCCTTAAAGGCGTTTAGCGCCTTTTCGAAATACCAGTTTGCGCTATCCAGTTCACTTTTTACACTATAATATACACCCAGGTGGTAGTTGGCCATACCTACACCGCGCGCACGGTCATATTTGATGGAAAGGGCCAGCTCTTCCCTGGCATAACCCAAAGCCTCCTCAGGATCGGTGTAAAGCACGGCATTGAATAAATAAGATACGGTTCCGATCTTTTCTTCACTATCAGGTTGATTTTGATATGCCTGGTATAAGCTGTCGAGCTTTTGATTGTGTTGGGCGTAAAGCAAAACAGGCAAAAAATAGAGTAAAGTGAGGAAAGGCCATGTCTTTATTTTCATACTAAAAAATGTTATACGGGATACTAAAATAATTAAATATTATATTTCACTCAAATCCCAACCTTTCATTCATTGAATTTGTTGTGGCCAATCCAACGAATATCGCGTTCCTCATACCGTCTGATGAGACCAATAAAAATGAAAAACCTTGATATTTCAATCATGTCCACCTTTTGTCCACTATTAAAATTTATATAATACAAGATAGAATATTATGATTGCGAGTACAGATTAAAAGAAATTATCAAAATATATTCCAACTTAAATCACTTAATATGAAAGGTTTTAAATTACTACTATTGATCTCAACGCTTTTGTTTATTACGACCCGATGCTCGGAAGACAATGTCGCACCGGAAGATAAACTGCCGGATGTACCGCCCAGTACCAATCTCATTGTGGATGAAGGCAGTATTGGCCTGGTGATCGATACCCGCCCGATAGCGCGAAAGGGTTATTTTCCGGTAAGTGCCAGTATCTCTTTTTCAGGGGCATTGTCCGACTTTTCGACAGAAGTGTCGATTGATCCCAATACCAACGTAGGAACATTAAAAATCAAAGCAGAGGACCTGACTGATGATATACTGGATGCATTTAAAGATGGCGTTGATGCAGAAATTGAAATTACCGGAAGGGATATTGCGTCGCTAAACATTTATAGTGGAAGTGTTCGGGTAGATCATTCCAACAATCCATTTCGCATGGATACCGACCTGGCAAGAAGGTATCCTGATCTGGTCATTGATCCGGAAACACCCTATTTCATACAGGCCATTTCCGATGATGATGATGTAAGCAATAAGCTCTACTTCCTACGGATAGATAATAGCCGTGAAGCGGGTTTAGATCCTATTATCTACCGGGATTTTTACGAAGATGGAAGGGAATATTTTAAATTTTATTTCGAACCCATCAACGATACACTTTATCACATTAAAATGAATGTACCGGGCAGAGCTCCTTTTTACCTGAGAATGTCGGGTCCGGGAAACTTTTATTCTTATTTTGAAACCAACCCGGCAAATATCGATGTGGACATTTATAAGTTTGTGGTGATACGGGCAGAAAACGGACTGGTTAAAATAAAGCCCCTGAGTGGCAACCCGCTATCAAAAAATGTAACTACTTGGTACGGCCCACAGGTTGCGTATTCCGACGGTCCGGATGATTACATTCCAGTCAGGATGGTGGCGGCCAATATTACATGGACTGTAGAAGATCGTGGTACTTTATATAATGCTCCGATCATGCCACCTGCCAAACTTGATTTTGCCTACAAATCAATATTGAAAAATTGCAGCTCGGCCACGTTGACCGAAACGGTGGGAAAAACTGAATCACAAACCAAGTCATACACGGTGGGTACCGAGGAGAGTCTGGAGTTGTACAGCAGCCATGAAGCATCGGTAGAAGTGACGGCCGGGGTGGAGACCGAAGCCAGCCTGTTTGGCCAGAGCGCTTCGGTATCAGTAGAAGTTTCTGCCGGATATACCTACACCACTTCCTCAACCAATACCACGACCAACACCTGGGAAGAGACTGTGGAAGAGACCGTTGAGATATCGAGAGTGCGCGATGTAGAAATACCACCGTTTACATCTGTAGAGGTATTCGATGCCATCCAGACCATAGAGGATGTTAAAATACCTTTTGTGCAGGTACTACGCGTGCAAGGCAATTATGATGACGATACCCGAATGACCGGATCCGATATCCAATCACAATTATTGGCCAATCAGTTTGGTGGTGTGATCAGTGCCATTGGTGATGATTATGTAGACATATCTATTCGGGGCACGTCTACCGTCAACAAATTTTTCGAGGTGGAATCGCAGGTGAATGAAATAGATGGTGATTGCGAAGAATAAGTGAGCCTCTATTGTCCCATAAAAAGCTGCATGGTAAAGTGCGGCTTTTTTTGTTATGAAAATATGCTAAAATATTATGATAGAAAACAGCAACATATGATAACCTAACATATTGAAAAAGATTAAATTACCAAATATCAATATAAAAAACGGGACTACAGTTTAGTCCCGTTTTTTATATGGCCCTGCTCAGTGCAAGTGTGTTCCGCCTTGATTTTCTGGTTCGGCCTAAATATAGGAGTACACCTGTTACCGGAAGCGTGGCAATGGTCAGGCTGGCCAGAAATGCCAATATTTTAGTTGGGAGGCCAAAGATTGTTCCCACATGAATATCGTAATTCATTCGTATCATTTGGTCGGCCAGGTCGGCCTCGGAGCGTCTTCCATAGATACTTATGGTTGGCACTTCTTCCAGTGTACTTTGGTCAAAAAACAGGTAGTCAGAATCGTAGTAGGTGACGTCCTGATAAGATACTTCCACATATATGCCCACCGAATCGGCGTAAGGATAATGAATTTCATAGTCTTTCGCATCAGGATGCTAAAGCCCAAAAAGAAGAGCAGGAGGAAGATAATTCAGAAGAAGGAAAAGCCGAGATAAAAGATACTATGAAGGAAGAAGCGGATATAGACCATGAAGAAGATTCTGATAAAAAACAGGGGCCAAAGGAAACGGCTGCAAGTCCAGGGGAAGGGCATGAGGATGATGTAATGAAAAAGGGAGACGATATTCCTGCAGTACCGCTGGCCCGTAAATTTGCCCGCGAATTGGGGATTGATATAGCGGAACTAAAGCGTTCCAATGATGATCGGATTACGAGGGAAGATGTCTTTGAACATGCCCGTGTGTTGATTGAAAAGAAAAACCAGGGTGGAAAATCATCAGAGCAGGGCATTGCCCTGCCTGATTTTTCGAAGTGGGGCGAAACCCATCATGAGCCACTATCGAAAAAGCGCCTGATCATTGCCAGACGAACCATTCAATCGTGGCGCAACATATCTCAGGTGATCCCATTTTGATGAGGCGGACATTGCCGAACTGAGCAATATGCTGGCACAAAAGAATGAAAAGCTAGATACCAAGGTCATGGTAACGAGTGTGGTGTTGCAAATAGGGTGGGTGAGGCGCTGAAGAAGTTCAGGAAGTTTAATGCCAGCGCCGTCATGGACAGCCGGGAACTGGCGCTGAAAGATTATTATCATATTGGCATTGCGGCGGTTACCGTTCGCGGTCTGTTGTCGCCTGTTGTAAGAGATGTAGACCAGAAGGACATTCCTGAATTGTCGAAAGAAGTAAATGAGTTGGCTGAAAAAGCCCGCAGTGGAAAGCTGAAAAAAGAAGAAATGGAAGGAGGTAATTTCGTCATCTCAAATCTTGGGGGCATAGGAGGTACTGGGTTCACACCGGTTATATTCCCTCCACAGGTAGCCATTCTGGGATTATCTCGTGCTACCGGGAATCCGGTCTGGCAAGACGGTGGGTGGCAACCACGTACCATGCTGCCCGTAGCGCTTACCTACGACCACCGCCTGATCGATGGCGCCGACGCTGCCCGTTTTACCAAATGGCTGTGCAACGCCCTGGAGTCGCCTATTAATATGTTTTTTTAGTGGGGTAAAAGACCGGGTGTGTATTGTGTTCGGGTAGAGTAAAATCTTATACTGAGTTCCTCAGAGTCTTCAGCGGGAGTCTCTGAGGATTAGCAAAACGTATAAATGAAATCAAATTATATGTGCCCTATATCTCTATCGAACATCAAAAGATCACACCGCTTACCCTAAAAAACAAAAGAAACCCCAGGCCCCCGATCCAGGAAAGAGACCAGAAAATTTTGTTTCCTGAACCAATAGGTCGGTATTTCTGGTAGAAATAAAGGCTGACTAATAAAGCTATTAATACCAGCCATGGGAATATAAAAAGGATCCAACACTGGCCCGGCAATCCAAATGCCAAAAGGTACATGTTGGAAGAGAGGGTGTCGATTACCGCAAGGGCCAGTACTCCAAGAAATACAATGGTTAAGAAGGCAATCAGCCATGTGCTCAAGGTGATCGTAATGGGAAGTGTAATTGGCTTTTTACCTACTTTTTTACGATAAAACGAATGGGGAAGTATAAAAACCCGATGACCAGTAACAAAAGGACTATTCCCTATATTATGGCCGTAGTCAGATAATTTCCGGTAGCTATTTTCATGGCCAACGATGAAACGCCCGAATTTAAGATAATGCCGTGGGCAAATTCAAAACTGTGGGATTGTTGTAATTCAGCCAGGCCTGGTTGTATACCCGGATTAAGGACATATTCGGGAATGATACCATTTAAACCTCTGGAGGCATCATGTCCTCGGTCTGCCACTGTAAACCTGATGTGATTAGGGATATATGTCGCTACCTGATCTGTAAAAGAAGGAGGGGTGATGGGGTCGTATTATCCATCAAAAAGTAATACTTGGGTTTTATAGGATGTAGTGGTCGTGTCATAGGGCTGAGGTTTTAAGCTCAGTGTTGTACTATAGATTTGATCGATCTTGTTGTCAAAATCATAATAGCAATATTGGTATAACTCCTTGAAAAACGGGCCCTGGTAATTGCGCGATCCGGCAGGTTTGGCAAATATGGCCCGGTCGTTTAGGCTGATAATATTAAGCATATCATTTTCAATAGGCCAGGTGAGTAGTGATTGAGCCAGGGGTCGGAAAATCCAGGAGTTTCCCCCTTCTGTCATTTTTACCAACATGGGCAGCACCTCCATGCCATCTTTGTTGTAGATCATGGCAAATATGGCCGAAACAAACACGCACATCTATGAAAATAGGCTGCCCGCTGACATCTTCGATCTTGATGGGCTCCTTGCTTAAGGTAGGCACTACCTCCAGAAATCTGTTTTCGAGGACCGGGTAGCTTTGCTGGCAGTCAGGATCCTCTTCGCATGCATCAATCACCATTTTGATAGAGCGTGCCATGTTTTCGAACGCTGCAACCTTATGGTTACCCCCCTTGGGCACCAGGCCACTTAAAATGCCTGCCCTAACAGAGCCGGGAAAATGAGGGATCAGCGCCTATCCATATTAACTTCCATAAAAATGCCCTCTGACGATCCATTGCCGGTATCCCATTTCTTTTCTCAGCAATTCAATGTCATGTGCCACAGCTACCGAACTGTAAGCCCTGGGATCGATGTTGGCTGCTACCAAAGAGTCGCAACATTCTTCCACAGCCTTAACCAGAAGAGCTTCGATTTCTGCTTCGGTTCTTCCAAAGATGCCAGGATAAGCGACCTCCGTATCGTTTAAGTTTTCACATAATGTCGGTTTTGAATTTCCGCAACCCCGGGGATCCAGAAATAAGATGTCTTTGTGTTCCAGTATTTTTTGTTTTGCGAAGTAGCCAAAAAAATTATCCATGTTGTTGGTAAAGCTTCCTCCGGCCACACCGGGTCAATACAGCATCGCCTCATCACTATCGTTTGGGCTATTTAAGATATTAAACGCCATTTGTATTTCCCTAGATTCCGGATGTTGGTAGTTTTCCGGTATGGAGAGATAGCCAAATTTGACCTTCTCCTGGTCTTCCTTTTTTAGTTTATGCGGGTACTCCGTCCACTTGATCTGTGATTTTGAAGAGAGGGAGATAAGCAAAAGCCCCGTAAAAAAGGGGCGAAAAGGATAGAATGAATATGAAATGATCGTACTTAAGTTTCATATTTCGAGGGTTTTTCCATCATGTACACCTACTACAATAATCATAAAGCCCAATTCAGGCAAGCAAATCAGGCCAACTTAATTTTCGCATAAATTACCGGGCATACTGAATAGGAATACGCCAACCCCGATCAGACGTCTTTCGGAAGGGACACAGAGAGTGAGCGTATGGTCTCTATCAAATGGCATAAATTTGAAACTAGTTGTATTAAAACCACAAGTTACACTTTGCTAAATGCGCCATTACAGGTATTGCAGTTCCCTTTAAAAACTCGAAGGCGTTTGAAATACATGGCGATAGAAAAAAGCTGGAAGGATTTAAAGAGTTTATAATTGACGGAGTTTTGGATGAATAAATTGAGCATGTTATTTGGCCCCAAAATTGACTTGTACATCTATTTTTACGAAATAGAATGCTAAAATGCTGCTTTATACTTTTCTTTGGCTGTTTTTTACCCTTAAATTGCCACTGGGTTTTTAAACTGCCGGTTGCTTCAGATATGAAAGAGAAAGTAATTAAGTCCAGTCAGGAGTTAAGTAAAATACTGTTGGAGGTGGGGGCTATGCTTATGGCTGCCGGCGCCAACACATCACGAATTCGAACGACGATTACCCGCATTGCCAATGTTTATGGTTTCAATGCCGAGCTTCTCATTACGCATCGCGCATTGATGTTATCGGTTTATGATGACAAGCTCGACTATTTTCAAAGCAGCTTAAAACGTACCTTTCCACATGGCGCCAATTTCAAGGTGGTCAGTGGGATCAGCCGCATGAGCTGGAAAATAGTGGAAGAGCAATGGAATTACGAACAGATATGGAATGAGATCAATCGCCTGAAGTCATTATCGCACTATCCAAGGATTGTAATACTGTTGATGGTAGGCCTGTCCGGAGCTTCCTTTTGCCGTTTGTTCGGTGGTGGGGCGCCCGATATGCTGGCGACATTTGTTGCTACTTTCATCGGGCTTATCGTGCGGCAGGAAGCCATAAAAATGAATTTCAATGCGTATCTGTGCGTTTTCTTTGCCTCTTTTACCTCGGTGCTCATAGCGGGGGGCTATGTACATTTTACACCCGGGGCACAAGCCGAGTATGCAATCGCTACCTCTGTTCTATACCTCATTCCGGGGGTGCCGCTGATCAATTCGCTATCTGATTTGCTGGATGGTAATATAATGAATGGCATTATGCGCGGAATGAATGGCCTGATCATCGCTTTTGCCATAGCCCTGGGTATGTTATGTTCCATTTTAATTTATTATATCTAACTATGGAGTGGACCGTTTTGCTGGAAAGTTGGATCTGGCTGGGCTGTGCTGCTGCGGGGTTCGCCATCCTGTTTAATGTACCTGTACGAACCATCGCCGTCATTTTTTTACTTGGGTCGCTCGGTGGGAGCCTGAAATTGCTCGCCTTGAAGTTGGGTGTTGGCGCGATACTCAGTTCTTTTGCCGGTGCAGTGCTGGTGGGTTTTTTAAGTATTTATGCCGGACACTTACGTCATGCCCCGCCTTTTATTTTTGCTATCCCTGCGGTTATTCCAATGGTGCCCGGCGCCTTCGCTTACCGGATGATGCTTGGCCTGATCCGTTTGACCAGAGATGTCGATGAAGCTACTTTTTTGCACTTGCTCGAAGAAACAGTCACCAATGGATTAAAAACGTTTTTCGTGCTTATGGTCCTTGCCTTAGGCGTGGCGGCGCCTATGCTCTTGACACGTCGGGAATCGGCCAAGCATATTAAGATTCAAACAATTGTAAGGGGTAAAAGGCGGTAAGTAGGTAATGAGGCATTTTGGCCTGATAAAATATTGAAGATCATAAATCTTCACATTGACTAAATTTCTGCTCCTCCAGCATCACCCATCAATATTCTCCGGATAGGTGGTGGTATATTTGAACTATTAATCAGAGGCCAACAGTCCCAAAATCCCGCTCAAGCTTTAGAAAATTAATAAGTTGGTCTTCGCCTTTATTCCATTTTGCTGCTCTTCACGAAGTTCTTTTAAAAAAACCAGGTTAAATGGATTTTTTCGTAAATTAAGCAGTACAATTTTCAGTAATTTAACCTGGATTGGATTGAATACCTGTTAACACATATGGCAACATTTAACGGTGATTGTTAGAATTGTATCGGGTTTTAAAATAGAATGCTGATGCATGTTTCAGGTTAAAAGCCAAATCCAAAAGAAGTTTTCAAATGGAACAAGCAAAACAATCGAGATTTATATGGTATACAGGCATTGTCATGTTTGTGTTTGTTATCCTGATATTTGCCATCGTCGCCATTGTACAGCCCTTTCGTTTGGAACGTTATTTTAAACCGATAGTAGTCATTCATATTGCGCTTGCTATGAGTTGGTTACTGTTTTTTGTCTATCAGTCAAGGCTTGTGGTTAGGGGTAAAATCGGAAGGCACCAAAAGAACCTGTATGTAGGGATATTAACGGTCCCAATTATTGTAATCAATGCTCTATACATCACGTATGATTGGGGAGAGGCCCAAAGATTAGTCGGTGAGTCCCGGGATGTTTTGGTATTTGCTATTCTATTCTTTGTTAGTATTAGGGCAGCGATAAAAGGGAATTTCGCAACACATAAAAGACAAATGTTGATCGCTTGTTTAAATTTGATTAACCCTGCTTTTATCCGTATCTCCTATATCCTGGATTTATCCACGCTGATTTTGGTTTTACTATCATTGCTCTCCTGTGTGATCATTCCCATTGCTTATGACCTGGTTACAATTGGAAAAATCCATAGGGCTACCCTGGGTGGCTTGAGTTTTACAATTATAACCTATGCCCTGATGATTGCCATAGTATTTTCACCGTTGATGGAGCATATAGAATCCATATTATATTAGCTTGACAATCAGAGATGAAAATCAATCATTTAACAGTTTAAATCCATCAAATTTTGAGACTAATTCGTGAACTCCGAAGTTGCCACCAGATCATAATTCATCTGTTGTCTTTTTTATTTTTGATGTCTTTTATTTCCTATTCGCAAAAAAGGGAAATCAACTTTCCAGCAACTGACCTTTCAGAAGCCGCTTTAATCCCAAAGCCTTTGGAAGTTACCCCCACAAATAGTGGGTTCCCATTGGATAAGCATACCATCATCCGTGTGGGGGATACTACAGAAGGGTTTAAAGAGGTTGCTGATTTTTTGGCGAAAAAAATACAGTCCAAAACCGGGTTAAACATTCCCATTTCTCAAGAAAACAAGGCCTCATCTGTTATCAATATACGTCGTGAAAGGCTTAAGTCTGAAAATAAGGAAGCCTACGAAATCCGGATCACGCAGGATACTATTGACTTAATAGCCCATACACCAAAAGGGGCATTTTGGGGTGTGCAAACACTTCGTCAGCTTATCCCATATAGTGCCAACGACACCCTTGCCCATCATAAAATATGGGTGGCGCCCACGGGAACGATCAAAGATGCTCCGCAATTTTCCTACCGAGCTACCATGTTGGATGTATCGCGCCATTTTTTTGAGGCCGATTATATTAAAGAGTACATTAGTTTGCTGGCCTATTACAAAATCAATGTATTGCACCTGCATCTTACAGACGATCAGGGATGGCGTATTGAAATAAAATCATGGCCTAAATTGACTGAAGTGGGAGGTAGCACAGAGGTCGGTGGAGGACCGGGCGGTTTTTACACCCAGAAGCAATACAAAGAAATTGTTGCGCATGCCAAATCACATCATATTACTATTGTGCCGGAGGTGGATATGCCCGGACATACCAATGCTGCGATTGTTTCCTATCCTTTCCTGAATGGCACAGACCAAACCCCGGAATTATACACCGGCAAAGAGGTGGGTTTCAGCACTTTCGATACCCGGAAAGATACAGTATATGCTTTTATTGATGATGTCGTCCGTGAGATTACCATGCTTTCACCTGGCCCTTATTTTCACGTAGGGGGCGACGAGAGCCACGTTACAAAAAAAGAGGATTATATCTATTTTACTCAAGTTTCGCAGTAGAATAAGTAGTTGAGAATGAGTATAGTAAGAAAATAAAAAGCAACATGATAATTTTGTTAAGACACTGTATTTCAGTATCTTAACAGTGGTTTCCAAATCACATTATCATGTTGCAACATAAAGATACACACAAGATTTCAGAATTGAAAAACGGTTTTACCCATAGGTGGTTTGAAGCCGATTTTATATTGAGT
>DNTA01000237.1 GCA_003500135.1 Cytophagales bacterium | reverse complement strand
AGATAGTAATCAATTATTAAGATTTACAACGGCAGGCAGTGTTGACGATGGGAAAAGCACCTTAATTGGAAGGTTGCTTTACGATTCTAAATCTATTTTCGAGGATCAATTGGAAGCCATTGAGAGCACTAGTAAACGAAAAGGACACGATGGTGTTGATTTAGCCTTATTTACGGACGGACTTCGAGATGAAAGGGAGCAGGGTATTACCATTGATGTGGCTTACAGATATTTTACCACCCCTAAAAGGAAGTTTATCATAGCTGATACCCCAGGCCATATACAATACACAAGGAATATGGTGACCGGCGCCTCAACGGCCAATGCCGCAATTATTCTGGTTGATGCCAGGCATGGAGTTATTGAACAAACCAAACGACATTCTTTTATCGCCTCTTTGCTGCAAATCCCTCACATAATTGTATGCATCAATAAAATGGATCTGGTGGACTATGAAGAGAAAGCCTATAACCGCGTGATCGAGCAATTTGAAGAGTTTTCTTCAAAATTGCTGGTTAAGGATGTGAGGTTTATTCCTATTAGTGCACTTAATGGAGATAATGTCGTTCATCGCTCTGATGAAATGCCTTGGTATCAGGGGGCTCCATTATTACACACTTTAGAAACCATTCATATCAGTAGCGATATAAATAAAATAGATGCTCGCTTCCCGGTTCAGACAGTATTGAGACCACAGAATGAAAGTCACAGAGACTACAGAGGCTACGCTGGTAGAATTGCCAGTGGTGTGTTTAGAGTTGGTGATGAAATTACAGCCATGCCTTCTGGCTTTACTTCGAAGATTAAAGGAATCAACACTTATAAAACAGAGCTTGAAGAGGCTTATGCACCCATGTCGGTGGCCATCACTTTGGAGGACGATATTGATATTGGTAGAGGCGATATGATCGTGAGGACAAATAATCGACCAGAGGCGTCGCAGGATATTGAAGTGATGCTTTGCTGGTTACACAATGATTCGGCAAAACCAAGAGCCAAATACTCCATAAGACACACTTCCAACGAAGAAAAAGCAATGATCAAGGAGGTGGTGTATAAAATCGATATTGAAACCCTTGACCGTAATACGGAAGATAAAACCCTGAACATGAACGATATCTGTAAAGTAAGGCTAAGGACTACCAAGCCATTGATGATTGACTCCTATCGAGATAACAGAACCACCGGAAGTGTCATACTTGTGGATGATATGACCAATGAAACCGTGGCAGCAGGCATGGTGGTTTAGGGGCTATACTAGTATCATATTCTTTCATGAAGAAGAAAAATCTCATCATTTTTGGGACCAGGCCCGAAGCCATTAAAATGGCCCCGCTGGTATTGGAGTTCCTAAGGAATTCAGATCGGTTCGAAACCAAAGTGTGTATTACCGCTCAGCACCGTGAGATGCTGGACCAGGTGCTTAACTTCTTTCAAATTGTACCTGACTATGATTTGGATTTAATGAAACCCAATCAAAATCTTTACGATCTCACAGGACATATACTTTCAGGTTTAAAACCTGTATTAGAAGAATTTAAGCCAGATTACACCTTTGTTCATGGCGATACCACTACAACTATGGCTGCTAGCTTAGCTGGATTCTATTCCCAGTCAAAGGTATGTCATGTTGAGGCAGGTTTACGCACCTATAATAAGTACTAACCTTTTCCAGAAGAAATGAACCGAACCTTGACAGACAGATTATCCGATTATCATTTTGCTCCAACCCTGACCTCTGAAGACAACCTTAAGAAGGAAGGTGTGGAAGCACGGAATATTTTAAAAACAGCTAATACCGTTATTGATGCTCTTAACAGGAGTATTGAGGTGGTCAATGATGTGTCATTCAAGGATCATGAAACTGTCAGACCAAAGGATGTTGAACCGGGTTCGATACTAAAGTCACCTATAAAAGCTTTCAATCATATCACAGTACTGACTAGTAGATCGTACCTAAACGAAACCACCATGAAGTATATGCAGTCTTTGAGAACTAAAAATAAAAGCATTGAAATCACGAAAGCTGTGAGCTCTCTTAAATTCTGTTTAATGGCGGAAGGAAAGGCAGACATTTATCCTCGTTTTGGCCCTTCTATGGAATGGGATACCGCAGCGGGGTAGGCTATTTGTGAGGCGCTGAATATTTCTGTATTGTCCGCAGATGATGCTACACCTCTGACATACAATAAACAGGACCTTTTTAATTCAAATTTTTCGTGTCATAATTAAATGAATATGAGCAGATTATTCGATTTAGGAAACTTATATAATGGGATTTGTCAAAAGAAAGCTTTTTCATTTATGCTTGTTGCATGTATGACTATAGGCTTTTTTAACTGTAAAAGTGAACAAAGCAAGCCTAACGAATTGAGCCCATCATCAAAAAAGGTTGGCAAAAAGCAAGAATGTAACATTAGAATTAAGGGTGTTTTTCTTCAAACAGACTCTTTTGAATTATTTTATGAGATTAATGCACTATCACATTTTTCACAGGATAACTCATTAAAAAGAGGATTTACAGGATCTAAAGAAGAACAAGAGTTGTTATTTGATTTAGAAGGCGTATATCCTGAAAAAATCAGGATAGATCTAGGATCTAACCCCAACCAGAATACTGTTGAGATAACAGAGATTATGATAAATTATGATCAGCGGGAATTAAGAATTGACTCGATAAACTTTTTGAAATATTTTACGCCCAATGAATATATTAAATATGAGGGGGCTCAATTAAGACTTATTAAAAAAAGTATTGATGAAAAAGAGTTTTATGACCCTTATTTATCACCGACACCCCAATTAATTAAGGCCTTGATAGATCTTTAGCAGATAGTTTACAGCCCTATGAGTATCAAAAATTTTATTATAAGGAACATCGCTTTTATGAGTTTTTGTTTATTCTCAAGTCTATTTGTTTTTACTACAGTTCCTAACAATATCACTTCAATACTTCTTATTCTTTACATTGTTTCTCTGATCCTGATGTATAAGTTTCAGGGAAGCAATCAAATGTCATTGCACAGCTGGAAGCTAGTACTTGCAAACCTATCTTTCGTGATAGTTTTGATTTTTACAATTGCATTTTCTTCTAATAAATACGAAGGATTAAAAAGGATAAATACCTTACTGCCATTATTACTTTTACCAATTGCATCAACGTATCTTCAACCAACTTACACAAAAAAACAGATTAAGTCAATTGCGTGGATCTTCATTATATCGAATGTTATTTTTCTAGTATATCAAGTGATTTTTTTGACCAAGTTCTCCGTACAAAATTGTTATCAAGAAATCAGTGCCTTATCTTTTTTTCAGAAAATACCCTATTTGATGAACGAACCATATACTACACTTTTATGGTGTAGTGAAAGAGGGAATGAATCTAAGATCCTCATACATAAGACCTATAATTCTATAGGGTATTTAATTTGTCTTCTGGCCTGTATGTTTTTGTTTAAGGGAGAACGCAGAGGAATAAAAATGATACTTGTGCTTCTTTTCGCTGTGTTCTCATCGACCTTGTTTTACATAAAATCAATAACAGGGTTGGTACTTTTATTTACCGTCATACCCTTCTATTTTTTAACTACTCAGTTTAACTTTAAAAAAAGCCTTCTAATTTATCTTTTGTTATTGATTGTTTTGACCTTATCCACACAGCAGAAAATTCGTTCCTACTTATCGGATCAAATCAATAATGGCTTTGTAAATACTGAGGTAAAGGACTTAAATGGTATAAATGAAAGAATAAAAATAAACTTAGTTTCATATGAACTTTACAGGAAGTCACCATACATTGGCTACGGTATTGGTGACGTCCAAGACAAACTGAATGAGGCCTATTTAAGCAGGTCTAATGAAGATCTATTCTCTACATTTTTCGAAAAAAAATTAAACACACACAATTACTACTTTAATCTGTTGTTAGCTGGCGGACCGTTGTTGTTGCTATTGTTCATTATTTCGATAGTCTTAAATATGAGACTTGCTATTAAAACGGAAAACAAATTATTTATGGCTTATTTGTTAGTGATTGTAGTTAATTTATTCATTGAAAATCTCTTTAATAGAATGAATGGTGTTATGATGTATGCTTTAGGTCTTAGTTTATTTTTAAATCATCTGCTCCCTTTGAAATCTAAGGTTAATGCTTAAGTCAGTAGGACATAAGGTTCTTGTCTATTTTGTTGGAAAAGCTATAACAGCTTTGATATCATTGATGATCATTCCGTTATTTATTAGATGGTTTGGCAGCGAGAATTATGGTAAATACATTCTAACCTATGTTACTTTTCTAATTTTTATATCAGGATCAATCGGTTGGATTAATCAATCAATTATCAAGTTTCATGGTGACTTTGCAAATCGAGACCAATTTTATAAGAAAGCGCACAATATCAGTTATATTTTTTCTCTCCTTTCAGTAATACCTCTGTTACTTACAGTATCCTTTAGTCTTAGTACAAGCAGTTCGTTTTTAGTCTATGCTTTATTGGGGGTGGCCTATGTTTTTGCATGTAGGTATACCTCGCTATTAATTGAGAGACAATCTGAAATAAGGCCGCTAGAATATACTTTGGCTGAAATTATCAGGTTATTATCATTTTTAATTGCCACCTATTTTTTTAGGCTTGTGCCGTATCTCCAATCAATTGAGGTTATTTTTAGCGGACTTCTTGTGAGTTATTTTCTGTCATATCTATATCTTAAGAAATCATTGAGGATCAATGATTTTAAAGTCAATATAAAGGTGGATTTCCAGTTAGTTAAAAAGTTTTTTTTCTTTGGCATTCCTTTAAGTGTTTGGATGGTGTTTTCTCCAGGAACCAATGGTGTAGATAAGTATATTCTAAATTACTTTGTAGGCCCCGCTGTTCTAGCATACTATGCTGCTGTTTACGATGTTATCTTTAAGGTTTTCATACAGGTTGTTAACCCTATCAACAGTGTCTTTCAACCACTCTTAATGAATATTCATAGCGAAGGGGATGGTCATTTGTTCACGAGGGCGTTAAAAAGGGCATTGTTGTATTTGTTTATAGTTTGCACACCTTTATTGTGTGCTGTATACTTTTTTCAGGATTATATTCTAGGGGATTATCTGGGGATATCTGATGCCCATGCTTTAGGGATATTGAAGAAATTAATACTTCCAATTGCATTAAGTGCTGTAATTTGGCAGATTGCTATCATCTTACAGAAGAGGCTTGAAGCTAAAGAGCAAACATTACAATTAACTATTTATATAATTATTGTAGTTTTAATCAATTCAATTTTTTCGATTTGGCTAATTCCAAAATATGACTTTAGTGTCTTGGGATATATTAATCTTGGTGGTAGTTTAATG
>DNTA01000293.1 GCA_003500135.1 Cytophagales bacterium | reverse complement strand
ATCATCCTCGAGTATAGTGTCGATGTAGGGTTTGAATGGATCGAGCTTGCTCGTATATTCCCGCTTCTTCCGCGGCCTTGAGGGCTCTGACAGGTAGTAGTGAACCATGCGTTCACTTTTTCCCAGGGCTTCGGCGATCTGGCCGATTCTTTTACCCTGTTGTTTCATCATCTGTGCTTCGTGCATCAGTTGCTCCAGCATTTTAGGGCGTACTCCTTGGTTTGTGGTCGTTGTGGTGACAACCATTACAAGGCGGTACTGCCCTTTTTTTCAAGCCGGAGTCTGCAATTTTAGTCCGGTGATTTCCTGCAATTTAGCACCGGTGATGACAGTACTGCTATCCGCTGACCATTGCCGACAGCTATAGCCGCTATGTGTTTGCCGCCAAAGGAATGCACCATGCGAATACCAAGAGTTCAAAGCCCGTATTTATCGACGCATTCAGGAATTACGGGATTCCCTTGCAGATCCACACGGACAACGGCGCACCGTTTGAACACATCAATTCCCTGGGCCGGCTGTCAAAGCTCGGAGTGTGGTTTATAGAACTGGGCATCAAGCCGGTGTACTCGGATCCATCTCACCCCGAACAGAACGGCCGGCACGAACGGATGCATCGGGAGCTCAAGGCCGAAGCGACCAAGCCGCCGGGCTACTCACTGCAGCCACAGCAGAGAAAACTCAATGCGTTCGTCAAAGAGTACAATGAGCTCCGACCCCATGAGGCCTTGGATATGAAAACGCCCGCATCGGTTCACCGGCGATCAGATCGGACCTACCCAGAGACGATTGAATCTTGACACCATTTGACAACTTCCAGCGATTAAGGAATATGTGCTACATGAAAAACAGATCCTTAAGGGGCAATACAAACCACGAATCGGGAATATCCTGCAAACCATTCTGACCGATCATATAGACGCATTCTCCCTGTCTTACGAAGAGAACTACGCTGCTGACTACGGAAGGTTCAGTCTCAATATAGTGAGCCCATAAAGTCGGACATTTTTCAATAGGGGTTTTAGGTGGTATCCTACAGAAAGGATACGAAATTGCGAAAAACATACGATAAGGCATTCAAGACAAAAGTCGTGCTCGAGGCTCTCAAGGAGGAGCTAACCCTCCAGGAGCTTGGGCAGAAATATGATGTGCACCCGAATCAAATCGGACAGTGGAAAAAGCAGGCTCTCGAAGCGATGCCAGATATTTTCGAGCGGCCGAATAAGAAGTCGGCGTCCGAACGTGAATCTGAAGATCGGGAAGAGCAGATGCTCAAGACTATCGGTACACAGAAGATCGAGATCGATTGGCTAAAAAAAAGTATCGTCAACTGTACGGCCGGGACCCGAATTAATTGATAAAGATCATCCTGAGATTTCTGTTAGACGCCAAAGCGAGTTGCTGGGTTTTTCCCGGTCTTCAGCGTACTACCAGGCTCCATCTGAGCGGGATCAGGTGGACCTTGATGAGCTTCAGGAAATCCTGTCAATTCTGGAAGCCATCCCCTTTTACGGCTATCGCAAGGTAGCTCAGGAGATGAAAAAGCAGGGAACTGACACGTCGGCAAAGCGAGTCCGTCGAATCATGAGGAAGTTCGGGCTCAAAGCAATCTTCGCCAAACCGGATACATCAAGGGGTCGAAAGGAGCACAAGAAGTACCCGTATCTTCTTTCAGGGAAGGTAATTCGTCATCCCAATCAGGCGTGGGCCAGCGATATCACCTATCTCAGGCTACCCGGTGGTCATGTCTATCTGGTGGTAATTCTGGACTTGTATTCCAGAAAGGTTTTGAGCTGGCGGCTCAGTAACAGCATGAAAACTGACTTCTGCATTGAGGCTCTGATGGAGGCACTGGATCGATACGGTAGCCCGGCGATCTTCAATACTGATCAGGGAAGTCAGTTTACCTCTGAGGTATTCACCTCAATTCTGAACGAGCACAACATCCAGATCAGCATGGATGGAAAAGGCCGTGCACTGGACAACATTTATGTCGAACGGTTATGGAGGTCTTTAAAATACGAAGATATTTACATCAAAAGCTATGAGACCATGACGGATCTCAAATTCGGGCTGAACCGGTACTTTCATTTTTATAATACCATGAGATTCCATCAGTCCCTGGGTTATCAGGTTCCCGATGAAAAATACCAATCGTTTCAGGATAATCATCAGGAAGTGGCTACGGCAGCATAAACAGGATCCACTCTAAACTAAAGAGAAATTTGGTCTGGACAATGGGCTCAGCTTACAATCGTATCGCGGACTGTGTGGACAAGTTCCTGGAATGCGGTGACTACTCACAGGGAATGGCCAGGATCAAGTGCAATAACGACGACTGCGGATATGAGTACTTTCGTCCATTCTCCTGCAAGCAATGGTATCTTTGCCCTTCCTGTCATCAGAAGCGATTACTACTTTTCTCCGAACGTATGACACAGGAGACCCTGCTGAAACTGCCTCACCGACAGTTTGTGTTCACGGTACCGAAAGCTTTACGCCCCTTCTTTCGGCATGACAAGAAACTCTTTGCAGAGGTGTCTCGACTTATATCCAACATCCTCACAAAATACTATTCCGCTGCTGCTGGTAAAGAACTGGATACCGGGATAGTGAGTGCCTTTCAGACCTATGGTGATATGTTGCGGTTCAATCCTCATTGGCACTGTATCGTGTTGGAAGGGGGCATCGATGAGAATGGGGATTTCTACCATGCACCTCATCTCGATCTTAAGTCCTAATAGTACCAAAAAATGTAAAAAAACCACTTTGCTTCATGTCCCCTTCATTTTTGATTTGTATGATTGTTGTATGAAACGATGAAGAGGTACGTACTATGATTATTCGACCAAATAACTTGAAACGATTTATTCCGGTGTTTGTTTTCTCTCTAATATTGATTTCCAGCACTT
>DNTA01000264.1 GCA_003500135.1 Cytophagales bacterium | reverse complement strand
ACGTAATCCGTTAATCCGTTAAATTAAAAACAAAATACAATGATTTGGCTAAGTGCAAACTTGAAAGTTTATCGCTTTCTACTGCCCTACTTGCCATATACTAAACGTTGGGGCCAATTAAAACGAGACGATAGACAATGTTTGATGAAAACGAGCTATTAGAACAAATAAAACTCAATAACTCTGGAAAAGTCTACCATCGGGAAAGTCAGACACTTGAGTTTAAGGAGTCATTCAACTTTGCTGGCTTAGAAGAATACTTCAAGGATTTTGCTGCCTTTGCAAACAACCGTGGGGGAATGCTCGTTTTCGGAGTTACAGATTCTCCAAACCGTGAACCAAAAGGCTTATCTGAAAAGGCACTAGAGCAGTTCGAGAAAATTGACCCTGAAAAGATCAGCGGATTCTTGAATGAAATTTTCTCAGGCCATATAATTTGGTATAAAATGGTCGTAACTCAAGACAACAAGGATTTTGCGGGATTCAAAATTGAGAAATCGCCAGTGAGACCAATTATTGCCAAGAAAGACGCGGGAAAAGACCAGACAATAAAAAATGGAGAGATATACTTCAGATATGGCGGCAGAACACAGAAAATCGAATATTCAGAATTAGAAGCGCTGATTAACGAAAGAATTAAACAGAACAACAGCGGCTGGATAGATCTGATGTCCAAAATTGGTAAAGTAGGTCCTCAGAATGCAGCGGTTTACGACATAGAAAAATCTGTTCTTAGCAAGGACGATAGCAAAATCCTTGTCGTTGATGAAGAGCTCTCAAACAAATTGAAGTTTATTAAAGAGGGCGAGTTTGAAGAGAAAAAGGGAGCCCCAACCTTGAAATTAGTGGGTGACGTTGTTCCAGTAGACCAAGTAGAAGTTGTAAAACACGTTAAGGAAAATCTACTAAAAGAATATCCTTTGACAGCTACAGAATTGTGCAATCAAGTAAGACAAAAAGCTAACTGCAAACAGGGACAGGTGTGGGATGCTATTAAAGAAAATGATGTGAAAAAAGACACGAACTACTCCGCTTTTAACTTTCGAAATAAGAAACAAAAAGATGAGTATCTTGAAACAGGGCAAGTTCCTAAAGGAGTGCCGAGCATTTATAAAACTGGAACCGTAGATTATCTGGCAACATTGATAAAAAATAAAAAAGAATAACTGGCCCCAACAATGCATATAGTGCATAGCCTCCTAATGTCGGCTACGTCACCATATGCGGGCCGTTGTGCCGCATACTGAGAAAACCCTGCAACTATGGAAACGAATGATAAATTAAGAGAACATATTTTCGAGATAATAAAAAATCAACTCAGGGATAACGACCCTCCTGAGACGAAAGTAACTTTTGATAGATTGCAAAAACAAGGATTTGGTGATTTCCAAACCAGACAACTGATTGGACAATGTTTAGCTGTCGAGTTATTTGACGTTATGAAATTTGGGAAACCATACGATAACGAGCGATATATAAAGAATTTAAAAGCACTACCAAAAGAACCATTTGATTAATAAAACGATATGGAAAAACTTGATTTAAAGAAAATTGTAGTAATAATCTCAATTGTAATAATGATTGCAGGTATTGCAGGCATGTTTTATTGCCTTCCATTTTTATATTCAGCACGGATTGAAGATTTAGTTGGAGCTGGATTTCCTTTTCTTGCAGGTTCCATCATGTTGATTGGCGGTTTGATTAGTATTGCGATAGTTTCAAAAAAAGATAATTGATAATCTTGAATGGAGATATTAATACCATCAAATAAAAATTGGAAAAAGTCCGTGATTTTCGGTCTGATTTCATTGACCCTTTTGGGAATGACTGTGATTGGTCGACCGACAACGCCTGGATATGCTCCTCATATGTTTACATATAATATGGGATTTTTTCTTCCAATGATGTTTCTATCCATTGGATTTGGCATTGCTGGTTTGATAAGTTATTTCCGGATTGGAAAATTAGTGCGGAAAGATTATAGTTTCATTTATAAACTGATACCGATTTTATTGATTGCACCAATCGCAGTCAGATTTTTATTGATGATTATAAATATTGTATTTATTTTAAACACTGATTATTAAAAAAGTACGACGGCACAACAATGTGTATAATTCATAAGGGTTTCAGTGGTATGCGAAGCAAAGTCTCCCGCTTCAATGTTGGTGACGGGGGATTCGGACGCAGTCCGCAGTCCCTTACGAAATCATACACTCAACGTTAGCGGCAATTATAACAAAACAAAAAAGATGAAAAATATTATAGCACTTTTATTATTAATCATCCTTTTTGGGTGTCAAAATCAGGATAATAAGAGTACACAAACCAATGAAAGCACAGCAAAGGTTCAAGAAAAAACTTTTGTCGAATTAGGTGGCGAAGAACAATATGTGGAAATGACCGGTGCGGCTGAAGACTTACCTGTTTTACTATTTCTTCATGGCGGACCAGGTTGGCCTCAGACTCCACACCTGAGATATTTTAATGCTGATTTGACTAAACAAATGATCTTGGTTTCCTGGGATCAGGCAGGATGTGGTCAATCTTATAAGCATAACCCTAACCCAGAAAACTTAAGTCCTGAAAGTTTAGTCAATGATGCACATGAGTTGACGCAGTACTTAAAAAAGAGATTCAATAAAGAAAAAATATTTCTTGTAGGTTTTTCCTACGGTAGTGTTATCGGAATGAAATTAGCTGAACAATACCCTGATGATTATCACACCTATGTTGGTGTCTCGCAGGTGATAAGTGTATCAGAAAGCTGGGACGTTTCCATGCAATGGTTAAAGGAGAAAGCCCAACAAAAGAATGATGCTACAGCATTAATGCAGTTAGATTTAATTGAAAAAAAGGATAGTACTGTTTGCGCTACAATTTTGGATTGCTTTATGAGCAAGTACGAGCTTGTTTTAAAATATGGAGGAACAGTTTACGATACGGCTATTGCAAAAGAAATTGAGAAAGCGGAAACGATGTATGAAGATTATAAAAACTATGACTGGTTTGAAGCCTT
>DNTA01000108.1 GCA_003500135.1 Cytophagales bacterium | reverse complement strand
TATGTTGGCGGGATCGGAACCTATCATGTGGATGGTCATATGACACTTTTCAAGATCCTTCTTCACGTACTTAATGACCGAATCGATATCATTGGGATAAGCGCTTTCCGGATATACTTTTACACCATTTCTAAGTAGTTCCCTTCTTACTGCATCTCTAAGAGGTTGGACATCTTCACCCGTGAAAGCCAGAAATATGGAAAACTGATTTAGATTTTGTGTGATTCTGATTATTTCATCCTGGGTTTGGTCTATTTGTGCAACAACTTTCGATACATCATATGCAAGATCATATAAACGCATCCAAAATGTTTTCTCGGAACCAGGGCCCGTGAAGTCAACGTATTTTATCTGATTATTCGTATCAGGATCAATATGATAAAATTTGTATCCGAGCGAACCACTCAAAAAATCAAGTAGATGATGGCCTTCAATCCGGTTTTTTAAAACTTTAAATACCCTGGTGTTCCAATCAATATGATTTGAACTTTTGTTGATCGCTTTCTCCTGAAAGCGTTTGATCTCTTCATTAAAAATACCTGAGTTCAACAATTCCGGCGATACAATTGGAATTAAAATGGTATGATTGGTGTACATGGATTCCATATCGAGCTCCTCATCTTTTACCAAATGGATGGTAAGTTTCTGACCGATCAGTCTGCCCAACAATAGCTTGAAAAACCTATGGAAGCTAAATACCCATCCCACTGGATTTTGTGCATCCTCGTCCTTCCGGCTATAAACGATATATATATTACTTCCCGTTGTCATCAATGAAATTTAGTTTAAAAAGTATCTAAAACCTCAAAAATACAAAAAATTAATCAAAATATCAGAGTTTGTAATTTCAATGCATTTAATAACGACGAATTTGAGTTTCATTTTATAAAAAAAACTGTATAAATGCAATTTGCATTCGCAAATATGCTGAAATATTAACTTTCGACCAATGTCTTCTTATTGTGTACATCCATGGCTCTCATAATCTGAAAAGTGATATCAATGTCATTGCTAACCAATTCATAGAACCTGTTCTTATCTATCTGAAGTAAAACAGTGTTTTCTACGACATAAAAATCAGCGGCTTCGGAAGATTCTCCCGCGAGAATTTCTCCAATAAAATCTCCTATTTCAAAGGACTGCAAGACCTCCTGGTCAGTACTTCTCAGTTGTAAGCCTCCATTGTAAACCCAAAAGAAGCTATCATCATCCCTATCCTCTTTTTCTATTACTGTTCCTTTTTCTATATAGACCTCTTTAATAAAATCAGATACATTTGATAAAAATATACCACTCAAATCGGAAAAGTTTGACCTGTTTTTTAGGAACTTTATAACATAAAAAACGAGGCTCTGTTGGAAATCAACACTCTCTGATCTACTGAAAATCTTGCTGTTTAATCTTTGTGCTTCAATTTTGGGCAATCTATTAATATGTTCAAAGTACAAATCTGTGCTTCGCTGGTATAAGGCCCATGCCGCCATTTCTTTGATCAGCCAATCAGGGTTAAACAGGTTGGCGATTTCGAGCATTTCGAAACTCGTTTTAAATGGATACATGCCTACATAGTAAAAAGCACAGGCTTTGCTCCATCGGTTGGTCTGGTTGTAATCGCGCGTAATTACATATTTTACAATTTGTTCCGTACTCATTGCAAACAATGGGAAGTATACCTGTAGACGTTTAACGCGCTCTTCATCCTCCAAATCATCCAAAATGGGAATAATTTTTTGCTTAATGTCTTCAGGTAAAAACACATCAAGCAATTCAATAGCGTATGTTATCCCTTCACTCGTTCGCGATTCTATATTCTCTTTTACCAACTGAATAGAGGTTTCATCGAAAATCATGGACAACAACATATATATGTGGTTATTGTTAGCCTCATTCTCTTCGCGCAGTGCATCAATCAGAATATCAAAATCGTATTGAGGGTCATTTTCGAGGGTCTGGATCGCAACAAGGTTCCATAAAATATTATTAATATCACTTTCCAACGACGTTTTTATGCGAAGAATCTGATCATCATTGGCCCTGAAACCGCAAAACCCAAGTGCACGCAATGAATGTGCGATAACTTTGTAGTTCGGATAGTCAATTTTTTGCCATAAAAGCCTTATTGCCTCATCACCACCAACACGACCATAAATATTAATTACATCAAGTTTTAGGTCTTCATGTAACTCAGCAGAATAGAATATGGATTCAAGATTGGGGAAAGCCTCAGTACCATAACTAATTAGAGCATCTATCGCAGAATCTTTTAGCAGGTCATCCTGTAAAGCATCAAGAATAAAAGGAAGCATCTCCTGGTGCCTTATCATCCCCGATGCCGTAAGGGCGCTTTTCTTAACAGAGTAGTTGATGTCGGCCAAAAGTTCTGTTAGCAACTTCATACTAAGGTCACTCTCGATATTTCCCAGGTATTCGGCTAATTTTATCTTCTCATCTTCTCCTATGCTATGCAAAAAGTCGATCAACTCCTGTTCGTGCAGCTTATCGGCTTTTTTCTCGAGATTTTCAATTCGTTTTCGTAAAGTGTCTTCTTCCTTAAGCCCGTTTTTAAATAAAATATTTTTAAATGCCACAAATGATTCATCTTCTTTCAGATGTTCTAGTGCAGACTGCGAACCAAAGCTGCGCAATTGTTGATTCAAGAGCTTATAAACCTGGGTTTCAAAGTCCTGAGGAGAGATTTTTGATAGCATTTTCAAGGCAAAAATTATTCGTTCCGGCGTATTACTTTCAACCTGTTTAAGTAACAACCTTAAAACTAATTCCCTGCCACGCTCTTCGTGTTCCTCAGCTTCCTTTCGCTTTTTCTCCAATTTTGTACGGATACTTACGCGGTAATTATTATAAATACGAATTGCCAAATAGAACCAAACAGCAATAATTGCCAGCAGGATTATCGAGTAGTGTATCAATTCTATAAAAGTAAAAATACCAAGAAGAAATATCGCTCCTCCGGCTACCAATCTGCTAAATTCATTAACCACACCCTCAACGCGTGTCTGGATATCAAAACGAACATTACTATCCAACGGCATAAAAAACAGCTTGAACACCGGGTTTTCAGTGGCCTCTCGTAATGACTGAGTGAAAAGCTTACTTCCTGAAATAAACAGGAAGAACCAAATAAAACTGGTTGACGCAACTGTAAACCCAAATAAATAACCTGTTGCTATGGACAGAATTGTTAAAATGGTGAGCACTACCGGTAATACCAAAAGGGTAACCCTAAGGCCATACATATTTATTAATTTGTCATTGACAAAAGTTTGGATCAACAAACTTAAAACCAGGATTGAACCGTTCATTACTGATAAGAAATTCAGCAACTTATCTTCATCAGGATATTGCTGCTCTGCAACACTTAAAAAAGAAAATTCAACAAATGTAAAGGCCAGCATAGAGAAGAAGAGAAATAGCGCCAGGTAAAGCACATACTTATTTTTGATCAGGTTGCCCATTTTCGTTTCTTCCTTCACTTCCATTCGTCTTTGTCCGATCGTACCCAAACTGTAATTGGCAACAATCACAATCATAAATGCACCCGAGGCAATCAATCCTATTTCCCCGATGATCAGTAAATCTGTAGTTTCATTAAGCAATTTATTAATGAAAGGAATAGAAAAAAAGGCAAGAATTGTTGCAAGCAACTGGCCACTATCAATACCACCGATTATCCGCTTTGACTGCTTTAGATTGAATATACGCCCAAAAATACCCCAAAAACTCAAAAGCAGCACCGACATAATCGGCCCATGCATAATAAAAAGAACAAAGATCAACGGGCTTTCATCTACATAATGAAATAGCGCCCTGATAGTGGCTATGAATAAGAAAATGGTTATTAAACTGAGTACAAGCAGCCGGTTGAAACTTATATTACTTTGTATGTAAGCATATATACTTGTTGATAGTAAGCCCAGTCCACCTGATATAAAGAGCGCTTCTTTTAGGTATACTCCCAAATTATTCAAAAAAAGCGTTTCAGCCACTGATTTATATGTAGCTAAAAAAATGCCCATAAAAAAGCCGTGCCCCAATAAAAGCAACACGGGCTTTTCTTCGCCCTTTTCAACATTGAGAACTGATAAAAATGCCCTGATCATGGAATTTTAAAAATAAGTCGTACACTAAGAAAATCAAAATACACACTTAATTCCAATATTTCAAAATAATATATCAATGGTTAACACCAGTTTCCTGCTATACGATCATTTTAAAAATTTCTATTGCCTTTTTATTTTTTGTGTTTATTTTCTGAACGTCTAATCCAAAGGAAGGTATTTTACTATTTTTAGAGCAATCATCAATCAATATAATTTTATCGAAAGATTGCTTTCGGCCGATAACAGGAACCTTCGCAAGCTCCATTAACTTCGTTCTGGTCCACTGTTCGTTTTCAGATGAACCGAAGATGAGTACCGAATTAACGCGGCGAATAATTTCCTGATGTATATCACGCGAGGCCAATACATCACCCTGTAGCGAAGATCTCAATATGCTGCCTTTCGATGCCAATAGGTTTAATATGTAGCTTTCTATTTCACCCAATCCATTTGTGCTTAATGCATAGGTTGAATTTTCGTAATTTATGGCTTTACCTGTCCAGTTCTATAAATTTCATTCAACAACTCCAAAATGCCCCTTACAAACTCTTGGGCTACAACATCCGCAAAAACGTCCTTGCAAGTATGCAGATTGTTTCCCGTGCTATAAAGTCCCGAAAAATTCAAGACACAATCCGCCCCATATAGTCTGTAAGCCTGTAATGAAGAGGGTGATTTGACACTAAAACAACTTTTGGATAATACTTTTGTAAATCAACTAACTGCCCGGCATACTTCATCAGCCCCTTATCACATTGTTCGGAAACAATGAAAAACAAAATATCTTTTTATTTTCTTACGGTACTACAAGAAAAAAATCCTTCATATTCAACCCGTTCTACATTTTCGTAATCAGATTAGGGAAAGTTCATACCTGTTTGTACATAGACCTTGAACCGTTTAACCCTTTTAGAATCTTTTCCGGGTAAATAAGTATCATCAGAAGTCGAAAAAATAATACGTATCGCCGTAGTGTTGTTTGATTATGTTGTTAGCTAATGTATCACAAACCATTAGCAGATACCTTCTCTTTTTATAGAGAAAATTACGATGTGAATAAGTTTTATTAAATTAAAAATTAGAATAATTAAATTCAGGTTACAAGCCTGGGTAATTAATCCCCTTTTTGAGTATTTTCAGGCTGAATGGGAAATTCATTAAATATGGCGTCAACCATTTCTATTAGTCCTTCCTTACTTTCCAGTTGCTTATTTGCCGTACCCCACCAGTACAGGTTGCGTGTTGTTGCGTCGTAAATCTCAATGATCAAATGGACTTCCTTAACTGCTGTGTCTCGATCATCCCAAAGCGGATTGCCATATAAGTAAGGGTTGTAATAAGGGTTAAAAAATGGATCCTGGTTCACACTTTGCCTTTCACTGTATTGAAATCGTCCACCTTGTATTTTGATGACCAGGTCTGCTTCCTTCACACTTCCAAACCCCCTTTCAGTGAGTTCATTGGCCACTGATTGGAACAACAGTTGCTTTTCTTCATCTGAAAAAGTGAAATTAGCAGGCGGGATTTTATCAGGATGAATATATTTATAGGTCCTTAATTTGTGCCACTCATTATTAACTTCCTGTACCGTCACTGAAATTTTTGGGCTACATCCTGCAACCAAAACCATAAAAAGTATGATGCCAGTAATCCTCATATTAAAAAACTGAATTTACCGCAGGTATTATTTGATCACGTAAAATGATCAAAGGTAACTCGTTTATATTGGGATCCATATTTCCCATAATTACCACTACCATTGAAAGATGCGGAACCACCATTAAATACTGACCGTTGTCGCCACGAATAAACATCAAATCATTGACTTGTAAGCCATTTACCACAGAAACATATGAAAAGAACTTCCACCAATCCCTTCCGAATTGATAATAGGAAGTAAAACCATTTCTCTGTGACAAATAACTCAATACCCCGGGTTCAAAAATCTGTTTGGATTGATAATTACCGTCATTTAACACCAAATAACCGATTTTAGCCCAATCCATAGGTTTTAATGCGAGGCCGTTTAATACATTCATTGTAGAATCATTTATATTTGACCACCTGTATCGATTGATAGAAAGCTCTGAAAACAAGGTGTTTTCGAAATACTGATCAATGGTCATATCCGTTGTATTTCTCAAAATATTTTCCATCAGATAGAAGTGGCCACTATTGAACTCAAAAAACAAGCCGGGTTCTCCAATCAGGCCTTTACTCAAAACATAATCCACATAATCGTCAGAAAGCAGCATTTGCTGTAGATCATTGGTGACACCATCATCAATTGCCCATTCATTCCATTCAAGGCCCGACCTGTAAGCTAACAGGTGTTCCACATTGATCTGGTCTTTAAAAGGTTGATCAACAAAATTATCTGCATATCCTGGAAACAGATCAATAAGATTTGACTGTCTGCTAACCAGTTCATTATTGTTTAAAAACAAATTAAAGCCAAGACCAAAAACTCCTTGCGTACCTTCTCCAATTGCCATCAGATCATTAGATGAGTGGCCATTGTAGTAATTTTCGAAGATCACACGGTCATTTTTTATAATGATGACGCCTTCGATATTGTCGTAAAACCCCTGTTTGATCAGTTCATTCATATTTTCCAACACCACAGGATCAGCGCCTACATTGCCCGGAAAAGCATAGGGAAGAAAGGTGCTTTCCGGCTGTACACGCTCGGACTCGCATGCTGTAAAAAACATGGCCATGACCAACACCACTATAATTACTTTATAATCCATCTATTCCTTTTTCTTTCCTGAGACATTCCAAATAGTGTACCTTATGTAAAACCGGGTCATCAAACCATCTAACAAATCATTTGGTAATTGCGGTAACCCAATGCCCGCAACAGACCTAAAACCGATTGAACCTGATAACTCCAAATTCTCAACAGGACAGTAGAAGAGACCTGCGGCGCCATAAAACCCATGTGCATGGTCCACAAAATCATCTCCTTCATTTTCCAGGCCTGACCATGTCATATAATGCCATTGATAGCCGAAACCAGCATTTCCTCCAAAATCGGAGGTCCATTTTTTGCGAAAGCTCAGACCCAGGTCGAGCATCTGATCGTCCAAAATATAGTAATTTGGAAAAATGAGACGTATTCCGGTTTCATCTAGTGTAAAGAATTATTGA
>DNTA01000302.1 GCA_003500135.1 Cytophagales bacterium | reverse complement strand
TAATTAGCAGATGTACAATATTTAGCATATAATTCGGCGCCCTGTGTTTCATTGAAATCCCGGGCTTTTCTTAAGTGAAAGCAAGCGCTGTCCGCCATCTCATTTTGCAATAACCACTTTCCTATCATCGTTTCAAGGCCTTTCACATATTCACTGTAAGCATATGTTTTTTCAAGTGCATTTTCATATTCTGCCATATTGCCGGCACTTTCCATCCATAAGGCATTGTTGCGCCACCACCAGGCGTTGTCCTCATTCAAGGCAAAACTTTTATCCAGATCAGCTTTTGCACGATCCAAATTCATCGATTTGATTTCAAGTAAGGCCCTGTTGTTTAAGAATGCTGCATTTCGGGGAAATTTCTCTACCAGGATATCTAAATAATGCCTGGCGCTATCATAATTCGCCAATTCCATAAAATTCAGCGCTTTCACATTCAGGGCTTCCGGGCCTGTAAATTTTTTGAAGCCCGCTAAAAGGTCCAGTGATTGTGCATATGCACCACGGTAATACAATACATTTGCCTTGTTAACCAGCGCCTCATAGTGATCCGGCCGTAAGGCTAAAGCGCTATCAAAATGCACTAGTGATGCTTTAAACTTCTGTTGATCAACGGCAATGAGCCCGTTTAAAAAATGTGTCCCCAGTGCATAAGCCTCATTATCTTCCAGATAGGCCAGGTCTTCCCTGGCATTATCATATTGTTTTATGGTATACAATAAACGTGCCCTGTTCCAACGGGCATCCGGGAAGGAATCCTGTAATAAAAGCGAGGTGTTGTAATCATTGAGCGCCAATGAATAATCACCTTTTTCAAAAAAAGCTACCCCCCGGTTATTGAAAGCATCGGCATAAGTATTGTTTTCCTCGATGGCTTCGTTGTAACACTTAATGGCCATATCCACATTTCCTTCTTCAAGCGCTGCATTACCCTTGAGCAACCACTTTTTTTCCCGGGGCCCTGAGCTACAGCCCCAAAAAAAGACTGACAGTAATACTGCCAGTCCTGCTGTGCCTAATTGTTTCATTTTTCAAGATGCGTTTGCCAGTCGGAATGATTTTCCGGTGTTTATCTTTGCTTGTAAATCGTGCAATAGATTGTAAAGCCCGAAATAGGTTCGATTAATATATAAACCATGCTTGGGACCTCTTGCACTTTTCGAATTGCGGACTTCCTTCATTTTGCTTATGCGATCACCCAATTCGAATATACTTTCAAAATATTTTTTATCACCGAAATCAAACTCCTCCTGATGGAATGGCCGTCCCAAAAGGTCGATCATTTCTTTAAATACTTCAGTAAAGACCTTTTTTTCGTGTTCCGTGTCTTTTTCTGTCAAAAACGATAGCTCAAAGAAAAGCTTATTTAATTCATCGTGGTTTGTGACGAAATTCTTATCATGCAACTGGAAGTACTTCTGATAAAAGTCCTCAGGAATTTCTTTCACACAACCAAAATCCAGAATACCTACCGTTCCATCATTTTTAAACATGAAATTGCCTGGATGCGGATCGGCGTGCACTTGTTTGATGACATGGATTTGATAATCGTAAAAATCCCATAGCGCCTGACCAATACTGTCTCGTGCTTCCTGGCTTGGGTTTGACGCTAAAAACTCTTTTAAATGAGCCCCCTCAAGCCAGTCCATGGTAAGTATCCTATTGCTGGAAAACCCGGGATAGTAATTTGGGAAATACAGGTTATCAAGACCTTCGCAAGCCTTGGAGATCTCCTTCGATCTTCTTAATTCCAGTTCGTAATCTGTTTCTTCCAACAGTTTTTGCTCTACCTCGCTTAGGTAGTATTCAACATCGGCTTCACTAACACCTATCAAACGTGTAGCAAAAGGCCGGACTATTTTTAAGTCAGAGCTGATACTATCTGCTACACCGGGATACTGAATTTTCACCGCCAGGGTTTTATCGCCCAATTTGGCCTTATGCACCTGGCCTATAGAAGCTGCATTTACCGCGCTCGATGTGAAGCTGTCAAATAGCTCCTCCGGTGATTTGCCAAGGCTGGATTTAAATGTTTTTACAACCAATGGAAAAGAAAGTGGTGGCGCACTGTACTGGGCCATTGCAAATTTATCCTGATAAGCGGTGGGCATTATGTTTTTGTCCATGCTCATCATTTGAGCTACTTTTAATGCACTACCTTTCAATTTACTTAATGCATCATAAATGTCTCTCGAATTGGCCTCATGTAATTCATCTTGTGCCACTTCACGATCAAATACTTTGCGTGAATAATGTTTTACATAGTTGCCACCAATTTTTGCTCCGGTCCGGATAAACCTGGAAGCTCGCTGGACCTTTGAAACCGGAATTTTGGACTGTTCTTTCATCTCTTCCTTCCCCACTATTTATGCTGGTACCAAAATTTTACAAAATCGAAAACCGAATCCAGTGCATTGTGGCCAATGATGTCGAAACTTACATTAACTGCTTTTTCGATGGCCGCATCGGTGTTATTAAAATTCTCACTTTCGTCTTTCACCCAAAAATTCATCACCCAAAGCAACTGGAACCATAAAGGCTTATGGTATTTATCACCGATCACAGGACGCTCAGGCAATTCATTCGTCATTTTGCCCTCTTCCATAAGGTTTTTTACATACTCAACAAATGCCGATTTGAGCGATTTGAATGCTTTATCGGTAGTCCAGTAGGCGCCTGCTTTGCCTATGATGGCTGAAACAAAACTCCTGTGCTGCCTGAGATTTTCGATCCATGAAAAATAAAATGCCAGCAATTTTTCCCTGACCGTATATTGCTGATAAACCTCTTCAGATTGGATTTGCTCAACTGTTTTGTCGAACCATGACTTCCATATGAAATTCTCAAGCGCTGTCAGTGAGGTAAACTGCGCATAGAATGAGGCTTCATCCACGCCCATATACTGCGTTAACCCATACACTGAAAACGGTCTTTTGAGATGCTCACTTGTATATTCTATATAGGCATCTTCAAATGACTTAACTTTTTCCTGCATCTTGGTTGCTTTTTAAGTGGTTAATATTCTGATCAATGGCTGTCGGTGATACCCTGATCCAAAATAACTAACTGATTGATGCCGGAAAAGTTGCGTATTTAACTTTAATTATGCGTTAAGAGGTAAATGTATTCCGGCAATCATGCAACGGGCGCTACCTCCACCATAATCCTCTATTGTTTCCAGATCGGCATAGAGCAATTCATTGTATTTCCCCAAAGTAGTTTTTTGTTCTATTGTGAGGCTATCAAAAGCCCTTTTGGACATGACCAGGAATTTTGAGCCATTTTTAGCGGCCACCTGGAGCATATTGCCTGCAAAGTGGCCCATTTGTTCAAATGTAATATCCACTATTTGGCGTCCGGTTTGCTGCAATTTATCAGTTACCATTCCCCTTTCTTTTTCCGGGATGCTTGCAAGGCAAATTACGGCGTAACGATCCCCAAGGGCCATGAGCACATTGGTGTGATAGATATCCACACCGTTTTTATCTTTAGCAGTAAATAGCACAGGCTCATACCTTATTTGCTTGCAAAAAGCATTGAACAATTCCTTGTGGGTACGTGGCGATTCATTGGCATAAGCCACATGATTGACATGGTCAAAAATGATACTGCCGGTGCCTTCCAAAATAGCGTCCAGCTCTTCGTTGGGAGAAAGATCGATAATCTCTTTTACCTCAAACTTCTCCTGTACTGCATCTATAATATCCTGACGGCGCTCCAATCGCCTGTTCTTTGCCAGCATGGGGTACAATACCACTTTCCCATCATTGTGAAAAGAAACCCAGTTGTTAGGAAAAATGGCATCAGGTGTTTTTTCATTTTCCTGCTCAAATACCAAAACTTCGATTCCTTTATCCCTCAGTTTTGTAACGAATGCATCAAACTCATTTCTGGCCAGTTCCTGTATTTTACCTGCCTCGTCCGGCGCTGCCTTATGCTGAAAGGCATTGGACTGGGCCGTTTCGGCATTGTAACCAAATGAAGTGGGCCGGACCATAAAAATTGCGCGAGGTATTTGTCTGTACTCTTTATTTTCCATTATTTTATCTTATTTATGCCGGGCGTGTAAAACCTCAATTATATCATTCAAATCAAATCCTTTTTCCTCTAATAAAACCAAAAGGTGGAACAGCAGGTCTGCGGCCTCGTTTTTAAAAAGTTCATCATTGCTTTCTTTGGCTTCGATGACCAGCTCCACGGCTTCTTCACCGACTTTTTGAGCAATTTTATTGATTCCTTTGTCAAATAGTGATTTGGTGTAAGATTTACCGGGGCCATCATTTTTTCTCAATTTAATAACCTGCTGAAGATAATTGAGAAAAAAAGCATTGGGCTGGTTTTTGTGATCGAAACAGGTATCGGAACCGGTATGGCATACCGGACCCACCGGATTGACAGTAACCAGCAACGTATCATGATCACAGTCCGATTCTATATTGACAAGGTTCAGATAATTCCCACTGGTTTCGCCCTTCGTCCACAACCGGTTTTTACTTCGGCTGTAGAAAGTCACCCGACCTTCCTTTTGAGTTTTTTCCAACGCTTCTTGATTCATATATCCCAGCATCAACACCTTTTGCGAGTGTTCGTCCTGGATAATGGCCGGTACCAAATCGTTATTTTTATCGAAATCAACTTTCATATAGTCCTTTTAAAAGTCGGTGCGAATGCTCACACCTTTATGATCCAAATATTTTTTGAGCGAAGGTATGGTTATTTCATTAAAATGGAAAATACTTGCAGCCAGGGCGGCATCGGCCTTACCTTCTTCAAATACACTAAAAAAATGCCCCTCGGCCCCCGCTCCACCGGAGGCAATGACCGGAATACCCGCACTTCGTGAAATTATAGCCGTCAATTGATCGGCAAAACCGTTTTTCGTGCCATCATGGTCCATCGAGGTTAACAGGATCTCACCGGCGCCTCTTTCTTCAACTTCTCTGGCCCATTTTCCGGTGATGATTTCAGTAGGTGTACGGCCGCCATGAGTATGTACCAGGTTGACACCATTTACATTTCGTGTATCGATAGCAACAACCACACATTGGCTGCCAAACTCCAGTGCAAGCTCATTGATAAGTTCCGGCCGCTTTACCGCCGAACTATTGACTGATATTTTATCAGCTCCTGCATTTAAAAGGGCGCTTACGTCTTCCACGGAAGATATCCCCCCGCCAACGGTAAAAGGAATATTGATCTCGTGTGCCACTCTTTTGACCAGCTCTACCAATGTTTTCCTTTTTTCAACCGTAGCCGTAATATCCAGAAATACTAATTCATCGGCACCCTGCCTGGCATACGCTGCTGCAAGTTCCACGGCGTCGCCGGCATCACGGAGATTGACAAAGTTTACTCCTTTGACCGTCCGGCCTTCCTTTACATCAAGACAGGGTATAATTCTTTTGGTGAGCATTACTGGTTGTATTTTTCTATTTCTTCAAATGTGACTTTCCCTTCGTAGATGGCTTTACCAACAATCACTCCGTACAAACTAAGCTCATTCAAGGCATCTATGTCTTTCATAGAGCCCACACCGCCACTTGCTATGATTTCAAAACTCGGGAAAGCATCCGCCATATCTTTATACATATCAGTAGCAGGACCTTTTAACATACCGTCTTTGCTCACATCAGTAGAAATCACATATTTGGCGCCGGCATTCTGCCATTTTTCCAAAAAGTCATTGAGATCCACCTTACTTTTCTCTTGCCAGCCCGCTACGGCTATTTTTCCTTCCTTTACATCAGCGCCTAAAATCAATTTCTCAGGGCCATGTTTTTGCAACCAGCTTTCAAAAGTCACGGGCGACTTAACCGCAATACTGCCTCCTGTCACCTGTTGGGCGCCACTTTCAAAGGCAATATGCAGGTCTTCATCAGATTGTACGCCTCCACCAAAGTCAATTTTTAAAGATGTTTTTCCGGCAATTTTTTCTAAAACGGCGTAATTGACAATATGTTTGGCTTTGGCTCCATCAAGATCAACCAGATGCAGTCGCTCAATACCATGATCTTCGAAAGTCCTGGCCACTTCCAGCGGGTCTTCGTTGTAGACTTTCATTTGGTTGTAGTCACCTTTTGAAAGCCTTACGCATTTACCATCAATAATATCAATTGCCGGGATAATATACATAAATGGGATTTTTATAAGTCTAAAAAGTTCTGGAGGATCTTGCTGCCGGTAGCGCCACTCTTTTCAGGATGTGCCTGGATGGCATAGAAATTATCGCGATGCAGGGCGGCGCTGAATGGCAATACATATTCAGACCGGGCAATTGTATACTCGCCAAGTTCGGCATAATAGCTATGTACAAAATATACATAGGGCACCTTTGGCAACCCGCTGAATAACGGCGATGTAATATCAGTCAATGCATTCCAGCCAATTTGAGGAACCTTGGCTTTAGCCGGGAATTTCTTCACATCGAGATCGAAAATATCAAGGCATTGCGAATCATTCTCTTCAGAGTAACGACACATAAGCTGAAGGCCCAGGCATATTCCCAAAAAGGGTTGCTTCAATTGCGGGATCAGTTGCTCCAGGCCTTTTGATTTAAGATACCGCATTGCTGTACTGGCTTCACCCACACCCGGAAAGATCACTTTATCCGCCTGTTGAAGCTTTTCAGGGTCATCAGTTAAAAAGGGTTCTACACCTAATCGGTTCAAGGCATTGGTGACCGAAACCACATTTCCCGCATTGTATTTAATTATGGCTAGGTTCATGCTAAATAAATGAAGTGCAAGTTTAAGGGATTTGAAGGTATAATAAAACTTATTGTGTTTGGTAATATAGGATATTGTAATTCTTTAGAAATACTTTGTACAATGAAAGTAAAATAATTCATTTTATAGAATTGCTTTGAGGCTTTAAAAAATTTTGGTTTGATGTAATCGTAAATGTATTATCTGGGCCATACTTCGTACGATTAATATGCGAATAACAAATAAACCAAATATTACTTGACTAAAAGCGTTCCTTCCAAAACCTGGCCGGGTTTTGGTCCTGCCCGAAGTATGTGATGGGGGGGCTAGGCATACTTATGCCTTATAAAAGCCGGCCCGGGTTTTGTATAAAGGCTACCCAGGTAGTAGGGTATGACATACTTATGTTACAGGCAAAACCCGGCCAGGTTTTGAATAAGGCATATATAATCGGTACCGGTTGCGTATATGAAACGTTTGGCATTTCAAAGCGATTTCCTATCAAACCGTTGCGATGTAAATTAATTGTACTGCCCTTAAAATTAGCACTTTCCGCCAAATGTTTTATATACCGTGTTGTGCTCTCGTGCATTCTATTTCCAATCATTTATTTGTTCATATATCTTTGTCTGCCATTGTTTTATATCTTCAATCACACCTATTGAAATCAGACTACAATCATTGTTACTTAACTCAGAATCTGTCTCTTTGTAGAAAAGTCCTGATTTAATACTCGATTCCGCATTAGGGTAAACTAAAGCCACACGTTTTGCATTATAATATTTCATGTAAACATACATTTGTCTCAAATCATGTGGTGATGGATTACTCTGTTTGAGATTTTTCCATTTTGTATCTAAAACAATGCAATCATCTTTGTCCTTATTTATTACAATGTCAGGTTTCATTTTTGAATTATAACCAACTGTTGGTTTCCAAAAATCCTTTGTATTTTGCGCTGTTATCGTGCTTCCAACCTCTTTATGTTTCCGTAAACTTGAATATACAAATCGTTCCCATAAATAATTCATATCAAACATGAGTGCAAGGACATCATTTGTACCGACTTTTATATCAGGATGGTAATTTAAAAGTAACAGCCTCGCAATCTCAATCGAGTTTTTATATTTATTTGATTTCCTATCGTAAATTATTCGATTAAAGGTATTTTCCGAAACCTTTATATCTGGCATTTCTGGAAAGTCCAGCAACAACGAAGTAATTCTGCTTTGCAGTTTAACATTACTATTAATTTTCTGCAATAGTCTAAGCGACTTGAATAATATTTGATGAAATATATGCTCTTTGTCGTATGTTGTATAATTGACAAAGAAACGTTCTTTATGAATTAGGTTTGAGTTAATGTGTTTTGGAAAATGAATACTCCCTTTTAACGAATTTAAATTACCAGACGTTTTTCTGTACTTCTTTATTAATCCACCATGTAGCAAATATTCAAGTTCACAAACGAAAAGTTCAAAATACAATTCTAAAATCGAATTTGCACGAAGATCAAGAGAGGTTGAACTTGGCGTATGAATATCGAATAAACCAACTGCGTGTAGCATTCCAATTAAGACTTTCCTCCAATCTTTGGTTTCAAGGTCTTTGTCAGCTTTGGGTAAAATTTCAATTGTTGTTTTACCAACCATTAATACACCAACATATTCATTGAATTTTAACCCGTTATGAATCAAGTCGAAATATGGAACACCGCTTTCTCCATAAAACTGTTGCAAAGCTTTTAATTGACTTGGAGTTATACGATTATTACCCCGATCAATATGAATTCTATCGTGCTCAAAAACTGTTATATGTGACTGATTCTTAATCAAATCATTATTTCTTTAAAAGTAAGTTAATTGCAGCAGTGAATTCATCATCACTCATTTTTACAGCGTCTTTTAGTCGATAAACTTTGCGTTCAATCAATGAACTACTGTCGTACTCATCATATTGAGCAAATACATCTACGTCCAAATCGTTTTGATTATCTTCTATAAAACCTTTTCCAAGGACAAGACCAATTTTGCCAAAATCACCGTAAAAATATTCTTGGAGTAAGGGAAGTATTTTATTATTGAAAGCTTTTTTTAATGCAGATAGATTATTGATATTCAATAAATAACTATGCCCGATCATATGGTCTTTATCAACAAGCTTTTCAATTCTTTTATTAATCACTTTTAAAAGCTCAACCAAATCTATTTCGTTTATTAATCCATCAGTTGCTTTACCGACTGTTTTAATCAAATCAGGTTTTGGTGGCATTTCAACAAAACTAAATCTTCTTCTTAAAGCGGTATCAAGTGCTTCAACACTTCGATCAGCCGTATTCATTGTGCCAATTATGTATAAGTTTGTTGGAATACTAAACTTCGTTTTAGAATAGGGTAGAATAACCGAAAGTTCGTTTTCTTCTCCTTCTCTTTTATCTTCTTCAATCAAAGTGATAAGCTCACCAAATATTTGTGAGATATTCCCCCGATTAATTTCATCAATAAAAATTGCATAGTTTTGGTCAGGATCTTTTCGTGCCTTTAAACACATTTTTTTAAAGATTCCATCTTCAATTTTGTAGGTCAAATCATTTTCACCCTCATTAAAGTTCGGTTTAATACCTTCTACAAAATCCTCATAAGTAAAGGATTGGTGAAATGTGACGAATTCATATCTGCGAATTTCAATGTCGGAATCTTCGCTAAAACCTTTTACTTCCTCGTGTAATTTTAATAACTCAGGTGTTTGTTGAACAACCTCCTCGTTAACTATTTCCCAATATTTATCGTCAGTTTTATTGAAAATCAAAGGTGAGCCTTTTTTACTAACCTTTACACTCTCACAAGATTCAATTGTATGGCTTTGCAATTGTCCCCAGATAGTTGGTGTAACAGTTGTTGAGCTTGAAAGTGAGGCTTTTAGCTGTAATAATTCATGATTGAAAATATCAGCGACTTTACATCTTCCAATGTCCAATAAAACAAGGGCTATAATTTCCCACCATACTCTGTCAACAACAAAAGATTTCAAAAATTCATCCCTTGATACTGTTGATTTTCTTGAAGTAAATTTATTAAAGTAATAAGTGCTTAATTCATATGTTTTACCAGTTCCAGGAGGGCCAAACAAAATTACATTAAGGTTTTCTGTTAAATTATCCGATATATCCTTTTGGATTTTAGCAACCGACGAAGTTTTAACATTCTTAGGAGAATCGTTTAGAATTATATCAACTTCGGATTTGAAATAATTGATTAACTCTTTATAATCAAATTCATCTGGTGTATTCGTAACTCGCTCCTTTAAAAAAGTCTCATCACTATGTCTGTAAACTCCATAACTCACTTTACCATGATGGAAGTCAAGAAAAAACTGAATTCCTGTAGATTGAGATTCTTGTTCCTTATTATAAATTGCAAACCAAAGTCTATCACTCCCTTGTTGGCGTGCTCCTTGAAAATCAATTACCGTATTATTTACTTTACCCTCTAATTTAAGGTCTGAGCATAACTGCTTAATAAATGAATTAATAAAATCTCGAATTGGATTATGCCCGTAAAAAGTAATTGGTGGATAAAATAAACTAAACCATTGCTTATAAACTCTAAACTGGTTTTCTTTTCCGTTTCTATGTTTATTCAATAAATTTTCAAGAATCTCAACGGTAAGAGTTTCTCCACTTTTTAGAAATTCAACAAGTTCTTTTCGTAAATCGACAATTACACCTGATCTTGATGAATAATAATCGGAACACTTTTTTAGTTCACTTTTCGGAACGTTGTTTAATGCTTCGACTAATTTCTCATGATTCTCATAGTAATCCTTAATCTGAGCGGAAGTGGCTATTACGGATCGATTTA
>DNTA01000128.1 GCA_003500135.1 Cytophagales bacterium | reverse complement strand
GTCATGAAAGACCAAAATGCAATAAGATCAAGTGTTTAGGGTTATTTTGGCACGGAGGCGTGGTAAACCATCATGGTGAGTGCCAAAATGTTAATAAATGCTTGAGGTTGAAGCATTTGGACTTGGAATAGAATGCTAATGCATGATCCAGGTTAAAAAGTATTAGATTTTGATATCCATTATGACTGCAAAGCCAGGGAATAAAAAAGGGCGATATTGTCGCCCCTCTGTGGATTACTCTTCCTGCCTTCCTAGCATTTTCTGCATTATATCCTCCGGAATTGCATCTTTATGCACCAGAATCGCCACGGTTTTCATTCTGAAAAACGCTTCTGACATATTGAGATAACCCTCATCCGGGCCTTCGAGGCCCCATGAATTTTTGATCACATAGTATTTTGTACCTTGCTGGTCTTTCGCAGTGCCCACTACATGCATCAGGTGATCGTCGGTGGTGCGATAGCTTTCAAAGGCTTCCTGACGGTTTTGCTGCGTTACTTCCTCTTCTTTACCCGGTTTAGTAAATAAGTCTTCCCGATTCGGATCAACAGGTAATACGGCGAGGCTTTCTTTCTGAGAGAAGCCCTTCTCCCCTACATCACCATCCCATGAAATGGTAAACCCCTGGGCCAAAGCATGATCTACAATTGACATGAATTCATCCAAAGGCAGGTTGATGTAAGCGGCATTGGAAAAGTTGTCCGGGATTTCCAGTATGAATGGTTGATAAAAAGGATGATGACTAAAGCTTGTAATTCGTACATAATCGTCCGGATTGATGGGTAGCATTTCAGAAAAGCTGTTGGGCGTATATTCCCTGCCGTCAAAAACAAAAGTGGCCGGTGGCTCATTCATATAGGCCTGCACTATTCCGGTAAAGGCTTCCTGCCAGTATGGTGAAGGCCTCCTGGCTTGTATCACCCCGTCGAGAAATCCTTTCATGCCGGCACTGAATTCGCTGTGATTATAGGCTTCACCGGGTTTTTTACGGCCATCATAAGCCGACTCAGGTACAGCGCCATATATTTCAAATACCCGCATCACATCGTGGGCGAGTGCTCCCTGGCTGAAGTTGGCCTTGCCTTGTCGCAACACGTAGTTTACTGCTTTTTCATGATAAATATGGTATACACTGTACATATCGCCCAGGTCAAGCTGAGGGCCTCCGAGGCGCATAATTTCCGCTTCAAGGAATGAAGTAGTGGAAAAACTCCAGCAAGTACCGGTACGTTGCTGGTCTTTCACAGCGGTGCAGGGTATCATTTCAATTTCAAATTGGTATTGCGCATTAGCAAAAACTGCCGCTGCCATAAAAACCAGTAGTAATGTTATTCTCTTCATGCTATGATGTTATCGATTTTGTTGATTTAATTTCTTCTACAAAGTACATATCCACTTCTCCCTTATTCTTGGCATTGATCTTACCGCGATAGTTGAAAAACAGGTTCCCGGGGTTTTTCACAAGCTCGCGGGTCTCACCGGAAATATTCACCTTGCCGGCCGCTCCACTGGACTCCATTCTGGAAGCCAGATTAACGGCATCGCCCCAAATATCGTAGGCCCATTTATGTGCTCCGATAACCCCGGCTACCACTGGGCCGGTATGGATACCAATGCGCAACTCAAAACTGGGTTTGTTTTGCTTTTGCCGGGCAATTTGGTACTGGCGCATCACTTTCTGCATTTCAATGGCCGCCATGATCGCATTTTCGGCCAGTTTTTCTGGTTTATCCGGTGATATGGGCACGCCACCCGCTGCCATATAACCATCGCCAATTGTTTTGATCTTCTCCAATCCGTGCGCTTTCACGATCTCATCGAAGCGCCGGAATAGCTGCCCCAGCTGGCCAATGATCTCTTTTGGCGACATATTGGCGGCTATTTTGGTAAATCCTTTAAAATCGGTAAAAAGGATGGTTACTTTTGGGTAATACAATGGGGCCACCTTCCCCTTTTCCTTGAGTTCCTCGGCAATAGATTTGGGCAGGATATTCAACAAGAGCTCATCTGATTTGTCTTTGGCCAACTGAAGCGCCTTGCCCTGTTTCTGAAGCAGTTCGTTTTTGGATTCTATTTCCCGCTTTTGTTTCGTCAGCTTTTTATTGGCTCTACGAGCATACACGAATGACACCAGGGTGATCAGTAGCAAAATGCCAATCACTGCTCCGCCACCGATCAAAAGCTGATTGCGTAGCTGCTCCTGATAAAGCTCTTCTTCCACCTGCTGCGCACGTAAGCGTTCATTTTCAAGTCGTAGCGACTGTTCTTCCAGCGCCTGGGTTTTGATCTTACTCTCCTGGTCAAGTTTCTGGATCTGCTCCGTCTGTGCTTCCACCACATCCTGCGCTTCGTACATAGCTTTGTAATTGTCGTAGCTGCCGCGGTAGAATTTCACCTTGGAATCATTGCGAAGCGCTGTATACACCGCAATGAGCAGTTCACTGGCCTTCATGGAGTAACGCCATTTTTTCAATGAATGGCTTATGCGGTAGGCTTTTAACAGCGGCTCCTCAGCTTTTTTGTAATCGTGAATTTCCACCAACGCCTCACCTCCAGCCATAAAGCTCCTGATATGCCACTCCGACTCCTTCATTTGCGATTTGGCATAAATATTAACCGCCTTTTTGCTGAATTTTACCGTTTCCTTTAACAGATCTTCACGATCTGTATCATCAAAAAGGCCGGAGTTAGCCAATTGCAGATTGACCTCACCCAGCTTATTATAAATGTTGGCTTCAAGAATATCGTTTTTCGTTTCCTCTGCATGGCCGAGGGCTATATTGAAATATCTTTTGGCATCTGCCAGCTTCAAATTGTCCTCATACCATTCGCCAATCTGCAGGGCCAATTGTGCCGCGGCTGCTTCATCACCCTGCTCGAGGCTTTGCTCATATTGTGAAATAAATGGCGCTACTTCTTCTTCCTGGGCCAAAACGATCCCAAAAATTAAAAGCAGACCAATAAGGGGGATAAAATTTTTCATTCTGTATTTTTTGCCTTTGCCGGAAAAAAGGACTGGAAACTCACCAGCTAAAATACAAAAAATTGTTGATGGCAGAAGGCTTGCATTTTACACTTTGGAAAAACCATAGGCGCGCTCCACTTTAGCCACTCTTACACAATAGTTTTGGTACCAATCTGACTGGCCGGTTTCCTGAGCAATTATGTGCTCAGCATGCGCTTTCCAATTGCGTATGGCTTCCTCAGTGGCCCAATAAGATACTGTTATGCCCACTTCTTCCCTGGCGGATTCATGTCCGAGATAGCCCTCCTGTTTTTCTGCAAGCCCCACCATCTTTTGCGCCATCGAAGCATAGCCTTCAGCATCCTTAATAGTTCTCACCGACGTAAAAATAACGGCATAATATGGTGGCGGGGGTGTTTGTGCGATACTCATGCGCTATTGTTTTTATTTATTAGGCTTACGTTTTTCGTAAAGTAATCAAACAAATAATAAACTTTTCCAATGTATATTGGTATTTTAATCGTACCCTCTACCAATCTAAAGACAAATGATTAGACGCTTTACTTTATTCATCATCATTTTGCTTTGCTGCCTTCCTTTGCGTTCATGGTCACAAAATTCGGTTGGTAAAGTATATGCCGAAGTACGTAACTATACCTATAATGCCATCAGGCCCATTATGAGACATCATCACGACGTATTGATGGATTCGCTCACAGATGAGGAGTTGAGCCTGGTACGTAGCTTGCGGGCAGATATGCTTGACCTCAAAAATGCTTCCGGAGAGGGTGCCTTCCCCATTACATTGCAAAGCCCCAATATCGATCAACCCCTGATGGACGAGCTCTTTCCCTTTCTTGACGGTAACCTCGATCTGATCAATGAAATTATGGAAGACGCCAACCGGGTGGTCAGCCATCACCAACCGTTAATTGATTCTTTATATGATGAAATGGCAGAAGACCGTGAGAGATGGAAAAATGAGCTCAGAAAAATTGTTAACCGATATAGAAGCGCTCCACAACAAATTGAAGCCGATGAAGCTTTTTTTCAAAGGGATTTTTATCTGCTTTTTAAAAAGGAGCTTTTCGTGCTTTGGCACGAAAACGGGCT
>DNTA01000249.1 GCA_003500135.1 Cytophagales bacterium | reverse complement strand
TGCTTTGGCACGAAAACGGGCTTTTCTTTGACCTGAGTTCTCCGGACATGCCGGGAAATGTAATTGAAAGCATCAATTTTTACCCAACTCCACCGGATACCTATGTCGATGTAGAGATAAAACTTTACCAGCCCGCTACTGTGGAAGTGAAACTTTTTCAAAGCAATGGCCGGGAGATAAGATCAGTGGAAAAAGAGTTTTTTCAGCGCGGTACCTATATGGTTCGCTTTGACCTGGAGGCATTGCCGGGTGGTGGGTACTTCGTTCGTGTAGGTACCCCCTGGGACACTTCAATGGCGCACTTTACCAAGGGCATGCTATAAAAAAGCCCTGAAAATGAAACTATACTTCCAGGCCTTTTTTTCCGATAATCATTGATTATCCTTTCTTAGCTATTTTTGCCCATGAATCCCTTAATGTAACGGTGAGATTGAAAACAGGCTTTTCCGTGGTAAAGTCGGGATCGACACAGTAATATCCTTTGCGCTCAAACTGGAACCGGTCGCCAGGCCTTGCCTTTAGCAAGGATGGCTCCAGATAGGCCTTTTCGATCACCTCAAGTGAATCGGGATTCAGGAATTCTTTGAAATCTTTCTCCTTATGCCCGGCTGGATCCTCATCCATAAACAAACGGTCGTATTGCCTCACCTCAGCTTTCACCGCGTGCGCAACAGATACCCAGTGTATTGTTCCTTTCACTTTTAGCCCGCTGGTATCCTGTCCGCTTTTCGATTCCGGATAGTATTCCGCATGTATTTCAGTAATGTTGCCATTATCATCTTTTTCATATCCGGTACACTTGACGATATAGGCGTATTTCAATCGAACCAAACGGTCAGGGCCTAAGCGGAAATATTTTTTTGGCGGGTCTTCCATAAAGTCGGCCCGGTCAATATAAATCTCACGACCAAAGGGCAATTCACGTTTGCCGGCTGATTCGTCCTCAGGATTATTGATGGCCGTCAGGTTTTCCGTTTCTCCTTCCGGGTAGTTCGTAATGACCAGCTTTAACGGGTCAAGCACGCCCATTACACGGTTGGCCACTTTGTTCAGGTCTTCCCGTATGCTATGTTCCAAAAGGGCCACATCGATGATTCCATCCCTTTTTGCCACACCAATGCGTTCGGCAAAATTGCGAATAGAGCGCGGCGTATATCCTCTCCGGCGCAATCCAGAAATTGTTGGCATTCTGGGATCGTCCCATCCATTGACATGGTTTTGCTGTACCAGCTCGAGCAGCTTTCGCTTGCTCATTACCGTATAACTGAGATTGAGTCGTGCAAACTCAATCTGTTGTGGCCTGTGATCTACCAACTGGTTATTGATCCATTCATACAATGGCCGGTGTACTTCAAACTCAAGGGTGCATATGGAGTGGGTTATTCCTTCTATGCTATCGCTCAGACCATGCGCGAAGTCGTACATCGGATAGATATTCCATTTGTCACCCGTGCGGTGGTGCGCTTTCTTTTTAATTCGGTACAGGGCAGGGTCGCGCATATGCATATTGGGTGAGGCCATATCAATCTTGGCACGAAGCACCTTGCTACCTTCGTTGAACTCACCATCGCGCATGCGTTGGAACAGGTCGAGGTTTTCTTCAACAGAGCGGTTTCGAAACGGACTCTCCTTGCCCGGTTCAGTAGGCGTACCCTTCTGGGCAGCCACTTCGTCAGCACTCTGATCATCTACATATGCTTTTCCCGCTTTGATCAGCTTTTGTGCAAGGGCATATAATTGATCAAAATAATCAGATGCGAAAAACTCGCTGTCGCCCCAGTCGAAGCCCAGCCAGCGCACATCATTTTTGATTGATTGAACATATTCATCCTCCTCAGTAACCGGGTTCGTATCATCGAAGCGCAGATTGCACTTGCCCTTGTATTTTTGAGCCAGGCCAAAATTGAGGCAAATCGACTTGGCATGCCCTATGTGCAGGTATCCGTTGGGTTCGGGTGGAAAACGGGTATGCACTTCGCCGCCAAAACGGCCCGTCTTGTTGTCTTCATCTATTCTCAGCTCAATAAAGTTTTTGGGGCTTTTCGAAGCTTCTTGTTTTGTTGCAGAAGGTGCTTTGCCACTCATGTATTCCTTTTTTCTTTTATTTCCAACTGAAGCAATACCTCTAAGGTTGCTCCTTAACAATAAGTTGTGCAAATTAAAGCAATAGAACGCTCAATTGCCCCCTGAGTTACGAAAATATTTGCCTGGACATATTTATTTTCAAAAAATCAGGATTTTAACGACACCTTACATGATAGACATTCAAACTCACGACATTCAGTTTTCAACTAAAGGTCAGACGGATATAATTGACATCACCGATCATATACAAAAAGTTTTGGCAAAAACCGGTAAGCAAGAAGGCCAGGTATTTCTTTTCGCTGTAGGAAGTACCACGGGCCTAAGCACCATTGAATATGAGCCCGGCCTCGTCAATCACGACATTGCGGAAAGCCTGGAAATATGGGCGCCATACAAAAAACACTATCAACACAATCAAACCTGGGGCGATGACAACGGAGGTGCGCATGTAAGATCGACCATTGTGGGCCCATCTTTGCATGTTCCGTTTGTTGACGGTCAATTGACCCTCGGTACATGGCAGCAAATCGTTTTTCTTGATTTCGATACACGTCCGAGGCAAAGGAAGGTAGTTGTCCAGGTAATTGGAAAGTGATTTTGATATTTATGCCAACTTTTAGTTTGGCATTGTTTTTAGTTGCCAAATATTATTCCAATATTGATATTAAGTTAAATGTGCATGAATCTAAAATATTGATTGGTGAAATAATTACTCAAGTTTCGCAC
>DNTA01000267.1 GCA_003500135.1 Cytophagales bacterium | reverse complement strand
AGGTTTGGAGTTAAATTTTAGAGAATAATAATAGACTATGAAAGTTCTAGGTTGTTTTAATAGCAGAAGTAAATGTTTGAAAAGTAATCTTTTCATAAAGAGGATACTATTTTCATTAGCATTATTTGGTCACCACTTGATTGTTTACAGTCAACCTGAGTTTGAGATTATTCCACCTACTCCAAACGCCATGAAAATGACGGAGTATCATGCGCAAGCTCCCAATTTATATACCGGTACGGCAAGTATTTCTATTCCATTGCATACCATTGACTTTGATGGATGGAAATTACCGATATCATTGAATTATAATGCCACAGGAGTAAGAACAAATGAAGAAGCATCAGAAGTAGGTCTTGGATGGGCATTAAGTGCGACAGGCGTAATATCAAGAACCATTAGAAGTGGTGATGATTTATTCGAAGGAGGACTTACAACCGGAACTCGAGTTGGATATGTATATGACCGGGATATCACATTTGACCTGGGTTATGAAATGGAATGGTCTTTATCACCAGATCATTGTGATTATTCAATACCTCCTTGGGATAGCTACTATTCACATTTAGCACGTACAAATCCTGATACGGAACCCGATATTTTCAACTATAATTTCTTTGGATATTCCGGTTCTTTCGTTTTGGAAAAGAAACAACCAAACAGGGATACGCTTGGTGTGCGAAAAATCACTAAAGACGCTACCGAAATTGTATTTGATTTACCCAATAAAATTTTTACAATTATCACGCCTGAGGGATTTAAGGGAGAATTTACCTATAAAGAAAGATCAACTTCTTTTTCCAGTTCTTTCAGTACTAATCTCGAACAACGATTTATTGCTTGTCAGGACAATTTAGTTGACCCCCTTCAAATGGAAAACAATAGCGGCCAATTTCGAACCGTCACATCATGGTATCTTTCTAAAATTATTAGTCCTCGAAATAAAGAAATCACCTTTAGTTATTATCTGGACCCGAATGGCCAAAGCCCATATCTTTCCAAATCTATTTCTTTTGCCGAAAAAGCTACTGAAAGTGATTGGATTCCTTCAGGATTCGAATTAATAGAAACATGTATTCGCAATGTACAGGAGCATGTTTATCTCTCCAACATTTCAATTGAGAATGAAATTTCTATTAATTTTTTAATGGAGGATCGAAAGGACTTGAGAATCAATGACAGTTTCATTATAGATCAATTCGGCCCCGAATTATTTCCACAAGGATTTGCACTAACCAGGTATAATAAAATACTAATAAGCGGATTAAACCCAGCTTCTTCCTATCAAAAGACAATTGATTTACATCAATCCTATTTTAACCAGCAATATGAAACTACAAATTATGGGATTGACTCATTAACGGTTGAATGGTTGAGAAGCAGGTTAGATAAAGTTATCATAGATGACCAGGAATACAGATTCGAATATTATAATGGCTCAAGCGGGGTTCCCAGTAAATTCACAAAAAGTATTGACCATTTCGGTTTCTACAATGGTAGAAATGATATTGAACATGTTATGGCCCCACTTGTAAACACTACCTGTCGCGTAGAGGGTGATAGTGTGGAGTATTATGAGCAGAGACATAAAAGAAAAGTTGACTTTCGATATGGTATTGCAGGCATCTTAAAAAAAGTAGTGTATCCTACAAAAGGTTATTCTGAATTGGCATATGAACCCCATGAATATATACCTTCCAGGGTCGGTTTCTATCAGGAAGAACCCGGTGAAAAAAAGGCTGGAGGAGCACGCATTTATTCCATTAAAGAGTATGACTTCAACGATAGCTTAATAAGACAAAAGAAATACCATTATGTGAAAGGAACTATTGATGATCCTATTGAAACCTCTGGATTGCTAATGACACCGTTGGCCAATGGGTTCAAACAAAGTTATTGGGATTGTGCTGTGGATACTGTAAGATGTGTTGAATCATTTAGGTCCAATACATCAATACCTGGTAATAACTCGGCAGACGGGATGATAATAGGATACTCCAAGGTTCACGAAGAAGTAGTAGGCCTAAATGAATCGTATGTAAATACCTATTATTTTGAAAACCGCCCGAATGAAATATTGGATTTCAATTTAGGCGTTTCAGGGTTTCCCAACCTCAATGGTACTGAAATCAAAGTACTCAATTATGACAAGGAAGGCCAATTGGTACAACATCGAGAAAACAAGGATTACATTCACTTTTATGATACCATAAAGGGGATTCACTTTAGGCCTTTGGCTCCCATTAATTCGATGTATTTAAAATATTACCAAGGTTATGAAATAAAAACCTCTTTTCATCAACCATTTACCGTTATAACGACATTAAAAAACCAGGGCAATGATTTAAAAATCGATTCTCAAGGCAACCTTTTATCTATTGATAGTGCTTTGCAGACCATTGAAAAGAAAACTTTTAATGCTGAATTCATGCCCGATACCATTAAGGTCATTGATAGCAAAGGAGATACTATTTCCACGGTATATAAAAGGCCTTCGGACTATTTTAATGCTTCAGCGACGATTGAGTACATGCGAAGTGATAGCATAAACATTGTTTCACCGGTAATTGAACAGATTCAAAAAAGGAACAATAAAATTATTAACGCTGAGGCCAACAGATATACAAGAGATGGAGATCTGATCAACTTAAAACAGAAATATCGCTATAACAGGGCATTAGGCCCCTATCAGCCTTCATTAAATGGTAGTGACTTCCCATCAATATATGAAGAGTTAGTTGAATACACTCGATACAATGCTTCCACCGGAAAAATACTGGAAGGTATTACAAAAGACGGAATTATGCATGCCTTCATATGGGGCTATGATGATCAATTACCGATTGTGTATGGTAAGGGGATCGGATATGATGCTTTGTTAATTGCCCACAATGAAGCTTTGAGTGCCCAGGATTATCAGCTGGCGATTCGTGATCACGCCAATACGAAAAATGCCTTGATCACGACGTATCAACATGATCCCCTAATAGGCATAACAGAAGCAGTCGATCCGGCAGGTATTACAATCGCCTATGAATATGATGAATTCAGAAGATTGTATAAAGTATTGGATAATAATGAGTTTACAATCGCCCAAACCAAATACAACTTCAGAATACCGCCTCCTACCAGGATCTTATCTTTTGATGGTAACATAGGTTTTGGAACAATGATTCCAAACGATTTCGAACCTTATAGCGATTTTTATCTCGCTCCAGGCGAAAGTATTTGTCAGTTGGATACCATTAAGATCTTACAAATATTCAATACTGGCAATGATGTTTTAGATATCGAGAATGTAGATGTTCCTGAAGGCATATCGACCAGAGGATGGAGGGGTAAAGATATTCAACCTGGAGATACATTGAATTTAAACATTGCTTTCAGGCCTACATACTTTGGCCTTAATGTGAACGACTCAATTAGGTTTACAACCAATAAAACTGAAGGAGCCACAGGGGTAGCCGTAAGTGCAAGATATGAAGAGCAGGTTTGTGACATCGAGTTTTCAACCGACACCATCGACTTTGGATTAGTGACTGATAATTACACGGAATTCCCTCTAACAATAACCAATAATGGAAATGGGATGGTAGCATTGGAGGATTTCATTATTGATGGCATAAAAAATAAATTGGCCAATGAAGTTGAACATCATCCGGATTTTAGAGTGAATTTTAACTGGACAGCCTGTTTAGCAGCTGGTGAAAGCAGAACATTTAAAGTTGCTTTTACAATACCGGTCGATGGATCGTCAACAGAAGATCTTACTATTAGATTTCGGAATTGTGGTGAATACATTATACCTATGAAAGGTGAACGACGCTCACCCATTGCTAGAATTTCATTAGATAAGTATTCAATTGATATGGGCGTTATTTCTGAGGCCAGCACACCAGTGACATTGCTGATCAGCAATACCGGTTATCTCCTTCCACTTGACATAGAATCTATAACTTTTTCTAATCCCAATGCAGCGGCACATATCAGCATTGATCAGGAGTTACCTGTTCGAATTGAAGCGGGTGAAACCGTTCCATTTGAGATTACTTTTGAACCCACCGTATTTGATCAGGAAATCACAACCGATATTATTTTTGAAAATGATGCATGGAACGATCAGGATGGTGTGGTAAGCTTTACAGGCGAACGGCGCTCCTATCGATGTATTGAACTAAGCGAGGATCCCTTTGTTTTTGATGGTAACCCGTTCACCACAGAATAC
>DNTA01000160.1 GCA_003500135.1 Cytophagales bacterium | reverse complement strand
CGAATTGCACACAACGGTCTCGTATAAGAATAGTAGCGGATTTTAAAACGCTTACTTTTCGATTAAACACAGACCTTTTTTATATTTACTTTCTTTGATTTTAGCGATTAAACCGCTATTATTTTTATACATTGTTGGGCACAGTTTTCTTTTTTTTCGTCTTTTTATAAATCCACTCCATTAAAAAACAAAATCCAATAATTACTATTGAAATTATGACACCAATAGTGTTTGAAGCGTATTGTTGATTAATTAAAATGATTGTAGCAATAATACATAAAACAAAACCTATCAACGGGATTGTTTTACGACTACCTGTTTCTTTAGATAATCGATATCCAACAAGATTAACAATGCCGAAAATGAGTAAAAAGCCAACACTACCTGCTGTCGATATACTTTCTAGTTTTAGTACGTTCACTAAAATTAATGTAGCAACAGCAGTAATTAATAAACCAATTGGTTGGTTCCAAAGTTTTGCTAAAAAGTGATGCGGTAGTTCATCGTCCTCAGCGATTTCGTAGTTGACTTTACTCCCTCCATAAAGAGATGCGTTAATTGCAGAAAACGTTGAAATTAACGCAGCAACTGTAATAATAGAAAAACCAATTTTTCCTAACATCGGTTTAGCCGCTTCGGCTAAAACATAATCTTGTGCTGTTGCTATTTTCTCGAATGGGAGCGAGCCTACAGTGACTGAAGCAATAATGATATAAAGCACAATAACGAAAATCACAGAATAGTAATAGGCTCTTGGTATATTTTTTTCAGGATTTATTATATCAGGTGCTGCGTTTGCAATAAGTTCAAACCCTTCATAAGCAACAAAAATAACCATTCCGCCAGCAAATAATTTAATAGGTGCTTCCCATTGAGAAACTGCTAATTGCGCTACATTTGGATTGCCAATCAAGCCATATGCACCTATAAAAATAAAGGAAATCAGAATTACCAATTTGATAATTACCGCATAAGATTCTATTTTACCAACTACAACAATGCTATAATAGTTAATAACAGAAGCTAAAATAATAATTGCACTTGCATAAATGTGGAAATCAGTCGTTTTGTTAGTAGTTAATTCTAAAAGGTTTGGTGCGTATGACCCAAATGCTGAAGCATAAAGTGAAAGCATAATTATATAGCTTATCCACAACAGATTATTAATTCCGCCACTAAAGATTGTTCTTCCGAAGCCTTGGTTAATAAATTTAACTGTTCCACCTCTGTCAGGATATTTTTGTGATAGTTTAACGTAACTGTACGAAGTGATTAATGCTAAAATACCGGCGAATAAAAAGGCAATTGGTGTTCCGCCTTTTGCGAGAGATACCGCAAGTCCTAGGACTGCAAATATTCCGCCACCAACCATTCCTCCAATTCCGATAGAAATAGCTTCTTTTAAACCTATCTTTTTACTCATATAGTTTGGTTTTCAAATTGTGCCCAACGGTCTGTGTATGGTGTCGTGGCTGACGAAGGAAGCCATGCACTATACACCTTGTTGTGCCCCGTTTTTATTTTTCTTTTCAGTCCGTTTGCGTTGGCGTGAAAGCTCTTTGCAACCGCAGGAACGAGGATTGCAATGTGCTTGAACTTAGCGTTGGCTTTACATTCCACCAATCAGTTCTTTTGCTTTGTCCAACGTATATGCTCCGTCAACTTCTTTTTTGTCAAAAATCATAAAGTAGGCAAAGTCATTTCCTGCTTGTTTTTCCCATTCGTTTCCAAGTCTGCATTTTGCTTCACTATCTGAACCGTCCAAATGGTCGCCTTTTGTCTCGACCAAAATTGTCTTGCCTGATTTTGTCTGCATAATAAAGTCAGGGTAGTGGTTGGCTTTAAATCCGTTAATGTAAAATCCTTTTCCACGTTCTAAATTCCTATGCCAAAACTCAATGTTTGAAGATGTTCCGAGTTCCATTGCCACTCGCTCTTCAAAATTATTCATTGAACCTTCTTTTTCGTAAAGCGAATTTCCAATTGCAGAACCTGTGTTCCCTGGAACAATTTCCTTGCTTAAATTCCAATTGCCTTTTGTACTGATTCGTTTCGATTTGATTAAATCCATAAAACGACCTTCGGCATAAGAATCGGATAGTTTTCTAATGTGAGCCTTTATTTTGTCGGTGTAGCTCCATTTTCGAACCAAAATATCTCGCAATTGCTCAGTAGTCATACTGTTGAGAATTCGACCAATGTAAACCTTGATTTCTTGGTCAGGAATTGGGTACATATTTCCGATAATCAGCATCATTTGATGCGTGATATCGGTTATCTGATTTTCTTTTGGTTTTGCTAAAATGTATTCGGCAATTGGATCTTTCACCAAGTTGTCTTCAATCTTTGTGAATGAAGGTCTATACTCGTTTTTCTTAGCTTCTTCTAAGTCAATTTTGTATAAGTCTGAAGAAATTTTGTCAAAGTCAATTTTTATGTCTTCGTCTGATAGCTTGAAGTCTTTGAGTAAAGATTCTCTGTTTAGTAATTCTTCATCTGTTCCAAAAATGTCGCTTGCGGTTACTTTGATGAAGAACTGCGGAAACTCGATTTCATCTATAAACTCCTTGTAGGCTTCTTTGACCTTGTAGCGTTTTACTTTATCACCCATTTCTTGAAAAATATTTTCGTCAACAGGTTGTTGTTCCTGTTCTTTTATTTGTTCTTCTAATTGTCGGTTCTGTTCTTCCGCTAATGCTTCAATTTCTTCAATTACCGTTGTAGATTCAGTTTCTTCTTCAATTGCATTTGGGTCAAACGTCACTCGATTGGTGTCAATGTTTTCATCTTCTTCTTGTTCCGTTTGTTGTTCAGGGAAAAGGAAAGATTCCACTGGGTCAGCAGTAACCGTTTTCTTTTCTTCTTCTGTCATCTTATCAACTTTGCGATAATCTTTTTCACTAAATCCTGATTCTTGCAAGCCTTTTACAATGCTTTGCAAAGTCTCGTTGAATTTGGCAGAAGCAGTTAAAACATAAGAAAGGTTTAATTGAAAAGACTTGTGTCTCTGTACATAAGGCTGACGCAATACACGACCTAAAATCTGTTCTACATCTACAGCACTCGATTTGTCTGCCAAGGAAGCTAAGATGTAAGCGAAAGGACAATCCCAACCTTCTTTCAAGGCGTTGATGGTTATGATGTAACGGACTTCACATTCCTTGCTCATCAAATCAATGCCTTTCAATTCGTCAATATTGGCAGTTTTGATTTTGATTTGATTTTCGGGAATACCCAAGCTCAATAGTTGTTCTTTTAGCTTCTCGAAAGTTGTATTGTCGTCATTGGTTTTGGGTTGTGCCTGAAACAGTACAATAGGTCTGATATACTTACCGCCTTCGGCTTCTTGCTTTTTGGCAAGGTTCTCCAACTTACGTTGCAAGTGCAAAGCATTATTGATGACTTCCGTTTTGTCGTGATTGTTGTATACAATTACAGGAAGTTTTACCATATGTTCCTTTTTTAGTTCTATTGCAGGAACAAGGCTTACAATATTGCTATTTGCTTTTGGTGTTGCAGTTAAATCGAGAATGAAAGATGGATTTAGATTTTTGAGCATATCTACACTCAAATCACTTTCTGCATTGTGGCTTTCATCTACCACCAAAACAGGGTTGAGATAACGCAACACATTGATTAACGCGGTATCGTCCACACCGTCTAAAATGTGTTTGCTGTTTTTGAATTGTGATACAAAAGCTTCTAACTGTCCATTTTCTTGGTAAACCTTGCGGTCGTCTTTGTTTCTTGCTCGCAAACTGGCAAAACTCATTACAAAAATGCTCAACTGGTCTTTTACCACGGTTGGGTTGAAGTTTGAGCCTTGCAATAAATCTTCTTTTTGATAGACTTCTACTCGGTGATTGAAAAGTGTATTGAGTTTTTGTCTGTACGGATGTTCTGGATTGGAAAGTGCTTCAACGGTTTGTTGCAATAGGTTACTCCAAGGCACTAACCAAATCACAGCTTTGGGTTTGCTGGAATCGTAAGCCTGAAAAATAGAATGCAAAGCATTTACGGCAATAAAGGTTTTGCCGCCTGCCGTTGGCACTTTGACTGCAACGTGTGCCGCATTTGGAATGTTGTTTTTGTAGGGCTGCATTCCTGTACCATCCAACGGATTGTATGGACCAATTTTATCTTCCCAATATTTATCGAAAGCCGTTTTTAAATCCTTTTGCTCTTGGACGTATGTCAAGTATTCTTCAAGATTTTCAATTACTTTCTGTTGATAGCTTTTTAATTCCATAATCTAAAATCTTGTGATGTCTCTTGGTATTTTCTTGAAAATGATGTTCTTCTTCGCCATAAACTCCTTCGGCAATAAGCAATTGTCTGCATAAATGATGTATTGCTCGCCTTTGGTTTTTATGAGTTCCAAAGCATCAAAATCTAAGGTGGTTAAACGGTCTTTCTCGTAAATGAAATAATAGGCAGATTCTTCTTTTTTGCCTAAAAAGTAATTCTCTGCATTGGGTTCTGTAAACGGGGTGCGTGTTTCTGAAAACCAAATGTATTCTCGGATTTTTGGCAAGCCGACCTCTTCGTTTAAATTTTGATTTTCGTCAAAGAGTGGTAAACCGAGCTCGTAAAAATCAAATGCTCCGCCTAATCCTTCAATTTTTTTATCACCTGTCCCATATCCTTTAGCTACTTTCTTGACTCTTTCCGCTGTAACATCATTAGCATAATCTTCTAATTCAATTAAGATGAAATAATGTATGTCCGTCTGAAT
>DNTA01000041.1 GCA_003500135.1 Cytophagales bacterium | reverse complement strand
GCGTGATACCGTGACGAAAACCTTCTTCGCCCATCTGTTCGAATTTATTCTTCCATGAATAAAAGGTGGCCGGAAATAAAACATGTTTGTCAAGGGTCAATTTTACACCCTGTTCCGAAGCCTCTTTCAATATCGAGAGCTTCTCTTCTTTGCTACATGTTCTTTTTTTCTTTGACATAATTACTAATTTAAAACTATAATTATGTCCGAGGTACTAGGGGGCTAAATCAGTATATGAATTTAAGGACAGAGAATTTATAAAATCAACTTCTATAGGGACAAGTTATTTTTCTAGTTTGCCCGATTATCATTATACATCAAGTTGGTATTTAAGTAATATATATTCTCCATATTTCAATGATACAATCACCTTTGAATATGAGGAATACACTACCACATATGAAAGCTTTGGTTCAGAGACTAACATTCATGGGCATCCAAGTAATCCTAATTCAGTCATAAGGCATCAAAAAGAGACGATTGGAAAAAGATTAACTAAGACACAATTCATCAATGGTGTTGAAATTAAATATATGTATGAACAGGGTGAAGCTTACAGATGCGACTTAATTGGAGATAAAGCCCTTGAAGAAATAGTCGTTACAAGTAATGGTGATAACTTTTTTTCATGTGAATTCAACTTTGATTATGGTTTTGACAGGGAATTTAAATATTGCAGTTCTTCAGATGATAATGATTTAGACAAAAGACTATTTTTAAATTCCGTAATAATAAATTCTGATTCGAAAAATAAGGATATATATAGATTCGAATATTATAAGGATCGTGTTTTACCATCAAGAAACTCTAAGGCAATTGATCATTGGGGGTATTATAATGGTATAACGCAAAACACTACTTTAATACCGGAAATGACTTCTAATTCCATTGTTTATGACGGAGCGAATAGAAATTCAAGTTTTGAACATACCAGAGCAGGGTCGATAAAAAAAATAAACTATCCAACAGGTGGTAGTACTGAATATATTTATGAACAGAATGAGTGCTTCGATTTACGGATACCCCGTGATCAAATTCAAAAATCACTGCATTTAAGTGGATTGGAACCATCTAGAAGTCACTCTATAGATATTATCAGATTTGATAGAAGTTACACTAAGTTCAAAATGAAAATGGTTGATTTCCCAAATGACATAGATAATAGTTGTAGATTCATTTTTAAGCTTACAAACGCAGATGGATCGATTGAACACTTCCGACGGACATTTAGTATTGACGATATTGGTATTGAGAATGTAATTCTATTCGATGGAACACCAGGTCAATGTGTGTTGAGTTGGGAACCGGATAATGAGAGTATTTGTCAATTTGAAGAGCCATTTACTTTCATCGTTCAGTGGCAAAATGAAATCGAAAAAAAAGTTACCTCAGTAGGAGGGCTTCGTTTAAAAGAGATTATCAAGGATCCGATTGTTGGATCCAAATTAGTAAAAAAGTTCTACTATATAATGGAGGATAGCACATCATCCGGCAGGATTAGTCATTTCCCGAAATATGATTATTATTTTCCTGATTGGACATCCTGTTTAGATGCTAATGGTCATGTGATAGAGGAGTGCAATATTTTTTATTACTATGCTAGAACTTCTATATCAACCATACCACTTACCCACACAAAAGGTAATGTCGTAGGTTATAAAAGGGTAGTGGAAATGAATAATGATATCGAAAACGGGGCAAATATATATCATTATACCTCGCCAGAAGAATATTCTGATATGACAAATGGTGGAAGTAATGGATATCCTCTTCCGCCTTTAATATCTAATGAATGGTTAAGGGGAAGGCTCTTGAAAAAAGAAGTATATAAGAACCATCACGGTGAATTATTTCTACTACAGAAAAGTATTAATACATATATTGATAGGTTATCTATTATAGACACTATTGCAGGTTTTAAAATCTCTAAGAGTATAGATAACTATGATGTAACTCCTTATTACTATGCATCAGGAGTTTCACAAGTTTTATCTACAACGAGGACGGACATTGAAAATGATACACTGGTAAATCACAAATCGTTTGAATATGATGAAAATTTACTACTGTTGAAAGCAAAAACAGATTACTACTCCAATGGTATTATGTCCAAAAGCTTTTATCGTTTTCCGCACGATTTTAATCTAAGTCTAAACCCGGAATTAGAAATTTTATCAAGAAAAAACATCATAAAACCTATTTCAATAGAGAACTGGAATATTAAGAATGATAAAAATCACCTCTTAGACGCTGTAGTCACAAAGTATCAGAAAATTAATGACTCTATTTCACTACCCAATATGGTTTATAAGATTATCACCGATAAACCGATTGAGTTCAATAACATAGAAAATTTTGATCCAGACAATATTTTAAGAACAGATATTGAATACATAAAAACAAAAGAAATTGAAGCATATGATGAATTTAATAATCCGATACTAATTAAAAGTCTTTCGGAAAGGGTTACACTTGTATGGGATGAAACCAACTTAAATATTATTGGTGCCGTCAAAAATGCCTTACCTCAAGATGTAACTTATTTTGGTTTTGAAAAAGGTGACAAGA
>DNTA01000331.1 GCA_003500135.1 Cytophagales bacterium | reverse complement strand
AGCGCTTTAACTATGGAAACTCCGGATTTGTCAATCCTGAATATTTCTGGATGCTAATGAACCGCAGCCTTACAGCGAATCATTAGAGGTTAATTGTTGAGGCGTTTTTATTTTTTATTTTTTTATCAGAAATTGAAGTAATCGCGGCAAGAAATTCAGGTTCAACATGCTCAAATAGTTCATCTAGTACATCACATATTACTCTCAGCCCTGTTTTTCCATTGTTGACGAAAACAACATAAAGCTGATGTTTTCCATGTTCATCATTATAAGATCCCCTGTAAATAATTGCATTTTTATATTTCATTTCGATGTCTTTAGGAATAAATGTATCCGTAACATCGAATGGCATTGAATTTCTTTTCATTATCGAATAAGTTACGACATCAAGCCCATCATTCTCTTCTACAATTATGGAAATATTGGGGATTACTTTCCTTTGTTGTGAATCAATGATTGGAGTTCTTTTGAAGTAATATACCAGTATATCTCCATTTTCTTGCGTATTGGTCAATTCCCATTCCGGATTGGGCATTGTAATATGCAATTTTGTTCCTTCAATTTTGGTGGTTTGTCCAAAGATAAAAGAGTGAACCATAATCATTGTCAATGTAAAAAGTAGATTTTTCATAATTAAAAATATGATTATTTAACGCACCAAATTAACCCCAACGTTTGACAATATAGCAAGTGGCAGTTTAAAGAGAGTGTCTCAATCCACCTTTGAAAAAGTTTGAAGGGGTTTACAATACCTGAATTTACTACAATCTCCACCATATGCCATATTGTGTGATTTGGCCTTTATTCATTCTATCAATATTCTCATGTTTGCCGCACCGCTCAGTCCGTTTTTTTGGGCGGAAAGTGCCTGAGAGCGAAGAGATGATGTATGTTTGGAGTCTCAATTTAATTCGAAACTATAATTATAATCAATCAGTTTCTTCTCTGCAATATTATCAATCCAGGCTTTTTCTTTATGACTGATTTCAATTATCTCGTTTGTCGATGTGGTTTTAAATCGTTCTGCTACAAACTCTAATATTTGCAATTCACTTTCGGTAAACAATTCCTTATCGAAGGTCATGTTTGGATTTGGCTTAAATTGTTCTCCTGTGCCACCATCTGCAAAATTAGTGTAATTAATATCCACTTTGTCTTTATTTGCTAAGTATTCGAAAATACTATTAAAATTATTAGGCACTGGCCCCATCGGAATGGCTCGATACTGAACGCCACTTATTGAAAATCCTGACTGCTTATGCATAATAAAATCAGCATAAAACAAAAGTTTGTTCAACTTGGTTTTCCATGGTTCAAGTTTCTCTGTAAAAAACACAACCATTTCAGAAAATTTTCTAAAATCAGGTGTTTTAAATCCTGTCAGATTATTAGGAAGGCATGTGCCAAAGAAGTAATTCTCCAATTGCCTTTCAAATTTATTCTTCTTTTGTTCTTCCAATAAGTTATCAATTGTCTTATGTGTTTTTTCTACAAATTTCTGGTCAAGTGTTGTACAGTAATTAACCAATTTTTTAAACTCATGCGGGTCATCGGCTAACTGGATTAATTTAGCGTTTGATTGGTTGGGTACTTCACCACCTTCGTATTGGCGATAACCATTAGTGCCAAAACCTAATATTTCGGACATTTTTGCTGCCGACAAATTGTATTTTTCTCTAATTGAAATAATTTGTTCAGGAAAGGGGATGCTGTATTTAACCCTGTATTGATTTACTAATTGATTGTAATTCAACTGGGCTAACGCATCATCCTCAAACTGTTCGCCTGTATCTTCGCATTTGTACGAATGAAATAACACCTTGAATTCGTCTTTGCGAAAACTCATAGTTCTCCACTCTTTTACAATGCACATTTCTTTACCTGTAAATGGACTTTTCATGATGTTTATTTTTTTAATGGATAATTCATAGGGTGTTCGGCAATGTGAAACGAAATACAAACCGCTCCGTGGTTTACAATTCCCATACTTACTTTGATGTACACTTCTTTCTGTTTTACCTGTTTACCAAAAACCCACATAGGCAATATGCCATGCATTTTTTCGTCTAATGGGCCTTGTGAATAATCTTCAGCCTTCAACGAACTTATTATTTCTTTACGTTTGGCAGGTGAAATTTCTAAATCGTGCAGCGTTTGTTGATTCTTGCCGCGATCATCCAGAAACAGTATGCCGAAAATTTCCATTTTCACCTTAAGCTCCTTTAAGTATTGTTGAACTTCTTGTTTCGATGCCATTTGTAAATTTAAACTCTGTACAAAGATAATACGTTTTTTACGTTTATCACTTTAAAGTTTATATTTTGTCAATATACACTTATTTTTAAACTTTATAGTTGTTTTATCAGGCTTGATTTCCATTCGACATAGTCAAATTCTTGCACAATGTAAGCGGGTTGTATAAAACCGAACAAAGTGGGGCAGTTTGCTCCGGAATATCCACCTGATATTACCGCTATATAGATGTATATCAGGAAGTCCCTGCTGAGATAATGACTTTTTGTCGAGGCTCAATGCAGTTTAAAAAGTAGGCGGTCGGTTTTTGCTGCGCATTTAGTTACAATGAAAAGATCTATGAGATCCAACGAAAGGGGCAACCATGGCTTCTTGGATTGGTCGTCGGAACCATCCGGTATATTTAGTGAATTCCCCATAGAAACTTCGGAATTGTCCATCCCGGATGTTTCGGGGCTCGGCTTATTAGCTACTCGAATGTTTGGTTATTAGCCACAGTATTTTATTTTTTTCTTCTATATATTCTTATTCCGATTATTAGTCCAAGTCCAATCAGGATAAATGGCCAAATATTAGTCAGCACAACAAAAAACCAAATCAAGTTATCCCAACCATTTCTAAAACCATTTTTGAATTTTTGCCCAAATTTAGTTTCGTTTGGAATACTCTCATAAAAAGTCATTGTCAAAGTCGAAAATGAAACTCGGTCTTGCAGGTATTTTAAACGACCTTCAATTGACTCAATGTCTGACCTTAATTGTCCGGTTTGCTTTTCTATTTCCAATACCTCGGTGACATTCTTTGCTTCTTTGAGTAGATCAATGAATCTTTGCTCAAGTTCTTTTTTTGTCTTTAGTCTCGCTTGAATGTCAAGAAATTCTTCTGTTACATCTTTTACGTTAATTGCTTTACTTTCAAATTTTTCAACACCTTGAGTAGCGTCACTTAATAAGCGGTCAAAGTTGTCAGCAGGAACCCGAATAATTACTGTATTGCTCCTTCGTCCTGGTGATTTATATTCTTGGTCAGACGAAACATAGCCATTGAACTTTTTAACAGCTTCAAAAATGGTTTGTCTTGTTGAGTTCAAATTATCTGTCTCGAATTCTACCCGACCTTCCTTGATTAGTTTTCGTTCGACTGCTTCAGTTGTTTTCTGTTCGGTAGTTGGTGCGACCATTTCTTCGTCAACCATTTCCATGCTTGTATTGTCTGGATTTTGAGAGCATCCGAAAATCGTAAGTAGTATTATCAATCCTAAATATTTGGTCAAATGTTTCATTGTCGTTTTTTTTCATTCTGGTTAACGGTCAGCATATGTGTCGTTGGTTTGGTTTTGGGCTGGCCTTTGAGTGACCCTTGCATATGTGCAATGTTAGGTGTAGCCCTTATTCAAGGTGATATTTTTTTTCCATATTCTCTTAGAGTATTCAAAAAGCTTTCGTTCGTATGTTCTTTTAAAAGGAACCTATATTCATTGATTGCTTTTGTTCTGTAGCCTAATTCGGCATATGCGATCAATTTCCCAAAGGGTGCTAGAATTGTCTTCTCAGTATCCAATATTTTTAACAGTTTGTCTTTTGTACTATATCGTTGGAAATAGGGCAAAATATAATTTGAAATGTTGAATCGCATTTCTGAGATTAGCTGAGCTTCATCAGTTCGTTCTTGAATATCATACCATGTGTCATGTTGGTTTCTTAGTTTACCGATTCGTTTTCTGATGAGACATTCTGGTTCAGTTGGAAAAGTTGGTATTTCTTTGTTTTGATTATAAATTAAACCTCGCCAATGTTCAGGAAGAAATAGGCCTGTGTTTATCGTAAAGCTGATTTGGTCTTTTGTTCCAAAAACACTTTTCTGGACATTAATGATTTGACCTAGCTCATCCAACCTTAAGTAAAAGTTGTTCGCCTTTTTCTTAAAACCCAAAGGCTTCAATATTTTATGAAACCCTTCAGATATTATTCGATTAAACTTTATTTCTGATTGAGTATTCAATTTATATAGAGATTACATCTAACGGCCAACTAAAATGAGTATGCGTGCCAGTTGCTAGAAGCACTTAAGTTTCTGTTTCGCAATATCCTTTCAAAGGGCTCAGTTCGCATATTCATTTTAGTGTTTGTTGTACTTTCGTGCATTTTTCATTCGATGTTAAATTTCACCAAAAAGGCTCTCTGCGGTATAGTAAATTGTTTGATCGAATCTTCGTTCAGGGCTCAACATCTTTTCTCCACCATTCAAAATTATATCCTTCAAAACTGTAGGTTTTAAGATTGGATTAGTTCTACGTTTATGATTCATGTAATTCCGTGTGACTTTGCCACTCAATGCAAATTCCTTATCACTTTGTAAGCCAAAAGCCATTTCCGTGTAAATCCTCTGGATGTTGGTTTTATGAGAAGTTGAAAGTTCATATAGAATTCTAGTAAGCCTAGCCGAACTTCTCACGTATCGGTTAACATCTCCAGCACCTTCATTAGATCTGTCTATAAAAGGTCTACAGATTGCAAAATCTGACCAAACGAAGAGATCAAATGCATTTTCATCCAGAATTGGAGACTTTCCTTTTGTCTTCCAAATTGGTTGGATAAGGAAAGGCTTCTGCTTCTTTCTGAATTCAGCCTGAAAGGTGTTAAGTGAGTCTATCATCTCTTTTCTTTTTGAGTCTATCTCAATTTTGCTGTCCCAATGCTGAATTGTGGAACAAACAGGCTCAAAAATCTCACGTATTCTTGAAAAGTTCTTTTCACAAGAATGAGCTATTCCTAACGCTGAATAGGATGTTGTTGCTGGTCTTATTACAATTTCTGAACCCCAGTCTTTTTCATCTTGGTTGCATGTGCTATTATCAGGAATTACTGTCAACTTTACTTCCAATGGCCACAATTGAGATTTTTGATCACTTATGACGAGATCAATTCCTTTTATGTCGTCAAAAGCAAATTTTTGATAGGCTTCATATTTTGTTTCGAAATCAAAAGAGAGTTTTGAATTTTCGATTTTCGTATTGAAAATTTCATCTATTTCAATCTCTGATGCTTGGACATTCAAGTTAGCATCCACTGATAAGTAAATAGCCTTGATTGCTTTGTCTCGCATATAGCAAGCCAAAGAGGCAGGAAAAGTGCTGTTAAATTGGTTTTTACCCCAAAGATCACTTCCTGAGCGATTGGAGTTTTGAATTCCGTATAAGCCTGGTTCTTGTTTACCCATAAATAAGATGACGTCAATATTTTGACGTCATTAAAATGAAACGTATATTGCAACGTAAGTTAATAATCTCATAAAGACAAAGAAATGATAGGAGTCGATCTTTTTTCTGGTTGTGGAGGGATGTCCCTCGGTTTTCAAAGAGCTACGATCAAGGTTGTTAAAGCATACGAGTTTTGGGATGAAGCCATTAAGTGTTATGGTGAAAATTTTAAGCATCCTATTGAGAAGGCTGATTTGAGCAATTATGAGTTGTATTTGGATGATATATCCAATTCAAATCCAGATGTAATTTTCGGAGGGCCACCCTGCCAAGACTTCTCTCATGCTGGAAACAGGCGAGAAGGAAACAGGGCAGATTTAACAAAATCCTTTGCTGAAATTGTTTCCAGTGTTCGTCCTCAATGGTATGTTATGGAAAATGTGGATAGATCACGTAATAGCCTAGCTTACAAGGGTGCCCGAGAAATATTGAAGAACTCTGGCTATGGAATTACCGAGATTGTTTTGGACGCTAGTTTATGTGGAGCACCACAGAAAAGAAAAAGATTTTTTTCTATCGGTTTGCTGGATGCTTTTGATGGATTTCTATTGCATGATTTGAAAAAGAATTTGTCGAATGATCCAATGACCGTTCGAAGGTTCTTTAATGGAAGTTTTGATGTAGAGTATTACTATAGACATCCACGAAATTATAACCGAAGGGCAATTTTTTCAATTGACGAGCCTTCTCCAACAATTCGAGGAGTTAATAGACCTGTTCCAGCGGGTTACCCGGGACATCCAAATGATCCCATTGAAATTGTGGGGGTTAGAGAACTTTCAACTTTTGAAAGAGCCTTAATCCAAACTTTTCCCGACAATTTCATCTTTCCGTCCAGTTCAAAGACAACAAATGAGCAATTAATCGGAAATGCAGTTCCTGTGAAACTTGCTGAGTATGTAGCTAAGGCAGTAATGAAATATAATTTGGCTAACGTATGTCCAAAAGAAGAAGATCAATTGATCCAGAGTTTGTAGAGTGGTTGCAGTCTGAGAAGAATCTAAAGGAAAGGAGTTCAAGAGATGTTAAATCGCATCTTCTTAGAGCTGATGAGATAATTGATGTTGATGATATGACCCTTCGGGAGCCAGAAGTTACATATGGGTTGTCAAAGTCAGAAAAGTATCAAGAGTTGCCATCAAGCACAAAATCACATCTCAAAAGGGCAGTTCGGTTGTACAAAGAATACCTTGGTGAAAAGTTGAAGGATGTTAACAAGAAAATTTTCAACTTGTTCTGGTAAGTAACTCTCTCCGTCACTGCATAAAGCACAACTACAATATATCAACACCCATTCCTGATATACCCGTAATAATGGTGAATATCAGGAAGTCCCTGCTAAGATAATCACTTTTTGTAAAGACCAGACCGGATTATTTTATAAACTGTACACCTCAGAAAGTACTACTGCCCACCGTGTAAAGAAAGCATAGGATTAAAAGCCACCTATGTGAAGTAAATCCGGTATTACAACAATTAATGCAAAGTAAAACCTGTAAAATGCATTGAGTATTAGTGCAATACCTGTCAAGCTATTTTAGGATGCCACTTATTATAGTTTAAAGTTTAAAGTTTAAGGTTTAAAGTCTAAGGTTTAAGGTTTAAAGTTTNNTAAGGTTTAAAGTTTAAGGTTTTTGATATGGTCCTTTAGGGCGTTACCGTTAACTTTTGACCCGTCCCGGCAAGATTTGACCCGTCCCGGCAGGTTTTGACCCGTCCCGGCAGAAATTGGCGCCTTCCAGGCAGGATTTGACCCGTCCCGGCAGAAATTGGCACCGTCCCGGCAAGATTTGACCCGTCCCGGCAGAAATTGACGCCGTCCCGGCAAGTTTTGACCCGTCCCGGCAAAAATTGACGCCGTCCCGGCAGGTTTTGACCCGTCCCGGCGGAATTTGGCGCCTTCCCGGCAGGATTTGACCCGTCCCGGCAGGTTTTGACCCGTCCCGGGCAGCCGGGAGCAAAGAGAAACTTCCCGGGAAGGGTGAGCTGTTCCCGGGAAGCTTAATTTGGAAGTTAGATGTTGACATTATCAGTGTCCGACACACTACTTCTTCGTTTTCGCTTATGATACTGGCTCACATACCCCTTTACGCGGTCTTCATTGCGCCAGAATACGTACTGGCCGGTTCTGCGGATCTCGTCCACGGCTTTTTTCATGTACGTGAAGGCACGGTCGCGCTGGACTTTCATTTCCGAATCGTCGCCGCTCTCGCCATTGGCTTTGGCCAGCACTACCGACAGCTCATCTGCGGTTTGCGCCGCCGTGTTGAGCAGGGACATATCGAAGCCGATCGCTTTCAGGGGTTCCTTATGTTTGAGTCCCAGCACGTGCAGATCGCTCAGGTCCTGCAACATGTCGGCATTGGAGCCGCCCTCGCGGATGGCCTGCACCTTGTTCACCAGGTCGGGTTGATTGCGAAAGGCAAAGGTAAAGTGGTGCAGCAGTTCATCGCGCAGGTCGAAAGCCTCATCGGAGCGGTCGCCCCACTCCTTCTGGGCCTCTTCCTGTGTCTGGAATTCGCGGCTCCACAGGCTTTGTGCGTAGCGGCACGCCCCGGCACGAAGGGGCAGATCGTCAACCAGGGCCTTGTCGAGACCGGCTTTGGTCAGGGCCTGCAGATCGTCCTGGCACCAGGCGTACAGGTTTTCGGCTTCCTGTACTGCCTCGCCTACGGGCATGTTAGGGGTTTTCACTTCGTTTTGCGGAAGGGCATCGATCGCCTCCTTCAAAGCATCATAGTTTTCTTTGGACATAACAATTATAATTTAATTTAACATAACGGAATGCGGACAGCACTCTCAAAAATTAGTTGACAATGAAACTATATTATTCAGCCTAAAAAATCAAGAAAAAAATTCATTATTCTGCAGACCGGTAGGGAATTGGAATTGGGGGATTGATTTTTTATGGGGTAGATGGGTAGAGTATTTTTATTGGTAGAGTGGGTTGTTAATGGTTTTGTGTATGGCTCGTTACGGAAGATTTACTAGGATTTTTCGCAGTAGCCGTAAGTTAGCAAATTGGAATGAATTTCAATTAGGAATACAGTCCCGATGAGCTATACAGGTCAACGTATTTTATTCAAGTAACTTAAGGTCTCTTCCAGTTAAAAATTCGACCGCATACATTGCTGTTTTTTTGCTTAAAATTCCATTAATAGCCATATCTACAAACTTACCTTTAATCACTTCTCCCCAATTCTTTTTATTTAATTTTTTGGTTAACTCTTTTAAATCCTCTATCTCTTTAAAAATAATTTCTTGTCCGCACCCTTGTTTCACAAGCATTTGTTCAAGTTCATCCAATTTTTCAAACATTTTAGTTTGTCCTTCATATGAGAAAAAATCAGAATCCGCTTGTGTTTTGCTTTCATGAACATACCATAAGAAAAGGTTTTTGAAAGGATTTAGAAAATAGGTGTTGAAATTTTGTTGATACTCACAATAGTCTTTTCCTTTATTATACCAGTCTCTTGATAATTTGATATAATGAGGTGTAAACTTTCGTTCATCATTAAATTTGGATAAGATTGTGAAATAAGCAAATGCTCCTTGTAAGTCTGGTGTAAATAAACTTTGAAGTATTTTTTCACTATCAGACCTTCTGTGACTAATATTTTCAGGTTTTAATTTTTTATGGGCACTTCTAAAA
>DNTA01000011.1 GCA_003500135.1 Cytophagales bacterium | reverse complement strand
TCTGAGGAAGCCCTAATTAAAGGATGAGACTAACCATTCAAATATTGCTTTTCGTTATTTCGTACGTCCCCTTGTACTTCATTCTGTTTTTTCAGAACCTGAATGACATGCTATGGTCAAAAGCAAATGAGTTTGCGCACCAGACACCCTCCGAGGTAGTACCTCGGAGCCACTCAGGTCTATTGTGACCCGGCCTCTGGTGCGGACCTGACGACCCCTGAGGTCTATTGTCAGAAATGGTTACTTTTTATAATAAATGCAAGGTTTTTTTGAATGGCCGAACAACATGAAATAGATTGCCCCGGGAAACACGTGGATAGCAAATAGTAGCCCTTAAATGATTAGTTTTTTTGGAAAACAGTAGGACTTGCCTGAAAACGAAAAATTGCCATCAGGCTTGTGCCCGGTAAGTCTCATTGATATTTGCGGGTAGTTTATTCCGGTGCCTGGCTTTGTTTTTTGTCTTTGGGTTGATAGAGCACAATTAACTGGATCAGCACGGCCATGACAATCAGAAATATGATCTCGACCTGGGTGAACAACTCTATGGTATCCATGGTTTTTTCGCTTAGGGACATTTGCCTTTTGCCTTCTTTGAGCTGGACCTTGGACAAGTCGTACAGATCGTCCTTTATGTCGCTTATAAGGGACAACAATTCACTTTTATCCCTGAATTTCGAATCCATATACTCACTTTCCAGGCGTTGTAAATTTTCAACATGGTTGATCAAACTGTTGAAAGCCACCCTTTCTTCTTTCGTGATCTTGGTCTCCTCGAACCGATCGATAAAGCGTTGTATATCATCATTGACCTGGCTGTTTTTTTGCCTGAAAAATGACGTATCGGACTTTACCAAAGCAATCTCCTTTTTGTGAATGGCGGCTGATATCTCGAATATCAAGTCGTTGGCTACAATGCGGTCTTCATAGATGGTCACGATCGAGTACCGTATCCGGTTAAAATTGTCCCGGTCTATTAAGTTGGTAATTAATACAATGATAAACACCAACAGAATTCCCAATGCCCATTTCATTTTATTGTACACCTTCATATTGACGCTATTTTTCGGTTTATGTATGCGGGTTCAATATACAAAAAGGACGAATATTCCAGTAATCAGAAGTAATTCATATGTTCAGGTCCCGCGACAGTGCATTTCACCGCAAACGGAAGTTCACCTTATTTGATCATTTCCCATCATTTTTACAGGCCAAACACTTGACATTCCAATGCACTTACCTTTTACTACCTGATACTCAACCAACAACCTATAATGATGGATATAAGAAAGAAAGTTGAAAGGATATTGCCGGGAAGAGCGAAATCGGACTGGAAGGGATATGAACACTATTATGGCTATGGCATGATGATACTGCCCTTTTCGAGCGGCCATTTGCTGGGGTTTCGCGTTTTTCCACAAAATGATTTCGCCCCGTATAAGTCGCTTTGGCGCTGCGACCCTAAAGGCAACTGGTCTATTTACAACGACGGCCAGTCGCCCCGGGCCACCTGTCCGAGGTGGTGGGGCCCGGCCTTGAAACACCAATCACTACGTGGGTTCCGGCTGGAATGGGTCGATAAAAATAATATCCGGATCGAAATGAGCAACCCGGTGATGGTATGGCAAATAGAGCTGGGGGCAAAACCCCTGTTAAATGTACTTAACACCCCCAATGCCGCCATGCCGAACTGGAAATGGACCTATCCCTTCCAAAAAAAGGTGTAGTAGTATTTGAACGACTTTAAACCTGAAACTTCAACCTGCTTCATCCACTTTTATTAACCGCAATATTATCCATTACATAGCGTTTTAATCCAAAAAGGAGGCCAGTATGTGGAAAGCTGGTGTATTGCTACTTACCCTTTTGATTTCGGACGATAAACGAGTCGCCCGACAGCAGGTGCAACTTGAAAAAATGAAAAACATGCCTACCGGTCGTTATGGCATGGCGGCGGCTACCGATGGAAAGTGGATCTATGCCATTGGTGGTTATGACTACAACAGGGGCATGACCAACCATGTACATGGTTATGCAATGGCCACTGAGGAATGGTTCAGTTTGCGAATGTCCAAAAAATTCACTCCTAAACAATACCTGCTCGCTGCATACATTCCCAAATTAAATGGTGTTTTGATGGCCGGGGGTGTTATGCATTCCAACGATGATCATGCAGACGAAATATGTCGAAATCCGGATATCGAAGTTTTTGATATTGAAACAAAGCGCACGTATTATCTGGCTCACAATGAAAACCAGGCCAAACTTGGCGGCATGGCTTATCAGGATGGCAAATTATACCTTTTCGGGGGCTCGATGGACATCACAAATGAGCAGCGCCGCAAGCCTAAAATCCACTACTCCAGCGCCTTTACCTCCTATGACCTAAAGACTAAAGAATGGACCATTCTCCCGAACCTTCCCAGGGCCATGGAAACCAATGGCGCCTTCGTGGGAGAGTATTTATATGTTTTTGGTGGCTATAACGGTGAACCCCATGATGATATTTACCGCTATCACCTTTCGGAAAAAACGTGGGAACACATCGGCGGGTTTGAGACGCCCCTTTCAGCGCATGCCGTGGTCAACTACGGGAAGTATATTCTTCTGGCAGGTGGCTATACCCTTCACGGTCGCCTCATTGTATTTGATACAGGATCATTTGAATGGACCGAGTACGAAGCCAATTATGCCGATAGGCCTATGTTGGCGGTTGTGCAAGGCAATACGATGTATGTAATGGGCGGCAGCAACGACAACCACGGCTTAAATATCAACCGGCATGTCTACCAGATCAACCTGGATAAGTTGATCAATAAGAAGTGAAAAACCCCGGTATTTATCTCCGGGGCTTTCGATGTATTTCTTTAAACGGCAGGAACAGGAGTTGCATAATTCTCTTCAATCTGTTCATTGATCTCCTTGCGGAAACGAAGCGGATCTTTGATGGCCCGGTATGTATTCAAAGCCCCACCCGAAGTGATCACTATAGAACCAAAGCCCAAAATTCTGCCAATGATCCCCTGATCAACATTCATTCCTTCGGCTTTACTAAGCATTATTTCATTGGCATTTCGCTTGATCAGGCCCTGCTTGAGGATCACCCTTTTGTTTGTGACCACAAATTCTGAATTGACTTTTTTGATCCACCTCAGCAAAAATCCGATAACGCCAAATATAACAAGTGCCCAGCCGGCGCCTGCAACATCTCCACCACTCATAACCATAATAAACCCTGCAATTAGTAGAAGTGCAGGAAGCGCGAATATCCACCAGTGCAAATCGGCCTGGTAGACAACTTTTTCATTTTTCATGAGGTTTTGTTGAACGTAACTCATTGGTGTGGTTTTTTAAGTTGTACATGTATTGATGTAAGAGACTATTTGTCGTTTTTGGCAATAATCCAAATGGCGTGAACGATACCCGGTATATACCCGAGCAAAGTAAGCAATATATTGAGCCAAAAGGCGCCACGAATACCGACAGTAAGAAATACCCCCAGAGGTGGTATGAGAATAGCAAAAATTATACGTATGATGCTCATAGAAATAGGTTTAATTGTACTGAATTGTTAGAAATATAATCTAGGTGTTTTGTTATCTTCTTCTTAAAGCAACAGGTAATAATTTTTTAACACCCTATACCCGTCAATTTCCAACCATACAATTATCGCCTATTGACATTAACAATTTAGTGAATTATAGGCGGATTACTGCTATGTCATTATGTTATGTTAACGTTACCATTTACTTTCAATGCGTTGGAGCACACCGTTCCGGATCCACAATATGTTTGAGTTATCCCCGTAGATCGAATTCTTTTTCAGGATATCGCTTTTCGGCCCTGATCTATGTTAAAAAATGTTAAAAGGTACCCTTTAAATATTGCGAAAAACCGCCTTCATTATTAATATTGCCGCATTTTAAAACAATAGAACTATGTCGATACAAGTAACCCGTCTCACAAAGACATACGGCGAGCAGAAAGCCGTTGATGATATTTCTTTTGAGGTAAAAACAGGCGAAGTGGTCGGCTTTTTAGGCCCCAATGGAGCAGGCAAAAGTACCACTATGAAGATCATTACCTGCTATATGGCGCCCAATGCAGGCCAGGTGATGCTCGATCAGTTCAATGCCGATGAGCATCCGGAGGAGATCAAAAAGCGGATCGGCTACCTGCCTGAAAACAACCCGTTGTACACCGATATGGCCATAATCGATTACCTCAGGTTCACTGCCGAAATCCAGGGTGTGCCGAAGGAAAACATCAATGGCCGCATCAGTGAAATGATCGACCTGTGCGGTCTGAACAGGGAACGGCACAAAAAGATCAGCGAGCTGTCAAAAGGATACCGGCAGCGGGTAGGCCTGGCGCAGGCTATGATCCACGACCCCGAGGTGCTGATCCTGGATGAACCGACTACCGGACTGGACCCCAACCAGATCGTGGAGATCAGAAAGCTGATCAAAGAGTTGGGCAAGGAGAAAACGGTCATCCTCAGTTCTCACATACTTTCGGAAGTGGAAGCTACCTGCGATCGCATCCTGATCATCAACCGGGGCAAGATAGTGGCCGACGGTACGGCAGAAAACTTGCGAAAGCAGGCACAGGGGCAGGAACTGATCACGGTGCAGATCGAAGCTCCGGAAAATGCCGAACTCAAGAAATCGCTCCTCGGATTATCAACTGTTCAAACGGTTGAAACCATCAATGGACAGGCCAACTACTTCCAGGTGCAAAGCAAACCGGAAGTATCATCCAAGAAGGAGGTTTTTGACCTTTGTGTTCAAAACAAGTGGTACCTCACCGAACTGACGACCAAAGAAACGCGTCTGGAAGATGTCTTCCGTGAGGTGACCAACTAATATTTCAGCAAGTGAATTAAATGTTTGACCAAGAAACAAATCAGCTATGACTAAAATATGGGTAATCACAAAACGAGAGCTGTACTCCTATTTCGATTCGCTCATCGCTTATGTGATCATAATACTTTTTCTGGGGCTCACCGGTTTTTTTACCTGGCTGGCCAGTAACAATGTATTTTTCTATGGCCAGGCTACCATGCAGCCTTTTTTTCAAGTTTGCTTTTTAACCCTGCTGCTTCTGGTGCCCGCCATTACCATGCGCACCCTGGCGGAAGAAAACCGGGCCGGCACTATTGAGCTGCTGAGCACCAAGGCCGTAAGCGACTGGCAGATTGTAATGGGCAAGTTCCTCTCCAGCCTGATCATCGTATTGATCGGACTGGCATGTACTATTCCCTACTACATTACCATTTCATCGCTGGGCAATATTGATCATGGCGCTGTTTGGGGTGGATATATTGGTCTTACCCTACTGGCAGCCGCCTTTATCAGCCTGGGCATTTTTTCCAGCAGCATTACCAACAACCAGATTGTGGCTTTGTTGTTGGCCATCGCTTTCGGGCTGGTTTTCCTGCTTTTGTTTAGTATCATCGGCAGTGGACTTACCGGTACGGCTGGTGAGATCCTCACTTATTTCAGCGCTCAGAACCACTTCAATTCTATGTCGCGTGGAGTGATCGATAGTCGCGACATTCTGTATTTTGTGTCCATCATTCTGCTGGGACTTATTTTTTCACAGAGCATGCTATCGAAACGGAACTGGCACAATTAAACCTTTGTCATTATGAAGAAAAGCACTGTAATTACTCAATTGATCATATTTGTAGGCATTATTGTGGTGGTGAACCTGATTGCCAATAAAGCCTACTTCAGACTGGATTTTACTGAAGACCAGCGTTATACACTTAGTGAGCCTACCAAGGACCTGCTAGGTGACCTGGACGATGCGGTAACGGTAACGGCTTATTTTACCGAGGACCTTCCTCCACAGCTCCTTAAGATCAAAAATGATTTCCAGGACTTATTGGTGGAATACGAAACTCGCTCGGATGGGAATGTCGTTTACAAATTCATTAACCCAAATGAAAGTGACGAACTAGAGCGCGAGGCGCAGCAAAAAGGGATAAATCCCGTAATGGTCAATGTCAACAAAAAAGACCAGGCCCAGCAGTTGCGCGCCTACCTGGGTGTGAACATTGAAAAAGGCGAAAACCGCGAAGTCATTCCCCTGGTACAACCGGGTGCCGGCATGGAATACGCCCTAACCAGATCTATTAAAAAGCTGGCCACAACGGACAAACCATCGGTGGCCTTTATCCAGGGACATGGCGAGCCCTCTGTGCAGGCCTCGATGCAGGTAGTACAGGAACTTTCGGCACTGTACAATGTGGAGCCCTATACCATCACTGATACAGCGGAGATCCCTTCCTACTATAAATCACTGGTATGGATCGCGCCGAAAGACACCATCCCTGCGAGCCATTTTAATAAAATTGACCGCTTCCTCGATAACGGAGGCAGTCTTTTCGTGGCCTATAACAACCTTTCTGAAGACCTGAACTCGCAATACCTGCAGGCAAAGCATCAAATTGGAATGATTGACTGGCTGGCTAAAAAAGGGATCAATCTTACACAAAACTATGTGATCGATGCCAGCTGTGCCAATGTGACCGTACAGCAGCGGCAGGGTGGCTTTACCATGAACATACCCATGAGCCTGCCCTATCTTCCCATCATATCCAGTTTTTCGGAAGACCATCCGGTGACCCAGGGCCTGGAATCGGTGATCATGCCCTTTACCTGTAACATCACCTATGATCCTATCGATTCCGCTACGCAGTACACGCCACTGGCATTTACCTCTGATATGTCAGGCCTTTCTCCCGCTCCGGCTTTTATCAACATACAAAAGAACTGGCAGGAGAGTGACTTTACCAACCCTAACCAGGTGACCGCTTTGGCTGTGGAAGGGCCTCTGGCCGGTACAGGTAATGCCAAAATGGTGGTTGTAGCCAATGGTTCATTTGCCCTTAACGGCGAGGGGCAGCAGATGCAGCAAATCAATGAAGACAATGCCAACCTGGCCACCAACGCCATTGACTGGCTTTCGGACGACACCGGCCTGATCGCGTTACGTACCAAAGGCGTAACCAACCGCCCGCTGGATAACGTGGAAGACGGCAAAAAAGCCCTATTGAAATGGGGCAATGTATTCGCCCCGATATTGATGGCGCTGCTCCTCGGACTGATCCGCCGCCAGCGCTATATGCGAAAGCGACAAAAATGGATACAAGGAAGTATTTAAAACGATAAACCCGGAACACTATGTTCAAGAAGATCAATAACAAAGTTTTAATCATTGTGCTGTTGGTTTTGGCCGGCATTTATCTGGTAATGGGGTTGGGCGACAACAACAGTAAAAGTGAAAACCTGAGGACTACCCTTGTGGAAATGGATACCGCCAAAGTAGATAAAATCGTAATCGCGAAAGGAAACGAGTTGCTGGAACTCAAAAAAAACGGTAACTGGCAGGTGAAAAATGAGGCAGGTGAATATGTTGATACCCGCAAAGGAAGCGTAGACAACCTGATCGGTACCCTAATGAGTGTCAAACCCTCGCGACTGGTTACAAAAAAACAGGAAAACTGGCAGGACTTTCAGGTAGATTCAGCCGGAACACATGTGACTGTTTTTGAGGGGGATGAGAAATCACTGGACCTAATTGTAGGCCGGTTTGCCATGCAGGGGCAAAGGCAGTTCCTCAGCTATGTGCGGTTGAGCAACGAAGACGAAGTATATGCCGCTGACAATTTTATGTCGATGTCAATTGGTTCAGATCCGGCCGATTACCGGTTCAAAGAGTTGATAAGGATCAACAAAGATTCAGTGGAGCGCGTAGAGTTTGTGTATAGTGACAGCGCCTTTGTATTGGATAAAACATCCGGCGAATGGGCCATCGGTGGTCAACCGGCCGATTCCGCAAAAACCGCACAATTCCTGAACAGCATAAGATATATGAATGGCGCTGATTTTGCAGACGATGTAAAACCCAGCGCCCTAAGCCAGCCGGATTACCAGATCACAATTCATGAAAAAGGCAAGGACGCAACCCAGGTGATCAGGGCATTTGCACATCCTCAGCGCCAATGGCTATTGCATTCCAGTCACAACGCCGGGAACCTTTTTGCGGATGCTGATAAAATAGATATGATCTTTAAAGCACGGGATTACTTTTTATAATGCATTCCATTCCCAAAAAAAAGCCCTGCTAATAGACAACAGGGCTTTTTTATGAGATGGCTAAACTATAGGGCAATTTTGTAGTTCGAAATAAAAGCCGTTATTTCAAACCAAAAATATCAAAGCGCTTTGATGAATAGCTTTGATTGATATTTTTGAAACTTGATATCAACCATTTCAATTATATGACGCAGCTAAGAAAAACCGCGGTCATCACCGGAGGCACCAAGGGAATCGGTAAAGCGCTGGTGTACAAATTCATAGATGAAGGATTTGAGATCATTACCTGTTCCCGAAGCACAGAAAACCTGTCATCACTGGAAAAGGAGGTATTGGATAAATATTCGGGCGCCAAGATCTTCAGCTATTCAGCAGACCTTTCTACCAAAGAGGGGTGTCAAAAATTTGTTGAAAGCGCTCTGGAGGTGGATACCAACATTGATGTGCTGATCAATAATTCGGGTGTTTTCATACCAGGCCCTGTATTGTCAGAACCGGAAGGCAACCTTGAACTCATGATCAATACCAATCTGTACAGCGCTTATTACGTTACGCGTGGTTTGGCCCCGAAAATGGCAGACTTTGGCAGTGGCCATATTTTTAACCTATGCTCGATTGCCAGTATCAAAGCCTATGAAAATGGCGGTTCCTATGGTATTTCCAAATTTGCCATGCTGGGCTTTTCAAAATCTATTCGTGAAGAGCTGAAAGATAAAGGAATAAGGGTAACAGCGGTTATGCCGGGCGCTACCTTAACACCAAGCTGGGAAGGTGTAGACCTGCCGGAAGAAAGGTTTATTCCCGCGGAAGATGTGGCTAAAAGCATTTTTGATGTATACGCCCTATCGGATCGTACGGTAGTGGAAGAGCTGATCATGCGGCCGCAATTGGGTGATCTGTAAATCAAGCGAAAAGAATGTCATTGAACCCTGAACCCGTTTTTTCAGTTTTTTTGACCAGCCGGAAGCTATTTGAGATCTTAATCATTAACTTTGAGAGAAACCTGTCCAGGAAGCGCAGCAATAATTCATGAAAGCGATTGGTAAGTATTTTATTTTTCTGGGATTGCTCCTTGTCAAAAGGGAGCGCTTTATGGTATACGTTCGCCTCATCCTGGATGAATGTATTAAAATAGGTGTTGGCTCCCTTGTGATCGTCAGCATTGTTTCCACCTTTATTGGTGCGGTAACCTGCATTCAGACGGCCTATAACCTGGTCAGCCCTTTGATCCCTAACTATATCATAGCCCTGATCGTGCGCGATATGACCCTTCTCGAGCTGGCGCCTACCATTACGGCCATAGTTTTTGCCGGAAAGGTAGGATCGAACATTGCCAGTGAACTGGGCACCATGAAAATATCGGAACAGGTAGATGCGCTGGAAGTAATGGGGATCAACTCCATATCATTTTTGGCCCTGCCAAAAATAATGGCCAGCCTGATCACGTATCCTATGTTGGTAATTCTGGCGGCTTTCTTATCGCATATGGGTGGTTACCTGGCCGGTACATTGACCGAAGCCATCACTCCAACAGAGTACATCTATGGTATACGTGCCGAATTCCAGGCCTATTCCGTGTTTTTTGCCCTGCAAAAGTCATTTGTATTTGCCTTTTTGGTTTCTTCCATATCAAGTTTCGAAGGGTATTATACGAGCGGTGGAGCGCTGGAAGTAGGTAAATCCAGTACATCAGCCGTGACCAAATCCTGTATTTCAATCTTAATTGCCGATTATCTGTTGGCTGAACTATTGCTTTAAAACCCATGATTGAGATCAACAACATACAGAAGTCATTCGATGGTAAAACCGTACTTCACAATATCAGCGGATATTTTGATAAGGGAAAAACCAACCTGATCATAGGGTCCAGTGGTACCGGTAAAAGTGTTCTGCTCAAGTGCATAGTGGGGCTGGTGCAGCCCGATGAAGGATCTGTATTTTATGACAATCGTGACTTTACACATGGAAAAAGACAAGTGAGGCGGGAAATCAGGCGGGAAATTGGCATGCTGTTTCAGGGCGCTGCACTATTTGATTCAAAAAATGTGGAGGAAAACGTGATGTTCCCGCTCGATATGCTTACTAAAATGCACAAGGAAGAAAAGCTTGATCGTGTGAATTCCATTCTCAAACGGGTAGGATTAGAAAATTCCAACAACAAAATGCCTTCGGAATTAAGTGGTGGTATGAAAAAAAGAGTAGGCATTGCGCGCGCATTGGTAGCCAACTCGCAATACCTGTTCTGCGATGAACCCAACTCCGGTCTCGACCCAATAACGGCCATTGTAATCGATAACCTGATCCATGAGATCACCCATGAACTTGATATTACCACCATTGTCGTCACCCACGATATGAATTCGGTAATGGAAATCGGGGAGCGCGTAATGTTTATGTACAAGGGGAAAAAACTTTGGGAGGGTTCGAATGAAAATATTCTCGACAACGAAATACCCGAATTGCAGGACTTTATGTATGCCAATAAGCTGATGGAAGCAGTGAAAAAACGAAATGGTTAATACATTTTCTTAAAATAGGGCGCTTACCTGCATTCTGCCAATATGTACTACTGGCCGATCACTTGAAGCCCTGCCCTCATACTGTAGAGAAACCTGTAGCCCCTTAATAACTTTCTTTTGCCAGATTACCTGCCAGGTAGCATTTTCCCCGGGTTGCAAAGCCTCGAGCAAATCGTAGCCTATCGGCGAGTTAGCACGTCCATCGAAATCGATATTGATCCAACTGAAACGTACATTGGCCGACTGATCCCCCGGCTTATTGAATTTCATTAGCAATTGTGCTTCCCTGAACATCGCCGATCCGGGATTTTCCTCGCTGAGTGACTGTTTTTGCTTTAGGTTAAAAGTAGTGGTGAGTCGAAACCGTTGGCCGGGCTGCCACGAGACTTCGGGTACATATTCATTTACATTTATGCGGTAGGTCCTTCCTTCCAAAAAATCGGCCGCTGATCTTTCCATCGCATTTTGATACCTGAATTTTAGGAAATAAGTACGACCTACAGCCCCCCGAATAGTAGCCGACCATTGGTCAAGGCCCCTGGATTCGAATCCATTGGTGAGAAATTGCTTTGAATCCGATACCTGGTAATCGGCATTCATACCAAAGTCGGGATTATTTCGGTTGTAGTATAGGGTGCCTTTTAAAAGGTTGCGTTGTGACAGAAGGTCCTTTTCATCCAGATCTTTTTCGATAGGTGATAGCCTGTTAAACAGATTGTCATCCAACATCTTGCGGTTTACCGTCCAGGCCGCATTTCCCGAAAATTTATGGAGGAATTTTAGCATGCCACCCCTGCCCTTCCAGCTTGATGGCAGTTTAAAGGACAGACGGTAATTGAACATAAGGTCATAGGATTGTACGAACTCATTGGTAGGTGTAAAAACGCGGATGTAGTTTTTTTCATCGCTATTCACAGCGGGGTAAAACTCATTGAGGCCTTTCTCCCCATCTCCATTGTCATCACGCCAGGTATGGGTTCCCTGACCGGTCGGTACTTTTACATAAATAAAATCGCGTCGCAGTTCGCGGCCATTGCCGATACCATATCGAAGGTCAGACCGGAGAATTCCGTTGATAAATTGTCCGTACCAGTTTAATTGTCCCTGAATGGTCTCTTCAGTAGCTGCTGTATCGGCCAGAAGATTGTCGAGTTTCCGGTAATACATATTCCAGGACACCTGTTGTTTACCAGCGCTCTTTTCCAGGTTCATTTGAACTGTTTGAGCAGTAGTAAAGGGCCTCAGAGCCCCTTCCTGCGGCAAAAAGTCATCCCGGTAGCTGTACTGTGCTTTGTATTTGACTTTTGCAGAGTCGCCTTGTTCGATATAAAAGGCGTGCTCCTTAAAATTCATGGCAGTGGATGTAACAGAATCGGACTCAGGAGCAAAAACACGGTTGTCGTCATAATGAAAAATGTAACCCGGAACGATATAAGGGTTTTGATAAGCCAGATCAGCCTTTAGTCGATACCATTTGGAGGTAAACTGTTCGGTGCTGTTATTCAATAAAAACCCCTGGCTTTTCAGCAATAGGTTTCCAAAGCTTTTGTTCAAATAAGCCTGGTGTTGGAAGCCATCAATAAATTGCCCGCGCTTACGGCGTGTGATTTCATAGCTCAATAGGTTTGCCGGATTTTTTTCAAGGTTAAACCTACCATTTACGATCTGATCAACGGTAGCATCCTGTGATTGTGAAGGATTATAACTCCAGTCGCGATCAAATTCAATATACCTGAAGCGATCTACGGGCGAGAAATTTTCATTATCATATTCATAGGTCAAATGCCCGGTTAGTTGGTACTCACCCACGAGTTTCACTTTTTCCTGCAAGCGGTAGCCCAATCTGTAAGCATACCCGCTATTATCATCATTATCTATATTTGAAAAAAGGTTTAGGTCGAGTTCGGTCAAAGCCAGCTCGCCAAAAAAATGCCCCGTTGCTTTGACCGGTATTTGGGCGCCAATGGTCGTCATTGATTTTTTATTGGGCGCCGGCAATCGCTTGAGCGGCATATAGCGGCCGTTTCCCGGACCAACCCACTCAAATACCCTTCCACTGACAGAGGTGTTTTTTAATACATAATCCCCCTGGCCCTGCCCTACATCATTAAATGAGACCCGGTATACTGGTGACTGCTCTTCCTCTGCAATACGATATATTTCAAATGTAGAACCATTAAATAACGTGTCTGTGATAACGTATTGCACTTCATCTGAATTGTACTCTACTTCGCGTGCCCCATCGGTGAAGGCCAGCTCGAGGCTGTCGCCAATGGTGGCCAGATAGGCGGCCTCATCAGCAGTGAGATCCGTACCGAATGCCTGGTTCTCATTGTCTTTTTCAGAGTAGTGGTGCACATAAAGTGTATTGTTACCAATATTTTGTTCATGTCCTGCAGTAATGATCGTCCGGTTAAACTGCTGGTCGGAGTATTCAATATCGATCCGAACCCTGGAAAATTGTGTGATCAAAACGTTGCCCGTAAAGGTGATCTCAGCTTGATTGTAGTCGATAACATAGTCATTATTAAAACCTCTCTGCAATTGCCTGCCATCCAAAAATACGCGCTCAGAACCCGCCATGATGATTGTAAAAGCAGTAACGCCACCAGGTATGGGAATACGATATGGCCCCTGTACGCCTTCCTGCACATCAAGCGCTATGCTGGCAAACTGTCCTTTTGCCAGTGAAATACCGGCTTTTGTACGTGCATTTTGATTGCCGATTTTGTACTGGACATCTGCCAGTCCGCCCTGCACGTTTTTGCGAAAGCGTAAAAACTCTGTTTCGGGATTGGTCAATATGATATCCCCCCCTTTTACCGAAAGCTGATCATTGTACATTTCAATGAAAACGTTATCAAATTCCTGAACGCGCGCGGTATTTCCTTCCGGTTGAAAAGGAACATTTTGATCGGTTATGGCCGCCCTGATATTGAGGTTATCTGCCAGTTGGCCCTCCAGTTGAAGATTCAGCGCCGAATTGACAAAAACATCCTGGGTATTGCCGAAACTTATGCCCCTGGTGAGGCTGCCGCTTTTATATAATTGACCAGAGCCAAAAAGCTCTTCACGCTCAACAAGAAAAGCTTTTTGGGCGGAAGTATCGGCGAAGGATCGCTGCATTAACTGGTTTTCTTTATAGGCGGTATAACTTCGCCTGTACACCTCTTTTGAAAGGTTATATGCGATAGGAAGATAACATACCTTTACTGAATCCTTTGACCCTTTTTCAATTATGGCATTGCCGGAATTCACATCATAAGTAATGCCTGCTAAAGGATCATTTCCGATAAATATGCTTGAAGGAATAATCGTGGCGCTGTCGAGTACGAAAGGGCGGTCGAAATTCTTGAACCACCGGCACCTTTGCTGTGCTTCTGAAGATAGCGACCATAAGAGCATCGCGAATAGGATGCCATATTGGATATGGCGGCGCCTAAACATGCAACAAGGGCAATTCGATATAGAAAACTGTGCCGCGGTCTTTCGTGGTTTCAAACCATATCTTACCACCGGCATGTACTACCGCCTTTTTGGCGATTGCCAGCCCTAACCCGGACCCACTCGACTTGGTACTAAAATTCGGGGTAAATATTTTCTCCTGTATCTCTTCCGGAATACCGGTACCGTTATCGCGTATGGTCAAACGCAACGTCCTTTCATTATGGTGTTTGAGGTTTACTTCCAGAAGTGGGTGGATATTATCCTGTGCTGCCTGCAGACCATTGATTATTATATTTGAAATGGCCCTGCTCAACCACTTTTCATCTCCATTGACCATCGCCTTATCCATTTCCGATTGGTACACCACTTGTCCGATTTCATTTTTGCGGTATGTCGTTACCGTAGCATCCAGCATAGCTTTGAAGTCGAAGCTGTCGGTAACCGGCGCCGGCATTTTGGCAAATGCAGAAAATGAACTGGCAATATCGCTGAGCGTATCGACCTGCTGAAGCAAGGCATTGATCTGTTCCTTTAGGTTATCGCTGCCTTCACGGTCCATTACAATACGTTGTAGGTGCTGTAATGTCAGCTTCATGGGTGTAAGTGGATTCTTGATCTCATGTGCTACCTGCCGAGCCATTTCACGCCAGGCTGATTCTTTTTCGCTCTTGGCCAGGGCCTTTCGGCTATCTTCCAGATTGCGTAACATGGAATTATAGGTCATGATCAGCTTACCTATTTCATCGTCACTTTTCCAATCGATTGGTTCATTGGCACTGGAGAAAGAAAGCTTCCTCATTTTGTCACCGATCAGCCTCAGCGGCGATGTCAATGCCCGTGAAAGAAAGTAGGAGATAAAGAACAATACTAAAAACAGTGAAGTAAAGATATTCAGTTCACGGGTCAGGATATTGATGACCTGCCGGCTGAGCTCTTCTTCCGCCTTAAAGAACGGAATACTGATAATAGCTACAATATTGCCTGTTTCGAAAGATTTGATGCCCATGTAAATATTTTTAAAGGACAGCTTACCGATCGACTCTTCCAGGATGATGTACCTGGCCTGCTGATCCCGAATGTGATATAAGGCTTCCGGAGCAATGAAATCTGAAATAAAGTCGGACTGAAAAATCGCCTGCTGGCTGGTGGCAATTAGCTTGCCCGACATACTGAACATATTAATGTCAGTTTCAGCGAACCGTGCCATTTTCACCAGTTCGTTAGATATATATTCCTGCTCCATATCTTCCGATATTGGTATACTTAAAGCATCGGATATTTTATCGTGTAAACCAAAGGTTTTTTCAATGTATTCTTTCTCCAGGTTTTCACGGTAAATTTTGCTGATCAGGCTGATGCTGGAAATTGTTATTATGGCTAGGGGAATGAAGAAAGCCAAATTGAGGTAGATCTGAATTCTGGTGGATAGGTTGTTTTGACGCCCCTTTCGATAACCAAGCGCCAAATAAAAAGTAATAACCACCAATATACCGAGGCTGAACCACAAAAAGTAAAAGCTGAGATTTGAAATATCCTGACCTTCCTGGCCTTTCTTTACCGAAATAATGATCCTCCTTTCCTCATCGCCAAATGCATGATGATCATATCCGTCGGATGACCACGAGTTTTTGTTGAAAAAGTCGCGGTCAGCAGCATATTCGTAAATGTTGGTGTAGCTGAGCGGGCCAAAGCTGCTCACCATAATCCCATTGCTAAAAACACCATAGGCATATTCGGTTTGCTCCATTAAAAGCGGAAAGCGAGCGTCGGCCAATAAAAGCGGATACAAGGTATTAGGAATGACCTTCTTTTGTCTCAGGTCGAGCAAAATGTAACCGGCGGTCTGTTTATACCTTTTGATCTCAATTATCTTGAGATATCGTTTAGGCACATTTATCTGATCGCTGTTAATAAAATATAGGCCTTCTTCGTTTATCCGGTAGGGATCAAATATTTCTTTCACCTCCTCAACTGACAGTGGGGCGTTTCTTTCCAAATACGGAATACCATTGGCATTGTACAATACAATGCTGATATCGTATCTTTCAAAATATGGCCCCAGGTAAACTCGTTTCACTTTTTCAATGATAATGTCCTTACCCGCATATGGACTAAACATCCTGTTTTGTATGAAAACATCGTTAGATATCCTTGCTGCCGACTCCTCGATCAGGTATTCTGCATAAAAGTCATTGTCGACCATCAGCTGGTCCGCCATTCGCGATAATTTGGTATCCAGCTTGTTTAGTTTGAATTGTGTGAGTACCACATAAGTAAAAGAGGCACATGTAAGCGCTGTAATGATAAAATAGAAAAATGTGGAATATTGAATTACCGTGGTTTTCTGGGGCAGTTTCAAGTATAAAATAAGGATCAAAAAGCAATAGTGAATGAGCCAGATCCAGGTCAATTCGTTTTGTGCTATGAGCGAAATAATGACCAGGACGGACAAAACTATACTGGAAACGATAAAACTAAAACGCATTTTACGCAATAACAGCATGCGTACCAAAATGTGATTGACAATAAAATAAATGGCCGACATGATCAATACGATCAATAGGCCGATCACTTTCAGATAGTTTATGTCATACAGATCGAATATGTCATACGACCAGCTCGAGTGCTGATTAAGCGCATAGAATATTTGCCAGAAAAGCCAGGATGACCCGAATGACAATAAAATCATGGACCATCCTGCAATGTCATTGCTGATCCTGTTCATCCATTTGGACCTGTTCAAAAAGGAGCTCAGGTACCGGTTTAACACCACCAGATAGATCATTCCAACGGTTATGTTAATGAGCAAGTCGCCCAGTGACGGATTTAAATCGGAGGAAGCATATATTTTGGCATCAAATAAGCTCCAGGGAAGATATTCGCCAGGGAACCCCATAGTAATCATGGCAAACCTTGAAAGGCCCAATAAACCCGCCAGCCAAAGCAGCGCTAAACCTGACTTTTTAGAGCGGATAAAATGCAGTGTTGTGTTCCTGAAGTACCATATCAATCCTGCTAAAAAACAAATCGTTAAGGCAATATAGAGCCCATTGACCCATACCGGCCGTACATGATAACCCTGATTAAAATAAATGTAAAAAAGTGGTTCATCATTATACAATATCGCCTGGTAGTTTTCTTGCTGCTCCTTCTTTATGTCGAAAAGAGAGAAATCGAAAATTTGTTTGTTGAATTCGGGCTTGATGAATTCATTTATAATAGGAGGCTCAAATGAAAGGGGAATTACACTGACTACTGATAGCTCATTTTCATCAGTTTGTGATCTGTTGATGACCAAAATAAATTTCCAGGAGCTCGTTTCATAATAGAAAGTATGTTTTGCTCCTTTTACTGTCCGGTAACCTGGTAGAACATCACGGGAGGTCCAGTAAACCGGCAGGGAACCTTCATAGACAATCTTATCAAACGACCACCTTTTTGATTGTGACCGAAGCTTTGACAGACTGAAGTCTTCCATATTGAGCAATGCTTCATTTTCACGTTCACATTGCTGTATCAGTCCGGAAATTCGGTTTGTAACATATTCAGTAGTACGCTGATCCTGCGCAAAGTATTTATGAACAAAAAACTGGACGGCATATGGCGTGAAAAACAGGCCTGTTACGAGTATGCCGGCTAATAAAAAATTTCTTTTGGACACCTGGTACGTTTTGTATTGCGACTACCTGGCATGTATGGACTGTATCCGGTTTTTAATTCGTTCAGCCATTGCCAGTTTTTGGGCATTGCGCTTACTTTGTCGATACCAAAGAAAACCGATGACCACTGCCAGCAGATAGGGCATTGCAAACAGATATAGAATACCTACATTTAGTTTGGCAGCTATACCAATATCCCCTTCACTTACATTATTTTCAAGCGTCGCCCTGCACATAGCACATTGCGCCCATGCCGCGACATGAAATAATAATAAAACAACGGTCAATATTCCTCTGTACATCCAACGCATTACGCCTCCCTTTTCGCTTCTAATATACAAATTACGTACTTACTGATAAAAAGGTGCAATCATCCAATAAACGATCACGCCTGTTATAGACACATATAACCAAATCGGAAAAGTATATTTAACTACTTTCTTATGTTTATCAAATTTACTTGTTAGGGCATAATAAAATGCAAACAACACAAATGGCACAACTACTATTGCCAGTAAGATATGTGATAGCAGGAAAAAATAATAAACATATCTAATGGCGCCCTCACCCCCGAATTTTGTTGATGGAATTGTGGCGTGGTAAATCACATATGACACTAAAAACAAACTGCCTAATATGAAAGCTGAGGTCATCATGCGCTGATGTGCCTTTTTGTCCCCTTTCTTTATGAAATAGACTCCAATAACTAAAAATACTGCAGTTAGTGAATTAATAACGGCGTTGATATGAGGTAGTTGTTTGGCCCACGCAGCATCAGCATCAAACTTGGCGGGAGAGAACAATAAAATTGCGACCACCACCGGAATCGCGATTGATAACACGATTATCCATGCAGTATAGTTCTTTTTCCCCAGTGCTTGTTCCATTTTTATTTATAGTCCTATTCTTCTTTCAACAATATCTTTAACTCTAAAATCAGGGTATCTGTTTCCAAAACTTTGTCACTTTGATAATACCCTCTAATGGTACTGCTTTCGTCCAAAAGGACAAGGTCTGCCCTGCCCTCTTCGTGAAGCCCTGTGAACAAAATACATCGTTGTATCGAATCTATTTCCTGCCGGGACATACTTTTTATATACCACTTCGAAGTATCCCATTCCACACTTTGCTGCAAATAGCTGATCAGTGCCTTTTGCCCGGTTGAATCTTCCGAAGGGAAAACTGAAAACAAACCCACTCTCTCCTTGTCCAAAAAAGTATCGTAAACGCGCGCCATGTTCACACTCGCTTTGGGAAAGCGCCCAGAATCAGTAGCAAAATGAATGACATTAAAGTCGTACGTTCCGGAAAAACCACCTAGCCATGAGGTATTGCCCACCCGGTATGGGATTTCGAGAGATTTTGAACAACCTTCAATTTGAGGGCTGGAGTTCTGATAATATTTTTTCACGGCGAATTCGTTTTCTCCAAAACCTTTTAGAAAAAGGAAAATCCCGGCGGGCAATAGTAAAATCAGGAAAAGAATGAGTAGCTTTTTCATGATCGTTCAATAATTGTGATAAGATACCATAAAAAAAACAGGTTAACACGTGATGTATTAACCTGTTGATTGAAATCTTATCAATACGGGTTATAAGTTTCCTCCTTCGTAGATCAAAGCAATAATCAGCCAAACTACAAAAATCAACGGGATCATTATGGACCAGATCAAAACCTTCACTTCATATTTGAGGTGCATGAACTCAGATACGATGTAAAAAGCTTTGACGAGCGTAAGCGTAATGAATATGGTATACAATAACACCCCTTTTGGCAGCGTGATAGCAAATACGAATTCTATAGCGGTCACAATCGCCAATATCGCTGCGATCTGCCACAGTTTTTTAACTTTCGACTTATCTTTCGGTGCGGGGGTTACATGAGTTTCAACTATTCCAGACATAATTTTTTGTTCTTTAGATCAAATAAGGTAAAAGAATGTAAATACAAATACCCATACAAGGTCTACGAAGTGCCAGTAAAGACCTACTTTCTCAATCATCTCATAATGGCCTCTGCGCTCCATTACCCCGGTAGCCACCTGATAAAAGATGATCACATTAAGTATCACACCACTTAGTACGTGTGTTCCATGAAACCCGGTGATGAAGAAGAATAAATCGGCAAAAACCTGAGGCCCGTATTCGTTCATGGCCAGGTTGGCGCCAACAAAATCAATAACGCCATTGCCTGTAAGGTCAATACCCCAACCTACTTTTCCCGAACCGGAAATGAAGTGTGACCATTCCCAGGCCTGACACCCAAGGAAAGTAATCCCTCCGAGAATCGTCCACATCATCCATTTTTCCACATCTTTTTTATCCATGCGATGCCCGGCTTCCACAGCCAGTACCATGGTAACACTACTCAAGATCAAAATGAAGGTCATAAGGCCTACAAAGGCGAGTGGTAGGTGTATGCCATGAAGGAATGGAAAAGCGTCAAATACCATTTCCGGGATGGGCCAGTATTCCTGTGAGGGGACAAAAGCGCCGGGATCACCGGAATAGGCCGGAAAACTGAACCTGATATATCCATAAGCTATTAGTAACCCGGAAAAGGTGAAGGCATCGGAAAGAAGGAAAAACCACATCATTAGTTTTCCATAACTCGCCTTTAGTGGGGACACACCTCCTTGCCATAAGCTTTTTCCGGTTTCCTCTGTTGCAGTAGCTGTTGCTGCCATTGATTTAATGATTTACTTGGTTAATTAAGAGTTCAATAATAAAAAGAAATACAAATACAACCAAAGACCGCCTAAAAAATGCCAGTAAGTGGTACACATTTCGATGCGGTTCAACCTCTTTGAATGTACTTTATATCTAAATACTGCTATAAATACAATAAACAAGAAAATTAGTGCGCTGATCAGGTGAAGACCGTGCAATCCGGTCAATACATATATGAACGAACCTGCGGGGTTGCCTACGAAATAGACATCCATTTCAACCAATTCTGACCAGCTCTGGTATTGTCCGATTAGAAAAATGATGCCCAATACAAATGTGGACAAAACAGCAGCCTTGGCTTGAGGAATATTATCTTTCTTAGCTGACAAATACGCCCAATGCATCGTAACACTGCTCAATACAATTACAATTGAGGTATAAACAAAAGCATCCGGCATATCAAAAAGCAACCAGTTATTGTCTGCCTGTTTTACAATGTACGCACTTGTCAGTGCCGCGAACATCATCATAACAGAAACAATAAAAAGCCACAATGCAAATTTTTGAGGATGCATTGACAAAATTTGCTTCGGTCTGTCCATTTTTATTTCTTCTGCATTCATATCAATTCACTTTATCCAATAAAAAGGCGATCTGTACAATAGGTAGGTAGAGAAAGGAACCATACATAATTTTCAATGCCGATTTTCTGGAATAATCACGCATCAATGAAAAGGTCTGCGCTAAAAACAATGCTCCGCAAACTGTAGCTATTATGGCTGAATTGATGCCGGTTATTCCAAATTTCGCAGGTAATAAACCAAATGGCAATAGGAACAACGTATAGATCATAATGTTGACGGCCGTTTTAAAGTCCTTTTTACCACCCGCAGGCAGGAGTTTGAATCCAGCCTTCTTGTAATCCTCATCTGCCAGCCAGGCAATTGCCCAGAAATGAGGAAACTGCCATATAAATTGTATACCAAAGATGATCAAGGCCTCATAAGACACCTGCCCTGTGGCTGCGGTCCATCCTAAAAGTGGTGGTAATGCTCCGGGTATTGCACCCACAAATACCGCGATGGGCCCAACCCTTTTTAAAGGTGTATATACAAAGCTGTACAAAACCATACTTAACAAGGCCAGTATGACCGTAAGTGGATTAGTGAACAATATTAAAATCCCTATGCCACCGGTCATGAGCATAATGGTAAACGTAATTGCCTCCTGCACCCCTACCCTTCCCGTTGGGATCGGACGGTTCTGGGTACGCTTCATTACCTTGTCCAGGTTCCTTTCAATGATCTGATTAATTGTAATGGAAGCCCCACTCACCATAATGCCCCCAAAACAGAGCATGATGAAGATAGTCCAGTCAAATGCCCTGCTCGATGCCAGTATGTAACCAAAGGCCGACGAGAACGCCACCAGAAAGGAAAGCCTGAATTTGATGAGTTCAAAGTAGGCCCTCAGTTTGAGTACAATAAACTCAGATGTTGATAATGATGATGAACTTAAATACATCTGTTACGCTACTATTGATTTTTTATAATTCCAATTCACAATTAAAAGCTGATATATCAAAACGCCCAGTATGAGCGCACTCAGCAATAAATGTAGTGGCTGTGCAAACGGCGGCACACCAAAATATGCCATGATCACACCAAGCAACACTTCAGCTACAAGTATTACGGTCAATACTACGGTGAAATTTTGGTAACCTTTTGTAAGGTGCCCCTTTTTCCAGAGACTATATACCAAAGCTCCCGCAGCGATTATAATGATCAACGAAAACGATCTATGGATATAAAACCAGACACCCAGCGCTTCTATCCATTCCGATCTCATTTCACCGCCCAACTGCTGGGCTACTACATCTATGGCTTCCCTTACCCGTGTACCAAATACAATCTGTACAGTCATAAGGGTCACTAACAACACAATCAACCAACGATAACTTTGTTTGGCCGGTTTTTCAATAATTTTATTCTCGTATTTCCTGGAAAGGAAATAGAGATATACCAGAAGACCGACAATAACAAGCGCCACCAGCATATGGCTGGTGATCAGCCAGGGCAATAAGTTGGTAGAAACCACTATTGAACCCAACCAACCCTGAAAGCCAACAGAAATCAGTAAGACCGCGCTATATACCGTAAGCTTTGGGTGGGTTTTGACAAAAAATACAGAAGCTACAAAAGTAGCCAGTATGAACAAGCCAATTAAAGCGCCTATTAACCTGTTTATATATTCTGTCCAGGTTTTATAGGCATTGAAATCAGCTTCTTCCCTGATGGACTCATCCTCCAATATTTTTTCACCTATATCGGCAAAACCAATATTTGCCAATAATCCGGCGAACCTGACGTTTTTTTGATGCCGGTATTCTGAATAATACGCTTTGTAATCAGCAGGCAACTCAGCCTCACTGGTTGGAGGAATATATTGTCCGAAACACTTGGGCCAATCCGGACAACCCATTCCGGAACCAGTGCTTCGCACAATACCTCCTACGAGTATTAAGAAGTAAACTGATATTAAAGTAAATAAACTCAACCTTCGGAAAAGGCTGAGTTTATTCCCTGTTTTTTTCAACATATTTTTATGCCTGTGACTCTTCGGCTTTAAGCGCTTTTTCTTCTTCTATCAGTTCATTTTCATGCGGCAGGTTAGAGGACCCAGTTTCCGTATGTGGCACATTTTGAGGAATAAAGTCATCCTCAGCGCCGGGTTTACTGTAGTCGTAAGGCCAACGGTATACATAAGGTATTTTGCCTGGCCAGTTACCATGTCCGGGAACGAGTGGCGTGGTCCATTCCAGGGTATTTGATTTCCATGGATTGGCAGTTGCTTTTCTTCCCCGAAACATGCTGTAGAAGAAATTGAATAGGAATATGAACTGTGCGAAGAAGGTTACAATAGCCGCAATACTTACAAAAACATTGAGATCACCAAAGGCGCTGAAAGCATCGAAATTGGTGAAAGAATAGTACCTTCTCGGAAAGCCCGCTATACCTATATAATGCATTGGGAAGAAAATGAGGTAAACGCCGACAAAGGTTAACCAGAAGTGTATATAGCCGAGCTTGGCGTCCATCATTCTCCCAAACATTTTCGGGAACCAGTGGTATACACCTGCTAACAAACCAAAAAATGATGCACTTCCCATTACCAGGTGAAAGTGTGCGACAACAAAGTAGGTGTCGTGCAGTTGAATATCAATGGCAGAGTTCCCGAGAAAAATCCCGGTAAGTCCTCCCGAAATAAAGAAGGATACCAAGCCTATTGAAAACAACATTGCCGGGGTAAATTTAATATTACCTTTCCACAATGTTGTCAGGTAATTAAACACTTTAACCGCCGATGGAATGGCGATTATCAGCGTCAAAAGCATGAATATAGATCCCAGGAATGGGTTCATTCCACTCACAAACATATGGTGTGCCCATACGATGAATGAAAGTATGGTAATACCCAGCATCGAGATGATCATTGCTTTATAGCCAAATATGGGTTTACGCGAGTTAGTGGCAATAATTTCAGATGTTATACCTAGTGCAGGCAATAATACAATGTATACTTCGGGGTGTCCCAGAAACCAGAATAAGTGTTGGTACAATACCGGACTACCACCAACATTGGGCAGCGCCTCCCCTCCTATATAAATTTCTGATAGGTAGAAACTTGTACCGAAGCTACGGTCAAAAACCAATAACAGGGCTGCTGCAAAAAGTACCGGGAATGATAATAATCCGATAATTGCAGTTAGAAAGAAGGCCCAAATGGTAAGGGGAAGCCGGGAAAAGGTCATTCCTTTTGTCCTCATGTTGATCACCGTGGCAATGTAATTGATACCTCCCATTAAAGTAGAAGCGATAAAGAACACCATCGCGATCAGCCATAAGGTCATTCCCATACCTGAACCACTAATCGCCTGAGGCAATGCGCTTAAAGGCGGGTAAATTACCCATCCACCGCCTGCCGGGCCTGTTTCCAGAAACAGGGAAACGAACATGATCACACTGGCAATAAAGAAAAACCAGTAGGAAAGCATATTCATAAAACCAGACGCCATATCGCGTGCGCCAATTTGCAATGGAATGAGGAAGTTACTGAATGTTCCACTTAAACCAGCTGTAAGCACAAAGAATACCATTATGGTACCGTGCATGGTTACCAGCGCCAGATAGAATTCAGGGTCAAGAGTACCCGTATTGGTGATCCATCCTCCCAGCAATGGCCTTAACCATTCAAGACTGGCCTCGGGAAAACCAAGTTGCAATCTGAATATTGTAGATAACGCCCCACCGATCAAAGCCCATATTATACCTGAAATTAGGTATTGCTTGGCAATTGTTTTATGATCGGTTGAGAAAATGTATTTCGTAATAAAATTGTCGTGATGTTCGTGATCATGTGCATCGTGATCATGCCCATCTTGCGCGATGTTTGCTTGTGCTTGTTCTGACATCCCTTGTTATATTAAACCTCTAAACCTCTGTATTATTTTGCCCCTAATTTGGCTAATGGCTTTCCTTCGCTGTCCAAACCAACCTTGGCCAGGTATTCAGGATTTTTCTCAAGCCATGGTTGTTGTTCTTTTTTCCATGCCTCGTATTCTTCCGGTGTATCTACCACCAGTATGTATCGCATCGAGAAGTGTCCTCTTCCACAAATTTCGGCACAGGCCAGCTCATAATTGAAGTCCGGGTTCCCTGTTTCCTGTCTCATTTCTTCTGTGGTTTTATTGGCCACAAAAGAAAAACGAGTTTGCATACCGGGCACAGCATCCTGTTTTACCCGGAAGTGTGGAAGATAAAAACTATGAAGCACATCCCTGGCCCTTATTTTGAATTCTACCGGAACCCCTTTCGGAATGTGTATTTGCCGGGGGGTAAAGTCATCATGTGCATACTTATCGGTAAAATCCATGCCGAATGTATTCTCCACATCAATTTTTCTGAAGTCATATTTTCCCAATACGCCATCTTCACCGGGATATCTGACTTTCCAGGCAAATTGATATCCCATCACCTCAATGACTTCAGCATTTTCAGGTGCCGGCGCAGTGATCTTATTCCAGACTATCAATCCATACAATACGAGAAAGGTCAATGCTATCGCCGGAACAATGGTCCACAAGAACTCAAGCTTATTGTTTTCCGGATAGAAAAGCGCTTTTCTTTCTTTTTTAAATTGATATCGGTATGAGAACCAGAACAGAAGAACCTGAGTGATGATAAATACAACACCTGTAATTGCCATTGTGATCCAGAACAACCTGTCAGTTAACATTCCGTGTTCCGAAGCAACCGGTAAATTGTACTGGTCAAACCTTGTGTACGAATACCATATCGTGGCAACCAAGCTTAAAACAAGAAACAATACCATCAACAAAGCATTTATTTTGTTGCTTTGCGGCGATACTTCCTGCTTATCGGAGGCGCGCATGACAGTGACCAACCTGTGAAGCCGGTACACCATTAAAGTAATAACCACCAATAATAAAACCCCAATTGTAATAATAAACCCTAACATATTTCAAATATTACCGCTTACGCTAATTTTTATATATGATGATGTAAACTTTCTTCCAACATCGGATGATTTTTGGCCACTAGTGATGCTTTAGTCAACCCCAATGCTAAAACATACACAAATGCAGACAAGAAAATCATAAAAGTACCCAATTCAATTAAACCTACTCCCCCGTTTTGTTGTAGTGAACCCGGCGTGATCATTAAGTAAAAATCAAACCAATGCCCTATGAACACCACAATACAGGCAATTTTCAACCAAACTTTCAATCGTTTGGCATCTCTTGTCATAAGGAACAAAAATGGAAAGATAAAGTTTAGGAAAATATTCAGGTAAAAAATAGGTGCATATTGGTCGCTTTTCAGCCTTTCCACGAAATAAACGGACTCCTCTGGGATATTGGCATAGTAGATCAATAAGAACTGGGAAAACCAGATGTATGTCCAGAAAATACTGAAAGCAAAAACAAATTTTCCAAGATCGTGGAGGTGGCTGTAGTTTAGCTCCGGTAGGTATCCGGCATCATGTAAAAATATCACTACTAAAGTAATCGCTGCCACACCTGCTACGAACCAGCTTGAGAAATTGTACCAGCCGAACATGGTACTGAACCAGTGCGTATCAATCGACATTACCCAATCCCAGGCAGCTGTTGAAGAAGTGACTGCATAAATAATAATGAATACGGTGGACAGCACCCTTAACCTCGACCAATATTCATTGCCGCCGCTTAAATCCTCGGTAACTGACTGTCTTCTGATCAAGAAAAACATGAAGGACCATACTATAAAATATACGGCTGTTCGCCCGAGGTAGAACGGCAGGTTAAGATAGCCTTCTTTCCCTGCAATGATCGGATCGTAGTTGGCGCTGTCAGGATCATAAAGCGATGAATCAAGCCAGTGGAACAAGTGCCAGTGGTGCGGCGCTGCATAGTTAATTACAAAAAACAACACAATAGTAAGCAGGCCTGCAATGGGCACCCAATAACCAAATGCTTCGGGAATACGCTTGATGTAAGCTGACCATCCTGCCTGTGCAGCATATTGGATGGCAACGAAAAACACACCGATCACACCAATACCGGCAAAATATACATTATTGATCCAGAGGTTAGTAAACACCCTGTACAACCAATGGAAATGATGTCCAGCTGCTTCACCTTCGCCGTGGCCATGATGCCCCATATTTAGTGCAATGATGCCTGCAATAAGCACGACTATACCCGCTACCCCGATAAGTAGCGTCTTTCTTTTTGCGGCAGCTGAAAAAACAAAGTTTTGATCCGACATAATGAACTATTTATGTGCTGTTTGTTAATTCTGTTTTTGTAATAATTGAACGTATTCGACGATCTTCCAACGATCTTCCTGCGAAATCTGAGAACCATGCGCACCCATTCGGCCCTTTCCATGGGTAATGACATGAAAAATATGCCCTTCCGAAACCTCACTTACCCTTCCCACTTTATATGAAGGCACTCCTTTTATGCGCTGGCCAACAAGGCCCTGTCCGTCACCGTTTTCACCATGACATGCGGCACAGAATGTAATGTAAAGCTCCTCTCCGTCATCAAGCAAAGCCTCGGTTGAGTCCATAGGATTTGTAACATATCGAGCGGCAAAATCAAGGCTGTCTTTATGCACGCGATAAGGCAAGAAACCACCTTTCGTTCTGCGGACAGTATTTTCAGCAGGTAGCCTCATGTTCATGTTGTGTGGGTTATTTGGGTTCGAATTATAATACTCTCCCAGGTCATCACCTCTGTTGCTCAGCCATTTACCCTCTTCTTCATTAGTGATTTGAGTAAGCGGTTCATAAGGTACCGAGTGGTACATATTTGGTGCGTATTCAAGCCCCGGGTAGTCGTCTTCTGCCCCACAGGCAAACATGGTTACTGCCAGGATGATCACAAAAAATTTCGTATATAATGATCTCAACATCGTTGGATGGATTTATTATTCAAATACTTTTTCATTTACCTCTTCTGCCCCACTTCCTTTTAATACGGACTCGATAGCGGATTTGTCAAGTGGATTTTTAGCCATATCCACTGCCACAACGTGCTTATCGTTGGTAATTCTGACATCGAATATTCTCGGCTTTTTGTAAGGCTTCAGGTTGCTGACCAGGAAAAACGTAGCCACCATTCCAAGTGCACTTAACAGTACCGTTAATTCGAATGTGATGGGGATGAAAGTCGGCAGTGCGGCGAAATTTTTACCGCCGATGATCATTGGCCAATCGACACCCATCATCCAAAATTGCATGGTCAAAGCCAGTGTAGTTCCTGTAAGGCCAAACAAAAAGGCGACTATGGACAATCTTGATCTTTTATAACCAAGCGCTTCGTCAATACCGTGAACAGGAAAAGGCGAATAAACCTCATCAATTTTCACATCGTTGGAGCGAATGTGCTTGATCGCTTTCATCAGCACGTCCTCATCGCTAAATACACCTACTATGTAATTTTTTCCTGCTTCCATTATTTTTCTGCTTTATTAATGGTAGTATGTACTTTTATGATACTTTTTACCTCTGCCATATTGATCACCGGGAAAAATTTGGCAAAAAGGAAGAAGCATGTGAAGAACAACCCGAAAGTGAACAAGTAATCCCCTACATCATAGATGGTTGGATAGAACATTGCCCAGCTTGAAGGAATATAATCCCTGTGCAATGACGTCACAATGATCACAAAACGCTCAAACCACATACCAATATTTACTACAATAGATAATATGAAAGAGGCCACCAGGCTGGTTCGGATCTTTTTGATCCAGAACAACTGAGGCGATATCACATTACAAGTCATCATGGTCCAGTAAGCCCACCAATAAGGGCCGGTGGCCCTGTTCAAGAAGGCATATTGCTCGGCAGGCACCCCTGAATACCAAGCGATGAACAACTCAGTTAAATAGGCTATACCCACGATCGAACCCGTCACTATGATGATAATATTCATGTATTCGATATGGGTGATGGTGATATAATCTTCGAGATTGTACACCTTTCGTGCAATGATCAAGAGTGTAAGCACCATGGCAAAGCCGGAGAAAATAGCTCCTGCAACGAAATATGGTGGGAAGATCGTGGTATGCCATCCCGGAATTACAGATGTAGCGAAGTCAAATGATACAATAGTGTGTACTGAAAGTACGAGTGGCGTAGCCAAACCGGCCAATATCAGGGAAACTGTTTCGTATCTTGACCAATCTTTTGCTGCACCTGTCCAACCAAAACTCAATGCACCATAAGCAAGCTTTGAAATTTTATTGGTCGCGCGGTCGCGAATTGTGGCAAAATCAGGGATAAGCCCGACATACCAGAAAACAAGTGAGACAGTGAAATAAGTCGTAATTGCGAACACATCCCATAAGAGGGGGCTGTTGAAGTTCACCCAAAGTGACCCAAAGGTGTTGGGTAGTGGAAGTACCCAGTAGGCCCCCACCCAAAGGCGACCCATGTGGATCAATGGAAAAAATGCCGCACAGATTACGGCAAAAATGGTCATGGCTTCCGCAGAGCGGTTAATGGACATTCTCCACTTTTGTCGGAATAAAAGCAAGATGGCAGAGATCAGCGTTCCCGCGTGACCAATTCCGACCCACCACACGAAGTTGGTGATATCCCAGGCCCA
>DNTA01000231.1 GCA_003500135.1 Cytophagales bacterium | reverse complement strand
ACAAAGTGCCTAAGTTAATAAAAATATTTATGGCGACCATCCTTACAGCGCCCAAACCGTATTGGGCAGTGTGGAACATTTAAAGAATCCGTCCTTGGCAAAAATGTACAGATTTTATAAGGATTATTATGTTGCCAATAATATGGCATTGATCCTTTCTGGAAATTTTGATAGTGAACAGATAAAACCATACATACAAAAGGCCTTCGGTAAACTCAAAAGTGGTAAAGCGCCTGAATCCCCTGATTATCCTATTCGCACCTTTAAAGGCAGGGAACTTGTAAAAGTAAGAATAACGCCCATTAAAGCCGGTTTTATGGGCTATAAACTTGTACCGGAAACCCATCCTGACCGACCGGCCCTCGATGTAATTGGTGAAATGATGTCCAACTACAATCAAACAGGCTTTATTGATCAGATGGCCTTGAATAATGAGGTGATATATGCCGGCGCTAGTCAAAATTTTCTTCAGGATGATGGCTCCACCTTCATATTTTTTGTTCCCAAACTTTTCGGCAGCAGTTTACGCAAATTTGAAACGAGGATCAGGGGTGATTTTCAAAAAATTGCCAATGGGGATTTTTCGGATAACTATTTGGAATCAATCAAAAATACGCTTTACAAGAATCATAAGTTGTCGTTAGAGGACCTTGGCGATCGGGCGCGTTTTATGGGCAAAGCTTTTATTTTGGATCAATCCTGGGAAGATATGATGGCATACCCAGAGAAGATAGCCGCTCTGGGGAAGGCCGATATTCAAAATGTGTCAGCCAAATACTATGGTGACAATTATTTTGTTATGCATTCGAGGACGGGATTCCCAAGAAAGAAAAAACTGAAGAAACCTCCTTATAAGCCCATCCCTTCACGCACGGAAGCCTCCTCGGAATATGCCCGCCAGTTCCAGGAGATACCGGAAAACGAGTACACGCCCAAATTTATCAATTTCAATGAAGATGTGAGTGTTTCGGAAAATTATTTGTTTCACACCTATAATCCTTTAAACGACATATTCACCCTCAGATTGAGTATTGCCCGGGGCCTCGAGAGCGATGCGGTACTCAAACCCTTAGCGGATGCCCTGGATTTATCGGGCACTTCAAAATATTCACCTCAGGGATTGAAAAAAGAATTTGCCCGATTGGGAGGATCATACTCCACATCTTGTGACTACAATTCATTTAACCTCAAAGTTACAGGCCTGGATACAAATCTTCCGGAAATTCTTGAATTAACACAGCATTTGCTTGAAGATTTTAGCCCCACGGACAATACCATTGACCTCCTGTACAATCAACGCGTTACTGTTGATAAAGTAAATAATAACGACCCCTCCACAGGTGGATATATTCTTTATTTGTATGGCTTGTTCCGGGATCAATCCTACTACAGAAGCAGACTATCAAAGAAGGAACTGAAGAACCTCAATCCGAAATTATTAAAAAAGAGGCTCAATGAATTATTGGCGCCTGGTTTTAACTCCATCCATTATGCCGGACAAATCAAGCAGAAAGAAATTGAGCAATTTTTCCTGGCAAACCCATTTTTTAAGAAAAACACCGAGAATAAATACTCCTTTAAAGAGTCCACAACGCCCGAGCAGACCACTATTTTCCTGGTAAATGATAAAAAAGCGATACAAAGCTACGTATACTACATCGTGAAAGGGGAACAACTTAACTACCAGGATTTTTATAAAAAGGAAGCGTTCAAAGCCTACTACACCAACAGTTTGTCAGGGTTATTATTCCAGGAAGTCCGAGAACTTCGTTCCCTGGCTTATGCTGCCATGGGAGATTATGTAGACCCGGAGTATGAACCGGAGAAATCCGGTAGACTGGTTTTGTTTACCGGTTCCCAGGCTGACAAAACGGTAGATGCCGTGCAGGTAGTACTGGATTTGATCCGTGAAATGCCTGTTTATGAAAATCGCATTTCAAAACTTCGCGAAGGGTTGATGCTAAGTTCGGGTTCTACCAAACCGGATTTCCGACAGATTTCCACTCAACTTGAAATTTATCTAAAAACAGGATTCAAAGAAGACCCAAATGAATCGGCATTCAAACACTATCCTGATCTTCAATTTGGGGATATTCAATCTTTTTACGATGATAGCATTAAAGGCAAACCCATAATAGTGACTATATATGGGGATGTTTCGCAGATGGATATGGAACGTCTAAGAAGCCTAGGAACGGTCGTGACCTTAAAAATGGATGATATCATGACAGAGTAGCGCTTCTGCTATCTTTTGTTTGTTAACAATCTGTTTTCTTGCCTCGGCCAATTATATGTAGTTCAGATAATTTTATCCTCCCAGCGGCCTTGATTTCCTGCCTTCAACCGGCGCACCTGCCAATCGGCTGGCTACCGGAGATGATATTACATGCTTTGCCCCAGATCAGGGGCCCAGTCTGATTGTGGGAAATAAAAACATCTCCCCATCATATGCTTTGTTTAAAAGGCATCAACTGGAAATGCCTTAAATCAATGGTAATAAATATTCAACTAAATCCTTCAAGCTTATGTAAACAAAGGTTAAACAATTGAATTTTAGCTGGCAAAATATCTACGCTGGAATTGACGTACCCACAAAAAAGCACGATCAAAATATTAGGAGAACAACTGGATCAAAATACGCCTGGGCAGCCATTAAATGGCGGGTTGTAGGTAGCCTCAATACGAAGGAATATTCCGGGGGACACCCATATTGCCGCCTACGAGTCTGGTTTTTCAGGTTTTATATTGCAGGAATATTTATCAACCCATGGTGTCAATTTTATTGCAGCCAACCCTGGCGACATCCCGACGAAAGACAATGAGTGGCGACAAAAGCTTGATCCAAGTGACAGTTGTAAAATCGCAAGATCGTTTCGAAACCGAAAGCTGGAAGGTAATTATATATCGGGTAAACAAAACCGGCACGACCCGCGCGTTATTGCTAGCAAGTTATAAAATTACCGTCATTCCAACGCGGAACAAGAACCGGATCAATCACTATTGAGTAATTTTGACGTATGGTATCCGGCGGAGTTTAGCCGTTCAGGTAGCCAACTCACTTTGGAAGTAACCACATTACCGGGCCAACGCCCTTATGATGTTCAAATCATAACACAAAACCAACCGCATAATGCGCGAGAAAACTTTTACCTATAAAGGAAATGATATTTCGGCTTGTATGCCACTTGCTGCATTAACTTTTTCAAAAACAATGCATGTGTGGTATTGCTTGCCCATAGGTCAGGCAATTTGTGAATAGGCCTGCCTTTTATCGCTTGCTTTTCTCGAGGAAACAACCCACCCATTTTTACATGTATCCCCAATCTGCATTTGATACGGCTAAAGGCCCCAAACATACAAATCCTAACCCGTGTAGTGTTACATCCCTTATTGCTTAAACCGGTTTTATAGTTCAAACTCCAGTATTAAATTTTCTTTAAAGGCTATTATCAGATACCTTGTGAAAATCGCTATTTACATTGCGCTCCAGCATCACTAACGAAGATGAAAGACTTTCTTGTGGTGGTTAGCTAACCCTTGCCAGACAGGAGCGGTTTCCTGTAAGTATACTTCGAGGCGTTTCTTTATACTGTGATAATTTGCCCTGATATAAGGCCCTACCTCATGGACTTGTACGGCGTGCAATAACATGGAAAAACCAAGGAATTTTCCACTCTTGGAAATGGAGATGTGCAAAGTATTATAGATCAATAACTTTCAGTTTATAAGTCATTATTCACGATTGACCAGGAATAAATCAGGATAATCATACCTTAGTTTTGAGTATTTACTTTTTAAGGGTGTTTAAAGCCCATTTCACAGTAGCTTTTTTCATTTCGCCACATCAATGGCCATATTCACTTCTACTGCTGATCAAAAAGTTGTTAATTTGCATGCCCCATTTCGGGCCAATATTTATACTACCGATTCAAGAAAACTCAGAATGTCAATGAGATTAATTTATTTCTTACTGATCATCGTCCTCGCCCTGGGAGCCTGCAAATCCGACAGGAAAAAAGATAATATCGACCAGGTGGCTGGTGGATTGAAATCAAAAATGAAGTATGCTCACAATTTTTTGTTGCTACAAAAAAACACTGGTAGTGAATTAGCGGTTATCAACGCCCTCAATGAAATCCCCGATACCACTTTTTATCAATTAAATTCAGATTCTGAAAAGTTGAAATCGTGGAATGTTATACCGAATAATTGTAAAAGAGTTGTGGCGCTTTCTGCACCGCATGCCGCCATGCTTGAAGCGCTCGGACTCCAAAATAGAATTGTCGGGATATCTAACAGGTCTTATTTCTTTAGTTCCGCAATTCAAAAAGGAGTGGACTCAGGCGCTATTGCAGAACTCGGGTTTGGGCAGAGCATAAACAAGGAATTGCTAATATCACTTAAGCCAGACCTGATGATCATTTCAGGAGATCAAAATGTGCTGGATAGCTATCCGTTTATTATCGAGAAAAACATCGCCCTCCTTACCATCAATGCCTGGATGGAAAATCATCCACTGGGTAGGGCAGAATGGATCAAAGCATTTGGAATGGCCTTTAACCAACGTGAAAAAGCGGACTCTATTTTTGTTACAATCGAAAAAGAGTATGACGCCCTGAAATCAAGGTTGAAAGAGCTTCATAATTCCGGTCCTGATGTGATGATCAATGCTCCCTACAAGGGTACATGGTTTGTTGCCGGGGGTAAAAGTTATATGTCCCAACTTATTAAAGATGCAGGAGGACATTATTTATGGCATGAAGATCGGAAAACCGGCGCACTTCCGCTGGATTTTGAATCGGTATATGCCACCGCGTTAGATGCGGATGTTTGGTTAAACCCCGGCTCAATGAGCTCGCTGAATTTGATGCGGGAAACAGATGAAAGATATGTCAATTTTAAAGCATTCAAAGAACACCGGGTATACAATAATACAGCGCGGGTTAATGAATTTGGCGGGAATGATTATTTTGAAAGCGGATTGATATATCCTAACGAAGTGCTGGCTGATCTGGCTTATATTTTCCATCCCGAGAAATTGCCCGGCCATCAACTCAAATATTTTAAAAGGTTAAAATAATACGGGATTGACAGACAATAGCATTTCATATCGCAGTAGTTGGTTGAAGCATTTTATCTGGTTGTTCGCATTGTTGGTGTTGTTGATCATCAGCAGCATTATGATTGGTTCTGTGTACATTCCTTTAGATCAGATCTGGCTGGCAATTTGGTCGGCATCGGGGGCAGACCCAACCTGGCAAAGCATCATTTGGGATATACGTATGCCACGTGCTTTAACGGCCGTTTTGGCCGGGGTAAGTTTATCAGTGGCCGGACTACATATGCAAACGCTATTTCGTAATCCACTAGCCGGGCCATCAGTTTTGGGCATCACTTCAGGCGCCAGTCTTGGTGTTGCATTTTTAGTATTGGGAGGAGGTTTTGCCACAGGCATATACGCATTGCAACAACTTGGTGTAACAGCACATTGGCTGGTGTTCATATTTGCCTTTCTGGGGGCTACGGTAGTATTGTTCATAATATTATTTGTCTCTTTTCGGGTTACCGATAATGTGGTTTTGCTCATTGTTGGCATCATGGTGGGCAATATCACCCTGTCATTGGTCAGCATTTGGCAGTATTTCAGCGCTCCCGAGGCCATTCGAGACTTTCTGATCTGGACATTTGGCAGCTTCGACAGTGTTAGTTGGTCGATGATCAATATTTTCTTTTGGGTCGCCATGTCAGGCTTTATTTTATCCATGATCCTATCCAAAATTCTCAATACTATGTTGTTGGGCGACCAATACGCGATCAGTATGGGAGTACACGTGCGACGGGCTCGTGTGAGTATCATTCTGGTCACAGCGCTTTTGGCCGGGGTCACCACGGCTTTTTGCGGACCTATCGGTTTTGTCGGTATCGCTGTGCCTCATTTAGCGCGGGCCATTATCCGCGATACCGACCACAAACTAATGATCCCTTTCAGCGCTTTGATAGGAGCAATTATAGCCGTGTTTTGCGATATCATTGCCCAATTGCCAGGTAGCCAGTATACGCTTCCGATCAACGCGATCACCGCTTTAATTGGCTCTCCTGTGGTGATCATGGTGATATTGGGTAGTAAAAACTTAAAAGGAGCATTTTAGTGGGGCGCTTTTTACATACCGAATCATTGGTGACAGGTTATCCGGGAAAAAACGTGAAGGTAATTTCAGAAAACCTCAACCTTCAGCTTCGCAGTTCTGAAGTGATATGCCTGCTGGCGCCAAATGGAAGTGGTAAGACAACCCTGGTGAAAACCCTTTCAGGATTTTTGACACCGCTTGGAGGAAAAATTTTTCTGGAAGGGAAAGAGATCACCCAGATCAGCCCGGCCAAAAAAGCACGAATGCTCAGTGTCGTATTGACAGAACGATTTCAGTCGTCCAACATGTCAGTATACAGCCTGGTTTCACTGGGGCGTAGTCCTTATACCGGGTGGTGGGGGGCATTTAGCCGCCGTGATCACCATGAAGTAAAGTTAGCTATTGGCGAAATGCATCTCGAGCCCCTTCAGAGCAGGGCTTTGAGTACATTGAGCGATGGTGAGCGCCAAAAGGCCATGATTGCAAGGGCGCTGGCACAGGATACCCCATTGATCATGCTCGATGAACCCACGGCCCACCTCGATCTGCCCAACCGGGTTGACATCATGAAACGCCTGAAAAGACTGGCCCACATACGAAAAAAAGCCGTGCTCATCACTACACACGATCTCGATCTTGCCCTGCAAACCGCCGATCGGCTTTGGCTCATCATGCCCGATGGTTCAGTGGTAGATGGAGTTCCGGAAGACCTGATTCTCAATGGAATGTTCGAACATGCTTTTCAGATTGATCAGGCCACTTTTGACCGGTCCAGTGGCCGATTTTTGGTTACCGACGCCAATTGTGGAAAGATTGCAGTGCCCGGCGCTAGTGAGGCCGAATTTTGGGCTAGAAAAGCGCTGCAAAGAATAGGTTTAAGAACATCAGAGTTTAATTCGGGAACTGTTTTGAAATATGATCCCGATAATGGTCAATACGTAATCACCAAAAACCAAAAGTCATGGAAGGCAGGCTCAATCGAGAAGCTTATTTCCATTATTTTAAGGGAGGAGCTCTGGGACCCTATTTGATTTTTACTTCTCAATTATTGGAATCACCCGCATTTCTTTAGCATCTTTGCCACCTTTTATCAAATTATGGAACTACCACTTTTTCTACAGGAAATCATTGAATATGCTGAACAGCTCAAGCTGTTTGAAATAGCCGGAGTGGCATTTGGGCTTTTATGCGTCTGGCTGTTGATCAAAGAAAATGTGCTCACCTGGCCCCTGGCGCTTATTCACGTCGTTATTTCTTTGTTCATTTACTGGAAAGTAAAACTCTATGCCGACTTCGGCCTGTATGTGTTTTACTTTTTCATGAACCTGTACGGTTGGTACTACTGGATGTATGGTAAAAAACGAAAGAAGCACCAGGGAGAGGTTCCCATTACCCATCTGAAGCTGAATCAGTTTCTTATCATCATGGGGATTTCCATTGTTGGAATTGCTGCTCTGGGCACACTTTTTGAAAAATATACCGATGCCGCCTTACCGTATTGGGACAGCGCTACAACCGTACTCAGCCTGTCGGCTATGTGGATCACTGCCAGGAAAAAAATCGAGAACTGGCACTTTTGGTTTGTGATTGATATCATGGCAGGGATCATCTACATCGTCAAAGGCATTTATTTTTATTCCTTTTTATACCTCGTGTACGTTGGCATGGCGGTTTCAGGGTATTTGCATTGGAAAAAGTCGATGGAAAACCAAAAAGCAGCAGCATGATCCGCGTAGCAATTACCGGCCCCGAATCCACCGGAAAAAGTATACTCACCCGGCAACTTGCCGACCACTTCAATGCTTCCAGGGTACCTGAATATGCGCGTGATTATATCAGTAATCTGGACCGACCCTATGAGGAAAAAGACCTGCTAGCGATAGCGAAAGGGCAGATTGAGCAGGAAAATAAATTGATAGCAAATCAACCTCCACTGCTTTTTGTGGATACCGAACTAACCGTGATTAAGATATGGAGTGAATTTAAATATGGCATGTGCAACCCCTGGATTGAAAGAGAATGGCAAAACCAAGCATACGATCTTTATTTACTTATGAATATAGATTTGCCCTGGCAGGATGACCCGCAACGCGAACATCCCTACGCCAGAAAAGAGCTTTTCGATTTATATGTAAAAGCGCTAAAGACCAAAAACGCGCCTTTTGAAGTTATCAGTGGCCAGGGTAAAGAGCGGTTGAATAATGCTTTGAGGGTCATTTCAGAAATGTAGCTAATCGAAACAAAAAAGCATCAAAAGACTTCAACATAATAAAAGCCATTCGATTATTGTGTTGGCAAAAGCGCCTACCAGCATAGTTTTCAAAACCTGGAAAAACCGATAAATTTTCTTTTAAATTTCCTCCCAAACAATAAAAGTTTTCACATGTTACGTTGCTAAATAGCATAAATTGCTGTTACCTTTGTGAACAACTTTGGGGTGCCTGAAAGGCTGAGATCATACCCACATAACCTGATCCGGGTAATGCCGGCGTAGGGATAGAGGAGTTTCCTGTCTCAGACAATTTTCCTTTCTTTTCGCGCCTCATTTTTCGAATCAAAACTGACAAGAAAAATGAAGCAACTTAAAATAGCATTAGACTGGAGTCCAAACGTAATTCATGCCGGAGTTTTATATGCGCTTCACCAGGGCAACTTCGAAGATGCCGGCATCGATCTTGAGCTGATCTCCACGGAAATCGACAATTATACCAAAAAACCAATGGCCCGCCTTTTGGATGGGGAAGTTGACCTGAGCATCGGGCCAACCGAACATTTGTTCTATTTCGACAGTCTTGAAAAACAGCAATTACGGGCTGTGGCGACCATCATGCAACAAGAAACAAGCGCTTTCGTGGTAAAGTCTGATAGTGGTATTGATCGTCCTTTGCAACTAGACGGAAAGCTTTATCTGGGCTATAATACACCGCTGGAAAAGGATTTACTCAAAACCATG
>DNTA01000133.1 GCA_003500135.1 Cytophagales bacterium | reverse complement strand
ACTATTTTTGAAATCATTACATTGGTATTTATGGGAAATCTTTTACGCTTTTTCTTCATCGTGATGTTTTTAATACCCGGTAGCCTGTTTGCTACCCATATTGTGGGTGGTGAATTTGAGTTGATCCATCTGGAGGATTCACGTTATCAGGTACGGCTAATCATTTATTTTGATGAGGTCAATGGTAACCCTGGGGCAAAAGATCCTTTTGCCACAGCAACTATCTTCAGAAAATCGGATGATGTTTTTATGCGTAATGTAACGTTGAACCTAATTGAAGAAACCTTTGTGCCATATACCAATCCAATTTGTGCCGACGATCGTTTGGTGACCAGTCGGTTAGTTTACGAATCAACCATTGAATTGAATGCAAATACATATGACGATCCTGAGGGATATTATCTGGTTTGGGAGCGTTGTTGCCGAAATAACATTATAACCAACATTACTAACCCCGAGGCTACTGGTCAGACCTTTTTGCTTGATTTTCCCGCAGTAGTAAAAAATGGCGAACCATTTATCAACTCTACCCCACAGCTTTTCCCGCCACTAAGCGACTACGCATGTGTGAACCAATTGTATTATGTGGATTTCAGAGGGCAGGATGTGGATGGTGATTCATTGGTTTATTCCCTTGTAGATCCATTGAAAGGTGCCAGTTCGCCAGATGATCCGGCGCCGCCTGCCAGCAGAAAGCCCTATGCCACGGTAAACTGGACCAATGGAATAGGAATAGATAATCAGGTGCCCGGGAACCCACCTCTACAAATCAATGAAAATGGATTTCTGACTGTAACGCCTGATCGCGAAGGATTATTCGTGTTTTCCGTTCTTTGCGAAGAATACCGCGATGGTGAAAAGCTTGGTGAAGTAAGGAGGGATTTTCAAATGCTGGTAATTGATTGCCCTGATCCGGGATTTAAACCGGTAATTAAGTCTAAAAAAGAAGGGGAAACCATATTTAAAGAGGATGCCGATACATTGGTTTTTTCATTTGCAGAAACGAAATGCATCGATTTTATAGTGCTCGACAATGATGGTAATGAAAATATGACAGTAAGAGCTGTGCCCGTCAATTTCGAGGCTACACTGGATGGCTTGTTTAGTACTGAAGGTGGAATAATACAGGATCCTGAAGATTCCTTGTCTTTTAAAATGTGCCTTCCGGATTGTCCATATCTCGAAAATGAGCCCTACATAATCGATGTAATAGCGCAGGATGAAACCTGTCCATTGCCCCTTCAGGATACTATGCGGCTAACGATCATTGCCGAACCCCCACCAAATTTTGACCCTGAATTCACGCAACCCATTAATACATTCAATACGAGAAACGTGGCAGAAGGCACTGTTATTAATCTACCGATTCGCGGCGAAGACCAGGATAACGAGTTGATCAATTATGAGATTACCGGTATTGATTTTGATATTAGTTCGTACCCGATAGGGATAAACACCATTACCAATACCTCAGGAGAAATTCAATTAGAGCTAAATTGGGACACGAATTGCCTGGAAAATGACTTTTCCGAACAGACATCGTTTACCTTTATGATGACAATTGAAGATGAGGATGCCTGTTTGTTTAATCATGCAGATACCCTTTTTTATACCATTAATATTGAATTGCCTCCTAATAACCTTCCAGCCGTAAAAGTGAATAATCGTAATGAAGAAAGAAATGTGTCGGTAAGGGTTGGAGAAGAATTAAAGCTTAACATACTTGGCGAAGACGCTGATCTTACGGATTTATTATCACTTAAGTTGAGATCCGACAGTGCAGATTTAGAGCTTTTAAATATCAATTTCCCTGATCTGGAAGGGCGAAGCGATTTGTCACAAACATTCAGGTGGCTGCCTGATTGTGATCTGGTATCCCCTGAGGATTCAGTTCTGGAATTTTCAGCATACTTTATTATTGAAGACTTTGATAAATGTAAACTGCCCAACGCCGACAGCGTTAAAGTAAATTTCACGGTTTTGCCTCCATTAAACGTCCGGCCAAACATTTTTATTAACGGTGAGCAAAACCTGCGTGAAATAGAAGTAGAGGTAGGTGATGAACTAATACTGCCAATTATAGGATTTGACAATTTTGGAGATTCCCTGCATCTGTATTTAGAAGATCAGGAGGCCTGGGAAGGCCTGTTTGAGTTTTCGGAAGTTCGTGGAAAAGAACAGGTTGATACCGAATTGAGGTGGCCCATTATTTGTGAAAACCTGGGCGAGGATCTATCGGGTCAAACCTACGAACTGAATTTCATCATTGATGATTTTAACTGCTACGCTCCAAAAAACAATGCTATGCCTCTCAGCATAGTGGTGAAGGATAAATCGGTTGATCAGGAGATAAAAATACCTAATGTTTTCACGCCTAATCTTGATGATACCATAAACAGGTATTTTCGTGTTGAAAAAATACCTGAAGATAATTGCAATGTGCAGTTCCAGGAGGTGATTATTGTTAATCGATGGGGCAAAACAGTTTTCCGTTCAGACGATCCTGCCTTCAAATGGGACGGGAGCACGCATAGCGCCGGGACTTATTTTTACACCATTGTGTTTTCCGATCGGAATGTTAAAGGTTTCGTCGACATACACAAATAACCCATCAAAAATTAAAAGGGCACAATTTTTGTTCAATCTTTTTATTTAAATTGCGTACTAATTTTTAATGTGTAAATTTTTTCACCAATGGCGCCTATGAAAAACAAATACTTTGCTACTTACCCTATTGCTTTTATCAACGATTACCGTAATGAATGTGCGGCTGAGGAAGGAAAGTTCTTCGATACATCCAACCGGCAGCAGTATATAAGGTCGCTACAAACGGCCCAGGATAATTTATTGCGTGTTTTTGGAGGTAAAAAGCTGAAATAAAGCTACCAAATATCGCCTGTGTACTAATGCGGATTTATCGGTAAACGGGTGGGTTATGTAATTTTAGAGGCCAAAAAATAATTCGGAAAAGTAAACCGGGGTTCACCGGATCTTTATTATTTTTCCGAAAATGCATTATTATGAAAAATACACTGCTCCTTTTATGCTTTCTGTTTTTATTAATAAATGGAAATGCCCAATCATTGCAAATGCCTCCCAGTGGGGATAATCAGAAGTGTATTGTGATACAATATGTAGGTCCGGCGTGGGTAAAGGTGACTTATAATTCACCTGATGTCACTGCGCCAAATGGTGAAGATAGAAGAGGGCAGATATGGGGGGAACTTGTGCCATACGGCATGGCTGACAACTCGTTTGGAACCGCAAAAAAAATCCCATGGCGCGCGGGCGCTAATGAAAATACTACCATTGAATTTTCGCACGATGCCAAGATAGAAGGCAAAACGATCAAAGCTGGGAAATATGGTTTGCACATGATTCCCGGAAAGGAGCAATGGACCATCATCTTTAGTAATAACTCCTCATCATGGGGAAGCTATTATTATGATGAAAAAGAAGATGCCTTAAGAGTAATGGTGGAAACCGGGAAAAGTGATTTTCATAACTGGCTTACTTTTTCTTTTATCGATCGCATGCCTGATCATACAGTTTTAGCGCTTCAATGGGAAGATATTAGTGTTCCATTCAATATTTCTTTTGATGTCAATAAGATATATGTTGACCAGTTCCGTGAAGATTTAAGAGGGGAAACAGGTTTTAATTGGCTTAACTGGAATTCCGCCGCAAATTTTTGCCTCGAGCGTTCATTTAATTTAGAGGAAGCCTTGGAATGGGCAAATACGGCCATAACGGCACCGTACATCGGTAAAAGGAACTTTACAACATTAAAAACAAAAGCCGGTATCTTGGCAGCGTTGGAGAGAGAAGAAGAGGCAAACTCTCTTATGGATAGCGCTCTCAGGCTTCCTTCTGCAACTATGTCTGATATTCATTTTTATGGACGTGAATTAATTGCAGCCGGGAAACCAGAAATGGCCCTAGAAGTATTCACTTACAACCGGGAAAGGTTTCCCGATGACAATTTCACTACTTTTGTAGGCCTTGCACGCGGATATGAAGCAATAGGAGACAAAAAAAGGGCCTCAAAGTTTTTTTTAAAGGCCTCTGAAAATGCCCCGGACGACCAGAAAGAATATTATATCTCAATCGCCAAATCGCTTTCCGGCGAGGAATAGCGGATCATCGGGCATTCGATTTTTTCTTTAGTATTTTCTTGAATTTAAGTCTCTGCCTTTTAACATAAAATGGAATAATATAAGTGCCCAACCAATCCAGAAATTGAACAATCCTGGAAAGGATGTCGAAATATAGTATCCCTATTAGCAGTATAATAAATACCCATAATACTGAGATATTGAAGGCAGGCGTATTGAAAAAATATCCGCCAAAATGTTTTTGCGGTGCATAAAAATGTGAGGTGAAATCAAGCATTCCGCTTTGGTTTTCGGCGGGAAAATATATGGGGAATATCTTTCTGATAAGTGTATTTTCACCTTCCATGATCCTGTCGCGTGTAATCACATTTTTGGCCAATTCCTCCAGGCGCGCATTGGTGTGCCTGTTTTTCAGGCTAAGAAGTTGCTCTTGTCCTTCATCCACCTCCCAGGCAATCATCATCGAATCCCTTTTATAGAGCGCTTTCTGATATTTATTGATATACATTTTCCGGAGTACTTCGAGGAATTGCCATGTATTTTTATAAATGGCTGAATCAAATTTCGCCTCGGTGAGTTTGTCGAGCAGTGTGTATTTATCCTGACCGATCAATTCGAGCTCATTTTGAATTTCATTTCTTATTACCCTTAGGTGTTGTCCTACTTTAATTTTGCCCTCACCATAATAAAAAGCGGCTGCACTTTCTTCCAGAAGCAATTCCAGCTCGGGTATCAGATAAGTCATCTTATATTCCGATTGGGCAATCTGCTGGTCAAAAGCATACGTTTTTTCAGTATATGCATTGCCCATGAACTGTTTCACCATCAATGCTTCAAAGCCCCACCTGGAAGCCATTAATTCCCCAAACCAGGGCACCTTGTCTTGACGGGTAATTTCAGGATTTAACTTGTCAAAAGGGAAAACCACCCCACTGAATATTAGCTGTGGTATTAATATGAGTGGGATAAGGATGTAAACCGTAATGGCAGAATTGAATGCAGATGAAATGATAAGGCCGATGATATTGGCCAGGCACGAAAGGGAGAACAATGTAAGCCAATAGCTTAAAATGATATCGCGTATCTCGAGAATTTGTGTGCTCACCCATACAAACAGGAGGGTTTGAATTATGGATATGAAAAATAGAACAGATATTTTTGCAGCCAGATAACTACTCCTTGATAGGTTGAGAAATTTCTCACGCTCCAATATTTTTCGATCTTTTATCAGCTCCTCGGCGCTTACGGTTAACCCCATAAAAAGGGCAACAATAACACTCATAAAGAAAAAGGTGGGTATATTGATGTTTTCCCTGAAAATGTAGTGGGCATTTTCGCTTTGGGTATTAAAATACTTAACAAAATATGACAACAGGAAGGCAAGCGCCGGCGCCTCCAGTAGGTTGATCAGCAAATATTGATGATTGCTTAGTTTTGCCAATATGTCCCGCTTGCTAAACACAGTGTACTGCTTTGTTTTATTGGGCACTTCAAAAGAGGTGGGAGGTAGTTTTTGAGGTTGTTGAATGGAGGCAGGTTGCATCGCGAACCTCTTTTTGAAATGTTCATTCCACTCTTTAGGTGTTATTTTTCTTCTGTCGGTAAACCTGCCATATTCATCTACCACCCTGGTTTCAATGATGTTGAAAACCTGCTCAACATTTACATTACCACAAGTGATACATGCCCCCTGGTCGCGATTGACCATATTGTTGATTTCCTTAAAATAAACAGGAGCTGCAACAGGATCACCATAATAGATTTGATAGCCGTTTTCATCCAAAATGATCAGGCTGTCAAACATTTTAAAGATGTCGGAAGATGGTTGATGGATTATAACGAAAACCATTTTTCCCCTAAGGGTCAGTTCTTTGAGCAAATCCATTATGTTTTCCGAATCCCTGGATGAAAGGCCTGAAGTTGGTTCGTCCAAAAACATAATAGAAGGCTCTCTGATCAATTCCAAAGCAATATTCAGGCGCTTTCTCTGGCCACCACTGATTACCTTATTGAGCGGGCTTCCTACTTTTAGGTTTTGTATGTCCAGCAATCCGAGGTTTTGCAATGTTTTATTCGTGAGGTTCTTTATTTCCCCCTTTGTTTTATTTTTAAAACAGAGCTCGGCTGCATAGAAGAGATTCTGGTAAACGGTGAGGTCTTCAATCAAAAGGTCATCCTGGGGCACATGGCCAATCAGTCCCTGAATTTCATGTTCTTCATTATAAATATTATGTCCATTGAGTATTACTTCACCTCTTGTCGGGCGCCTCTTTGTATTCAGAAGGTCAAAAAGCGTTGACTTACCAGATCCACTGGCGCCCATTACGCCAATCAGGTTGCCCGATGTTTCTTTTAAATAAACATCCTGGATACCTTTTTTGCCGCTTTTAAATGTATAGTGAATGTTCCTGGCTTCAAGGGTAAGTTTGGCGCCCTCTTCCGATTTTTTAAATTTACTGGCTACCGCACTGTAAAATATTGGCTGCAGTTTATCTCCCCTGATGGTGCTACCAGCTGGAAAAACGGTTACCGTTCTACTTCGAAGCGGTATGCCATTTAATCTGACAGGTGATATACCGAGATATTTTACAAGATAGGTTTCAAGGTTGGGCAAGTATAAAAAAGCGATGAAGCCCGTAATGTTTTCAACTTCAATGTGTTTGCATTTTAAATAGTCTTCTTCAGAACCATCGTCTATGATCAAAACATTTGGGTCGCTAAGTTCTGGTACATCAATGGCCATCACGAAGTTGATCAACTTATCTACCCATCTTTTTTCAATTTTAACCGCTTTGGCAATATAAAAAAGGAGATTGTTTTGTCGTTCTGACACTTCTTCATCGGCCAGTATCAATTCAATGATCTTGAGCAGTAAAAAAAGCTTCTGGTATTCGGTCTGTTCCTGATTGATCAGTTTGCAGGTCTCCATTATGGTAGCCCAGTCGATCACAAACTCTTGTGTTTCCTCATCAATACCGCCAGGTTCATCTTCCCCGGCATGTACCAGCGCTTTACTCATTAATCGCGTTTGGCTATACCTGTCGAAAATTTCCAGGTATTCCGAGAGTTGGCTTTTATCTACATGTTCGGTAAGAAACTCCTCTATTTTTAGTCGCTCATCTTCCGTGACACGTTCCTTTGCCACAATGGCAAATAGCCGGGTTACCGCTTTGAGTAACTGTTCATTCATATTCCGCTACTGATCTGCTACTTTATTATTGCTCAATACACTTACCAAAATAGGTAAAAAATATGGTATTTTTACTAAAGGCCTTATTTGTTGATTAAAGGTGATAAGGATACATAATTATTGTGACACAAAGGGAAGCAAAAATCTGAAGTGTACAAATACGAGCATAAAATTTTACAAATCAGACACTAAAATACATCAAAGTCGAACTTCTTTGAGATGATTTTTGTGAACATACGCCCGATTGTTTTTCCATTCAATTTCCACCCAGATATCTTTTCGGTCATTTATGTTGACCCGGTGTCCGCCCTTGATCACGTCAATGACTTCGGCACCAATAGAAGGCCCCTCCATGATGTGAGTAACCGGTGATTGTATGATCCCCTTTGGTTTTTGAGGTGAAAAATTGAGCATAACGAAAGCCAATGTCAAAAACACCACGACAAAAATGCTCAACGATCCATTAACTTTTTGGGTTTTTCTTTTCTCAATTATTGTCCAAACCATTAAGCCAAGGGCAATTGCTGCCAGGGCAGTAACTATTATCCACTTATTTTTTTTGTATACGAATTGAAAATATTCAAGATCGTCATAGTTGTAGCCTGATAAGCCATGGGTTTCTGCCAACTTTTCCATTTTTTCCAATACTTTTTTCTGCGCCGAAACCTGATAATACAGGTTCAAATAGTAAAGGGCGCTGGGGTAGTCTGACAGACCTTCTTTTATGAATGCCATTTTTATCAACATGGCGGGGGAGTAGGCTGAATGTTTATGCAGTATATCGTGATACAAATCAAAGGACTGAGTGTACTTTCTGGCTTGAAATAAAGAGTCGGCAAGCACAATATCTTTGTCTAATTCTTTGTAAGTTTCTGATAAACAAAGTGTTGTAAAAGTAAAAAATAAAGTTAGAAACGAAATCAAAAATTTGTTTTGCCTTTTCAACATAACCTCCTAAATTTGCAGTCCAATTAACGCAATAGGCTTTAAATAAACAAGCCAAAGCGATTGATTCCGTAGCTCAGTTGGTAGAGCATCTCCCTTTTAAGGAGAGGGTCCTGGGTTCGAGCCCCAGCGGAATCACCACTTAAGCCTCTGTTAAGCCCCAGGGGCTTTTTTGTTTTCAATCATTTTGTTGAACATATAAGTTGCGTTAATTTTCGGGTCAGCCTCAATTGATTTTTATAGTCAAAAAAATCAAATTCGTCTTTTCAAAGAAATTCGAATGCCAGCAAATCAAATTGGAATTATTTGTTCATTACGAAACTGTGTTACTAACGTAAACTTGATGAAAGTCTTCAAAATTTAGTTTGTTAGGTAAGGGTTAAATTTGATATCCCTACGAAACTGTCTAAATCTTCAAATTGAAGAGCGGAATGGCCCTTTAGTTCTTTAGGTTACATGAAAAGCGTTAATACATTTGAAATCAAACAATATATATCCATAATGAAATGAACATATGTTCGTTTCGAGTTGTTTTATTATTGGGTGGAATGAAGCAATTTAGTAATGATATGAGCGCCAACAAACAAAATATTCGATTTGATCATAAAAGGATTTTGAGAGATCGCAATAGCATCGGTAATAAATCAAGAATAAACGCTTCTGGATTAAAAAGAATGGAAAAAGGGAGCCTTATTACCGAAAAACACCATAGGTCAGAAAATGGTATTCAATATCCATTCGATTTAAGAAAGAAGAGGAGCAGGCCTTTTGGATTGAAAAAAATAAAGCGAGAAAAGCGCTGTAAATAAGCTTCATAAACGCTGCTCATTAGCGATGATATTAAACTAGGTAGATTTAATTCTGACCTTGCGATGGGAATGAACGACGAAAAATGAGACTTGTAATCCCGGTACAATTTTTTGTCTAAATGAATATGGCTGTCGTCAATATCAATAGTGATAAAAAATTCACTTCAGCACATAGTAAGCGTATATTGGTACAGGTTTTCAACATTGACAATATATTGTTAATTCGCCCTTGTTGAGCTCGACGGTTAGGGTATTTAGTGATAAAAATAGAATAGGTACCAGATGAAAAACTTTGCTGAGAGTATCGATTATGAACTGATCAAAGAACTCGGAATGTCGTCTCAAAACACTAACACAGGGCAATATATATTGCAGGACGACCAACTTTATTTCTCAAATCCACTGATTGAAGGGCTGGAATTATGGCCCATTTCATATGCTTTTGAAAAGTATAAATGGTTAAAGGAGAGGACTTTATGGATGGATTTTTGTAAAAAAGGAGATTCAAAAAAATCCCTAACTAAAAGAAATGGTTATTTTATATATGTACATAAAAAAATAAAAATCCCTTATTTATGTCAGACGGCGCTTTTAATGCTATCGCCCGTAGTAGCTCAATCACCTTACAATATTATTTTTATTGACGATGGGGCATCTTTAAATTTAATAACCGGATGCGCAGGCAGGCCGGATGCATACCAGGCAAGACATGTATCCTTCTCTGAAATACATGTCGGAAAAAATGCTACTTTCACCCACCATATGATGCATAAATGGAATGAAAATATATGTGCTGAAAATCAATCTGCGGCAGTAGTAGAGGAAAATGGCACCTTGATATCAAACCATGTGATCATGAAGTCTGCCAAAAAATTGGTTAGCAATCCAATTACATGGCTTGAGGGGAAAAATGCCACTGCCAAGTATCATACAGTTATTTTGAGTGATCCTTTTACTTCTGCTGATCTTGGAGGAGTGATTTATTTAAATGCAGAAAATACAGGCGCTGAGATTGTCCATAGGGCCGTTAGCGCTGGTGGTGACATCATTCAAAGGGGATTGTTAGTTGGTAATGCACCTTGTAAAGCACACGTCGATTGTGCGGGAATGGTTTTTGAATCCAAGCAGTTGGGTAATATAGCGTCAGTGCCTGGACTAAAATCTTTACACCCTGACGCAATGATGAGTCATGAAGCAAGTATTGGTAAAATATCACCCAAACAGGTGGAATACCTGCGATGTAGAGGGATAAGTGAATTGGATGCAATATCTATGATCGTAAGGGGTTTTATAAATTCAGGAGTACCGGGAATAGGGCCTGAAATTGATGACTTTATATCTGAAATTGTCTCAATTGCAGGTCATGGAGAAGGAGCGAAATAGTATAAAGTCAAAATTGATGATATCTCAAATAATACTTACTGCCTCGATAATTGACTACTTTTATAAGTTTTTCATCAATCAAAGAATTAAGAACGTACTTTTCAGAATTATTTTTTTCCAGTATTTTCTTCATCATGTCCTCCCTGATAGGGTGTACTGCTGAAATATTTAATATATCTTCATATGCATTACCCGTTGTGCCAACCGTGTTTTCATTTGTTTCCTTTAATAGTTCTGTATTTAATCCATGAAGCCTGAAAATGTGTTGGGCCCTTTGTAATTTCTCATCCGTGGGAATACGAACCATTCTTTCGGATGGCGGTCTTACTGGGGTCAATAGAAAAGCTTTTAGTGGTTGTAATTGAACCAGGAAAGAAGCAATTTTTTCTATTTCAGCCTCTTTGTCATTGAAAGAATCAATAAGCATTGTTTCGGTGAACAGTTTTCCACGGTACTTAGCGGCAAATGTTGTTAACCCATTAAGATATTGCCTAAAGTTAATTTCCGGAGCAGGTCGGTTGATGTGCTTCCAGGTTGATTCACAGAGCGAATCTACTTTAATACAAACCTGATTGGTCAGGTGAAGCGCTTCTCTTACTTTTTTGTCAAACAGCAAAGAAGCATTAGTGACAACGCCGACCGGGTATTCAAATTTTTTCAATAGCCTGATCTCCTCAGCCAAATGGAGATCTAGGGTTGGTTCACCATCAGGCACGATGGTGATGCAGTCGGGTAGATGATTATCATCCAATTTTCTTAAATGATTATTGACCTCTTCCACTATTGTTTCGGGATGGAAATATGTCTTTTTTGTGGTGTTTCTTTCTTTGGTCCTACCTAACTGACAATAAATACATGAATAGGTGCAGTCTTTGACATGTGAAATATTATTGATGCCCAGGCTCATGCCAAACCTTCTTGATGGGACTGGTCCAAAAGCAATCATTACAATTGATTTACGTTGTATTAAATTGGTAATTGATCATATTTTATAAAGTTTCACAAAGCCATATTGCTCAAAAACCATATTGAAATTGAATTATCTTATCCAATTTTAAGGATATCAAATGCTTCATACTTATTCTCAACACAACTCATGATGACATTCATTTATGTTTTCTTCCAAAGCGCCTTGAATAAAATGTTCAATAAGCTCGCGGATGGATTGATTGCCAACCCCTGCAACTGACTCAATGCCATATGAATTGAAAAGATGTAATGCCCTTTTTCCAACTCCACCGGCTACTACATGGGTTACCCCTTTGTTTTTAAGACAAAGAGGAAACGCACCGGGTTTGTGAGGGGGAGACTCCACATATTCCTCTCCGACCACCTTGCTGTCTGATATTTCAACTAGTAAAAAGGCTTCACTTTCTCCAAAATGTGAGCAGAAATCATTGTTTAAAATTGGAATTGCAAGCTTCTTGTCCATAATAATTGTACTATTTTGATGGTTTGTTATCTCTGTTTTTCAAAAGTCCGGACTTCATTTCAAAAGATTTATCCTGATAGTGGCATATATTTCTTTTTTTTCTTCGTCGAAGCCGACGCCGTTGCCTCGTTTTTGTTTCTGTTTTAATTGGATCCATTTCCTGGGAGCTATAAAGTTCCATATTTGCTTTTATTACTATCATCTGCTAGAAAAACAAGTTGAAGTGAACATAAGTTCATTACATTGCACATTACGGGTTTCTTTCAAAGATTATTGAACTTTTCATCAGATAGTCCAAAAATAAAATCAAATACACTACAAAAGCATATAACCTAAATAGGTGATCTAAAGGAAATTGGGTAATAGATTTGTAACCACCTCGTAAAGTACACACCAT
>DNTA01000131.1 GCA_003500135.1 Cytophagales bacterium | reverse complement strand
GCATCATGAGCTGATGAAGTCGTTGAAAAAGCTTCAGGAATGAGATATGTTAAAAGATTGAAACACAAAAAAAGTCGGTCACTGCAAATAACCGACTTCAGGTTGTTTTCTATTATTTATTTCCGTCTCTTTTTCTTGGGTATGGTTCCAAAAACATAATCCCAAAGCGGACTGCTCACACCAAATGCAATAGAATCATCTTTGTAATGATGTATACCGTGGTTGATCCAAAGTTCTTTCAGCATATTTTTTGGAGGCTGATAAGCATGTACTACGTAGTGTACCAGCAGATAGCCCGTGTATCCTATTAAAAAACCGGGCATAAACCCGAATGCCATATCACCCATGACCAGTTTAAATGCAAAAAAGAGAAGCGTGGCCAAAATGGTACTGAAAATTGGGGGCATAGCTAACCTCGATTTATCTTTAGGGTAATCGTGATGAACACCATGAAACTTATAGGCTACGAAAGCTTTCCATTTCTTTGATGGCGCCATATGGAAAATATGCCTGTGTATGAGATATTCAGCCAGGGTAAAGGTGAGCAAACCAAGGAAAAATAACCCTATGGTCCATGATGCGCTAAGGGCGGTTGTGGCAAAACCAAGATAGAGCACTAAGATTGCCGCCAATGTTAATATCGTAATAGGAACGGCAAAATGCGTATGCGTTAGCTTTTCAAGTATTGGATTGTTAAACAGTTGTTTGGTATGCGCCTCTTTAGGATCAGCCTGATTGTGTACAATTGTTGCCATAGTATTTCGGTTGCGTTGACATTAATTACTATACAATTATAACTAAAAAAAGTTGCACAATTGAATAAAAAATCAAGAAGAAACCACTGTCGATTTGGTTAAATCGATGATTTCATTATAAAAGTTCTCATATTCGGGCAATATATTACTTAGTTCAAACTGTTTGGCCCTGTCCAGGGCGTTTTTTTTGAATGTTGGCAATTTATCATCCTGCAAAATTTGCAATGCATACTCCGTCATTTGATCCACATCCCCAACATTGCTCAGGTAACCGGAATATCCGTGAACATTGAGTTCGGGTAGTCCTCCCGTATTACTTGACAATACAGGTACTTCGCAAGCCATAGCTTCCAGGGCCGCCAGTCCAAAGCTTTCTTTTTCCGAAGGCATTATGAAAAGATCGGAAACTGAAAGTACTTCCTCAACCGCATCAAGCTTACCCAGGAAACGGATATCCTCACAAGTGCCCAGTTCGCGGCAGAGGTTTTCGATCCGGATACGTTCGGGGCCGTCACCCACAAGGAGAAGTTTTGCAGGCATTTTCTTACGTACGTTATAAAACACCTTTACCACATCTTCCACTCGTTTTACTTTCCTGAAGTTTGAAGTGTGCACAAGCAACTTTTCATCTTCAGGGCAGATGGCTTTCTTAAAATGATCCTTTTTCTGTTTGCTGAACCTGCTGAAATCTATGAAATTAGGAATAACCCTGATATCTTTTTTAATGTCAAAGTGATCGTATGTGTCCTGTTTGAGATTTTCGGATACCGCCGTTATACCATCCGATTCATTGATGCTGAATGTAACAACCGGCTCATATGACGGATCTTTACCTACGAGTGTGATATCGGTACCATGAAGTGTGGTTATGATCGGTATATGATAGCGTTTGGTTTGCAAAATCTGCCGGGCCATATAAGCTGCCGAGGCATGAGGTATGGCATAGTGGACGTGTAAAAGGTCAAGCTTTTCAAACAATACTACATCAACCATTTTACTAGCCAGGGCCAACTCGTATGGCGGGTATTGAAATAGCGGATAAGAAGACATGGAAACCTCATGGTAAAATAGGTTTTCATTGAAAAAATCGAACCTCGAAGGTTGTGAATAGGTTATGAAGTGGATTTTATGCCCTTCTTTGGCCAGCGCAAGGCCCAGCTCCGTAGCTACTACACCGCTACCACCGTAGGTAGGGTAACAAACAATACCAATTTTCATTTTTTAATTTCTTGATCTCAGTTTAGGCTGACCATATTTCAGGATGGACTGATATACGACATCATGCATTTTCTTACGCACATCCAATTCCATTAGTTTTGTATTTGCGGCATTAGGATGAACGCGATTTGACAAAAATACAAAAACAAGGTCGTATTCCGGGTCGACCCACAACATTGTGCCCGTAAAACCAGTATGTCCATAGGATTGTTCGGAAGCCAATTCTGAAGCCGCACTGCGCTCGGGGTCTTTGGCTTTTTTATCCCAACCTAATCCTCTTCTGTTTTTCTTGAATTGCTTTTGCGTAAAATTGTTGACCACTTCCTTTCCATAGAAGTGGTTATTGGCATATGAACCTCCCTGAAGCATCATTTCTCCCAATTTTGCCAAATCCAATGCATTTCCAAATAATCCGGCATGCCCGGCCACGCCGCCCATCATTGCAGCCATTTGGTCGTGCACCGTACCCCACACCAGTTCATCCCTGAAATAAATATCAAGTTCGGTAGGAGCAATATCAAATTGTGGATATTGACATAAGGGGTTAAACAATGTGCGGCCCATACCTAATGGCGCATACAAATTTTGTGACAGGAATTCATCCATGGGTTGATTAAGGACGCGTTCGGCAAGTTTATACATCATCATAAATCCCAGGTCGCTATATTTATAGCTATAGGGTAAATGCCTGCGCCAGCGATATTGTCTCCTTAAAGGCATTTCTATGGTCCATTTCCACAATGAGTCTTCCAGTTGCGGACTGGCATACATACCGGGCGACACCATATAATCAAATTTGGTCTGCGGAAACTCGCTGTAATAGCAATCTTCCGGTTCTTCTTCACTGACGGTATACTGCCAGAATGGAAAGCCTGACCGAAGCCCGCTTTGATGTGCCAAAATATCTTTAATGATCAGGTTTTCTTTGTCTGTGCCTTTCAGTTCATCAAGATAATTACCAATCGGATCATCAATCGAAATCATGTCTCTGTCGGTCAGAAACATGATGGCCTGCGTGGTGGCCGCAACTTTAGTCAGCGAAGCCAGGTCGTAAATATCGTTTTGATCTACTCTCTTCATTTGGTCGTAGGTAAAATGACCATAGGACTGGTTAAATACGACCTTATTCCTTCTGGCTACTACGACCTGGCATCCGGGAAATGCTTCTGCTTCAATAGCCTGTTGTGCCAGCGAATCTATACGATGTAGCAAGCTGGCATCCATTTCAGCCTTTTTTGGAACATCAAATGACAACCTCATGGGTTTCTCCAGGCCTTTTGCACCAAATAAAACCTGCGGAACAAGCGCTTCGGTAAGATAGTTATCGTCGGGTACATGGTAGTAATGTGCTGACTGCACCAGATAACGCGCGTCATCAAGAGTATTAAAATCAACTAAAATTAAATGGGTTTCATCGGATAGTTTTCTTAGCAATTCAATTTCATTGAGCTGTAGTGGATAGAAAATGGCTACCACTACGTTATTAAATGCTTTTAGCTGTTCAAGGAGTTGTAAGGTTTCAAAAATGTTGGGGTTTTGGCGGTTAAAATAATAAACCGGTGATTCGACATAAGCATTAACGGTTTGCACAAAAGCCTCGTGCATGCTGTGGTCAAGAATAAAAGTGGCAAAGGACGCCTGATCAATGTGCCGGAAAGGAATGTCGTTTGATTTACATTCATCTTCGCGATGCAACTGATTAAGATATACCTTTTCAATGATCTCCGAATTGTTGTAGTATCGTTCAAACAAATTGAGTTCAAAATCTTCTGTTTCACTTCTGATGAGATACTTTGCAGTTAGAACCTGTCTGACTTTTCCTCTGAATACATCCATTGGAAATGTGCCCGATTGAACCGCCGATAAAATCCTGCCTTCAATTTGCTGCGGTTCCTCACTTTGCAACATGTGGCATCCCATCATTAAAATGGCCAACTGCTCTTCAATAGATTGCCGTGCATCACTCCTCGCCAGGAACAAATAAGACGGGCCAATATTGTTCAGATATTTTTGAAAAAAACGATCCTGCAGCCTTCGTTCCTGCCTTGTGCCTTCTTCAAACAACCCTTCGAATTCAATTACGGCCATTTCTGGAATTGTATCTTCATTTTGCTTTAGCCAATCAAAAACCAGGTCTCCGTTCTTCCATAATTCAACGTTTCCCTTAAATCGAAGAGTGGGTGGTAAGATTTCACTACTAGTCTTCGAATAAGCTGCACCAGTATAGGTCGAAACTTTCAATTCACCATTTTGCATAGCAACCTCTAACCCTGGATAACCCATAAAATCAGCGCCCATAAATAAATGCTGGCGTTTGGCTTCTTCCCACAACTCCTGTAAAATATATGAGTCGCTAACTTTTTCAATAGTATTGGCAGAAGGATATAGGAACCCCTTTTGATCGCCAAATCCTGCCTGTTCAGTTTTAAAGCTGATAAGTGGACGGTTAAGTGTGGTGTCATCAGATAATTCCCTTTTAAATCGCTGATGTGCCGGAATAACATATCCTCCATAGCCTAATTTTCGTAAGGAATCCATATGGGATTTTGTAAAAGGGCCGGTAATTGGTAAAGAAACCATAATGAGTTGTCGTACCGCTTCCTGCAGAGGCATTTTTCGCAACACACTATCGGCCCAAAGCGAGGCTTTGTTTTGTTGATCTGCTTTTACAGATACATTTGAACAAAGAACCGCAGTGAAAAAAATGATTGCCCAAAAATATTTACCCATACCCTATCGTACTGATTTGTCAAAAAATTAAAATTAGGCTTACTTTGTAAAAATCATATCCTCTAAGTTATGAAATTTCCTTCGCTTACAAGAACACCGAAACATAAAAGATTCAATTATCAACCTAGATATTATGATCCGGTCAAGGAAGACATCAAAAATCGCACCGAGAGAATTAGAGGTGAGTTATTGAAAAAATCTTCCCAGAATTACCGCCATCATATCCAATCGGCCTTTGGTGAAAGGCACCGTCAATACCAGAAAACCGATATAATGCAGCTTTTGTTGATACTTTTATTTTTGGGAGGCTTTTTTGGATACATTTATTTTGGAAATATAGCGCTGTATTCATTTATCGTTTTGTTTAGCGGTTACATATTTTTTAGAATTAGAAGACAAAGATAAAGCGCTACATGCCCGATATTATAAATTTACTTCCCGATGCTATAGCCAATCAGATAGCGGCAGGCGAGGTGGTTCAAAGACCGGCATCCGTAGTGAAAGAGTTGCTGGAAAACGCAATTGATGCAGGTGCAAGTGATATTCAATTGATCATTAAGGATGCCGGAAAGAATATGGTCCAGGTAGTGGACAATGGCAAGGGCATGTCAGAAACGGATGCACGAATGAGCTTTGAACGCCACGCAACATCTAAAATCAATAAAGCTGATGATCTATTTGCCATCAAAACCATGGGATTTCGAGGTGAGGCGCTTGCTTCCATAGCCGCTGTGGCACAGGTAGAAATGAAAACATGCACCCAGGAAAAAGAATTGGGCGCTCACATAGTAATTGAAGGGTCGGAGTTTATAATGCAGGAGCCTGTTGCCACTACTTGTGGTACTTCTATTCGGGTGAGAAATTTGTTTTTCAATGTACCTGCAAGAAGGAATTTTTTGAAATCCAACCCGGTTGAATTGCGGCATATCAATGAAGAATTTATCAGAGTGGCGCTGGCCAATCCCAATGTGGGATTTTCAATGACACATAACGACCTGGAAAACTATGTGCTGCGACCGGGTAAATTGAGCCAACGAATTGTCGCGTTGTTTGGCAAAAATTACAGATCACAACTTGTGACCTGTAATGAGGAAATGGCGTTTATCGATATAAAAGGATATGTAGGAAAGCCCGAATTCTCGAAAAAATCAAGAGGAGAGCAATATTTTTTCGTGAACAACCGGTTTATAAAAAGCCCATATCTCAATCATGCTGTATTCAATGCCTACAGCGGCTTAATTGCCGACGATCAGTATCCGTTTTTTGTCTTATTCATCGATATTGACCCAAGCCATATCGATGTGAATGTCCACCCCACCAAAACAGAAATTAAATTCGACGACGAAAAAACGGTTTACAACCTTATCAAATCAGCCGTAAAGCGAGCGCTTGGCGCCCATAATGTAACGCCAAGCATGGATTTTTCATTCGATACGAATTTCCCTCAATCTTTTGTGGGTAAAATCAACCCTGAAGAACAACTTAACGATCAGCAGAGAGCTTCTAAAGAAAGGGATTATCAGCAATTCAGAAAGCCTGATAATCCCAGGCAGGACTCCAATCTTAAAAATTGGGAGCAGCTTTATGAATCGGCTTTGAAAAAAGAAAGCTGGCCGGCTTTTTCTGACGAAAACAAAGAAAGAACAGATCCTGATCAGCAGGGCTTTGTAACAATGAGCAGCAAAGCTAATGAGTTAAAAAATTCACCAGACGGGAATGAAATACAGGAGGAGCGAAATATATTTCAGCTACAAAATACATTCATCGTAACGACTGTGAAATCGGGGCTGATGATGATGGACCAACAAGCCGCCCATGAAAGGATATTATACGAACGGTATATTTCTTTACTTTCCGGTGAAGCCCAGGGCGGTTCCCAACAATTTTTGTTTCCCGAAACAATAGAAATGAACCCCAATGACATTTCTCTCGTAATGGAACTCAAACAATCGTTTAACGATCTTGGTTTTTCATTTGGCGTAAGAGGGCAGTCAGCTCTAATTCTCAATGGTGTTCCAGCCGGAATTCCGGTATCCGATGGGCAACGCATTTTCAAAGGTATGTTAGACGCCTATAAGGACAGGCAAAAAGACCCGGATGCCACACGTCAGGAACAATTAGCAAGAGCGCTTGCCCTAAACGCAGCCGTTAAGCCGGGCAAAAGGCTAAGTAAGGAAGAAATGATCAGTCTTATTGATCAGCTATTCGCCTGTGAATTGCCCAATTATTCGCCCAGAGGTGCGAATACGTACAAAATTTTAAATATGGATTCGATCCATCAGCTATTTAACAAATAAAAATATGTTTGGAAGGTTAACACCTGTCGTAAAGAATTTATTACTTATCAATGTGGTGATTTTTGTGATCCAGCAGTTGCTGAGTTCAGAAGCCATCATTTATATTTTCGGATTGAACAACATCAAATCCGATTATTTCTATCCTTTTCAATATATCACCTATATGTTTTTGCATGGTACATTCATGCACTTGTTTTTCAACATGTTTGCCATATTTATCTTTGGCCCTATTCTGGAAGGCTATTGGGGGCCTAAACGGTTTTTAATTTTCTACATGGTAGCGGGTATAGGCTCAGGACTTTTGTATTCTGGTATAGAATATTTTGATTACAAAAACACAGTGGATGCATATGACAATTTCAATGCTAATCCTGATGCACGCAGCTATGTAGATTTTTATGAATCGATATATAATCTGGATAATAAGCAAGAGGCCCAATTAATGCAGGAATATGAAAATGCTTCCGGCAACCCTACCATGGTCGGGCGTTTGAAGAACGAAACAAGGGAAGTACTAATGAGAATAAAGAATATACCGACAGTGGGCGCTTCAGGCGCTATATTCGGTATCCTGGCAGCATTTGCCCTGTTGTTTCCAAATACTCAGTTAATGTTATTATTTCCGCCCATACCCATAAAAGCTAAATATTTCGTATTAATTTACGCGGGTATAGAACTTTTTCAGGGAATTCAGCGCGCTCCCGGCGACAATGTAGCGCACTATGCCCATTTGGCAGGAGCGCTCGTTGGTTTTATATTGGTAAAATATTGGCAAAGTAAAAATCCGGGGACTTACTAAATATGAACTTAGGAGAAGAATTAAAACAAGCCTGGAACAGGCCTAACAATGGCCTTATCCAATTGATCATCATCAATGTTGTCGTTTTTGTATTGATGGTACTCTTATTGGTGATTTCAAAGTTTTCCGGTGCCGATCGCATTTTCGAGGTGGTGTACAACCAATTTGCCCTGCCCGGATCGATAGAAAAGTTTATATATAAACCCTGGACCATTATCACCTATGCCTTTACACATAGTTTATCGGGTATATTACATATACTTTTTAATATGTTGATTTTTTACTGGTTCGGTCGGGTATTTGTAGATTACCTGGGCAGTCAGAAACTGATCAATTTGTACGTACTGGGTGCTATTGCGGGCGGTGTTACCTTTATGCTATTTGCCAACCTGGCGCCTATTAGTATTATCTCTGTTGGATCAACAATTGTTGGCGCTTCTGCGGCAGTTTATGCCATAGCTGTTGCTACTGCAACGTTAGTTCCTGATTATACTTTCTATTTGCTTCTAATTGGCCCGGTCAGAATCAAATATCTAGTCGCTATTGCTATTTTCCTGAGCATCATGGGAAGTGTCGGCTCAAATGCCGGTGGGGCTGTTTCACACCTGGGTGGCGCTTTAATTGGTTGGATTTATATCAAACAACTGAACAGCGGCAACGAAATGGGCAAGTGGGTGTTTTATTTTATGGATTGGGTAAAAGGAATTTTTAAACCCAAATCGAAAATAAAAGTCAGCTATAAGAGTGACTCCTTTGGCAAAAGGAAAACCAAAAGTTCAACCTCGAAAAAGAAAAGCAATGCCAAAGATAAAGTTTCACAAGACGAGATTGATGCAATTTTAGATAAGATCTCCGAAAAAGGATATGAAAGTCTATCCAAAGAAGAAAAGGAGAAGTTATTCAACGCGAGCAATAAATAATCATATTTAATCGCCTGGAAAATGTATTCCAAAAAAGTCATGACATAGCGTTATGGCTTTTTTTATGTGTGATTTTATATCAACTCCGGATTTTAAATAAGAAAAGCTGCCCGTTACGAACAGCTTTTAACACACGATACTTAAAATATACAACTATGAAATATTTGTAATATGTTGCTACAGATCAAAAATTAGGAAAAGTTGGAGCCGTATGCCCCACACTTTTCCAGACAACCTAACCATGAAAAACCATTATCTTAATTTGATTTCT
>DNTA01000319.1 GCA_003500135.1 Cytophagales bacterium | reverse complement strand
GGGCGTTGAGTAATTTTCGAATGACCCGCTCAAATGAAACTGTTCTCGTAGTATCATGCACCTTAACCAAATACGCTGATAAAATCCATGCGATATTAAAAAAGAGTTGCAGCTCGAAATAGCGGGTACGCAACAAAGTATCCAGCCCTCCGATAGTGAACATATACACCAGCAGATAAGCGATGTTCAACGAAACCACATCGCCCAGAAGGTTGATCTCTTTAAGATATTTGGAATAGCGCTGGGTCATTTGCCAAATTTAATGGCAAATATAGTAAGTATAAGTATATATATAATTTTATATAATCCTTTTTGGTGTTTGTAAAAGTTTGCTATTCGCGACTTTGAAAACAATGAATAAAGAATTAAGATTATTACATTCTCTTTAGAAATATGAATTTAGGTGAATCTACCTGCATGATTTCATCCATCATTTGTGGGTATTGATCAGTTCTGCAGTAATATCGAGTGAGCGCTTATTTAAGAGGCTTCCTTAACTTTCTACGGTCAATTTCTAAAAATTGATCCGGAAATCATGGGATTACCTATGCACTCTTACACAATTTATCACTATTTACCTATGCAATCTAACAATATCATCAGTATTTTGATTATGAAATCTAACAAAAACATAATATATTTACCTATGTAATCGTACAAAATGGCTTTTTGATGATGATTGAAAGGAATTTGAGGCAACATCTCCTGAGCTGGAAAAAATCAGAAACTCGATTACCACTGGTAATAAGAGGTGCAAGACAAGTTGGAAAAACCACGCTCATCAATGATTTCGGTACATATTATGATCAATACCTTTATTTTAACCTGGAAAAGAAAGATGACTTACAACTGTTTACTCCCGTTGAGAATTTAAGCAAACTGGTCCAGCGATTCTTTCTATCAAAAGGTGGACAAAATAATCCTGACTTACGTACATTGATATTCATAGATGAAGTTCAGGAAAAAGCTGAGGTCTTAGAAATGCTCAGATATTTCAAAGAAGAATATGCTCATTTGGACATTATCGTTACGGGATCATTGTTAGAAATTGGATTGAGTAAAGTTCAAAAAATCCCAGTTGGAAGAGTGGAGTTCATGGAACTTCACCCCTTGAATTTTAAAGAATACCTTAAAGGAAGGGGAAGAAATGATTTGGTAGGCGTCCTTCAAGAAGTCCCCATTGAAAATGAGTTGCTACCTATTTTTTACAACCACTTCCATGAGTATGCTTTTATTGGCGGAATGCCGGGCCTTACTTCTGCTTACATTGCAGAAAGGGATATAACCAGAGTCCGGCATCTTTATTCTGGCATCATTGAATCTTACAAGGAGGATGTAGAAAAATATGCGGAGAACAATACTCAAAAACGCGTAATTCGCCATATCATGGATACATCTCCTTATGAAATTGACAATCGCGTCAACCTAAATCACTTTGGAGCCTCAAATTTTAGAACCAGAGAGGTCAAAGAAGCCATGGGTGCATTATCAAAAGCCAGGCTTCTGGAACTGATTTACCCTACTATACAGACAAGTCCTCCGATAGTACCAGATTTCAAGAAAAGGCCAAGGTTGCACTACTTAGATGTCGGACTTGTCAACTATCAATTGGGCCTGCATCAGGAATTACTGTCGATCAACGATTTGCATAATAGCTCAAGAGGCAAGCTGGTTCAACAACTTGTCAATCAGGAAATAAAAAGTCAGATGTACCTCCCGGGGCAAAAGCGAGCATTTTGGGTAAGAGAAGATCGCGGGACATCTTCGGAGGTAGATATAGTCTACCAATTTAAAAACCTGTTGATCCCAATAGAAGTAAAAAGCGGAGCTAGCGGAATGTTAAGATCACTTCATGAATTTATAGATAGATGCCCACATCATTTTGCTGTAAGATTTTACGGCGGAGAACTTAAAGTCGACGAAATAAAAACCAGATTAGGTAAGCCTTACAGATTATTAAACCTACCCTATTTCTTAAGTGGAGAGATTGAAAAGTACCTGGAATGGTTTGTTAACTTTTGAAGCTACTAGCTTGTATGAGATTGGACTTAAATAAAAAGCGGCCGATTTTAGTAATGCGGACATCATTTTTGGTGGCTTGCTTTTTATCTGAATCCCGGTTGACCCGCATGGTGCGAAATTTATAGCATACGAAGGGCTCGTTGTTTCTCCCCGACCGGTATTGCTTGAAAAAGGCCGGTCCTTTCGAGTCCAATTTGATCAGGAGGGCCATCAGGGGTGTTAACCATGACATGATAAATATGATAACGAACAGTGAGAATACAATATCAAACCCTCGCTTTAGTACGTTATTAAATTCGTCATCTAGTGGTTGAGGACGGAAGTCCAGAACCGGAAGGTAGTCATACAGCATCACTTCCACGCCTTTGTAAGGGAAGCCCCTGAAGTTGTAACCAGCAACTACAATTATACATTTTTTGGCAAATAGGAATATACAGAAAATGGCAACAATGATATACAATTTAAGTCAGGTCAAAAGTAATTATTAGTTTTCATTAAAAATGGTTTTTCTATTTTTCATTCTATAGCTTTTTCCTTCCAGGTTAATGACCTCGCATCGGTAAAGTAACCTATCTAACAAAGCTGTAGCTAACACTTCATCATCAAGCATTTTGGCCCATTCTTTTGGGGATTTATTAGTTGTGATAATAAAGGCTGTTTGCTCAAAGAGCTGGTTTATAAAATTGAAGAAGTTGACAGCCTGTTCTTTTTCTATGGGAAAGAGCATGATGTCATCAATAACAATCAATTGTGCTTTAAGGAGTCGTTTGTGTTTATTTCAATTGAAAAGGGGGGCCACATTTCAATTGAAAGGGGTACCAGTGATAGATGCCTAGCTTTGGGACTTTATTAAGTTTCAAAGCGCAACAAATGATATCAATGAGTACCAAACAAAAAATAATTTTATACTATTTCCGGGAGGGTAAATCCCAGCGTCAGATAGCACGAGAGTTGCATATAGGGCGCAAAACAGTAAAGAAGTACATAGATTCTTACCAATCCTCTATTGAGGGTGTGAAGGGGAAAATGTTGGCCACAGGTGATACCACCATTCCTATCAGTAGTGAGATAGTAAGTGCACCGAAGTATGACAGCAGTAGTCGCGGCAAACGCAGATTGACCGAGGAGATCACCTCGAAGATAGATGGTTTTTTGGAGTCCAATGCACGTAAGCGGTCTTCGGGTCTTCACAAGCAGTTGATGAAAAAGATCGACATCCATGAGGCGTTGAGATCTGAGGGTTTTCAGATCGGCTACACCAGTGTGTGTAATTACATTTCCGGTAAAGAAGGGAGTTCAGTTAAGGAAGCCTATATACGTCAGCGATATGATCCCGGGGACGTTTGCGAGTTTGATTGGGGCGAAGTGAAGCTATGGATAAAAGGTTCATTACAGCGTTTTTACCTTGCAGTGTTTACCACAGCTTACAGCAATTACCGGTATGCCGAGCTCTATGAGCGTCAGGATACAATAAGTTTTCAGCAATCCCATGTCAATTTTTTCACGCATCAGGGCGGAGTACATCGCCAAATGGTGTATGACAATATGCGGGTAGCAGTAAAGAAATTTGTGGGGCTAAGCGAGAAAGAGCCCACCGATGCGCTGCTGCAACTGGCCACTTACTATCAGTTTGGATACCGGTTTTGTAATGCGGGCAAGGGCAATGAAAAGGGCCATGTAGAACGTAGTGTTGAATACATCCGAAGAAAAGCATTTGGCAGGCGGGATGATTTTGACAGCCTTCACCAGGCCAATCAATGGCTTAAAACCCGATGCAAAGAACTCAATGAGGCCCATCCCAACCGGGAGTCAGCCCTAAAGGAGAAGGAACATTTATACGCCTTACCGACGGCTCCCTTCGATTGCTGTTCTCTGGAGCAATGCCGGGTGGATAAATATGCCACCGTTATGATTGGTTCAAACCGATATTCGGTACCCGATCATCTGGTAGGAAAAATGGTGAGCGTAAAAGTGTATGCCCATTCTATCCGATGTTATGACGAGAGAACACTGGTAGCAGAACATCATCGCTCTACTGATAAACACGATTGGGTCATTACACTGGAGCACTACCTGGACACACTTCATAAAAAGCCCGGCGCCCTGCACTCCAGTGTGGCCCTGGAGCGGTCAGGGGAGTCCATTAGAAAAATATACCAGGGGCACTTCAGGGAAGCTCCCCGGGATTTCATTGAACTGTTGGGTTTTATGCATCAGAATCAGGTAAAGGCAGAAGCAGTGCAGTCAGCCATCGATGAATTGCAGAAGATGGGATGCAGGGAAGTTACTGCCGATAAGATCATTACGCTGTGCGGCCAGAAAAAGACAGGCATCACCACTTTACCTGATAATGAGATCGCCCGGCACAGCAAAGCGCAGCTCGCCAGGCTCAGCAAAATGTTTAATCAAACTTCCACTTCAACAGCAAACTAATCATGAACAATACCCTGAAAGAAATACATGAAATGGTCAATACGTACAGTAAAGAATTACGGCTGCCAGCCTTTCGCAAATATTATCGTCAGGTAGCAGAACAATCAACCAGGGAAAAGCAGAGCTATGAGGCCTTTCTGGTGGCATTATTGGACAAGGAACTCCAGGAGCGGGAAAAGAACCGTAAATTGGCCAGGATGAGGGCTGCCGGCTTTCCTTACAAGAAGTACCTGGAGGATTTACATACCGGTGCCTTGCCGCCTGATGCACAGGAGCGGCTTGGCCTGCTGGAACGACTTGATTTTATTGACCAGGGCCAGAACGTCGTATTGGCGGGCAATCCGGGAACGGGAAAGACTCACATAGCCATTGGGTTAGCCATAAGGGCTTGCCTGGAAGGATATAAAGTGCTTTTCACCACCACGACCCGCTTACTTACCCAAGTCAAAGAAAGCCGTTCACAGCGCACCTTGCGCGTTCTTGAGAACAGATTTGAAAAATACGACCTGGTAGTTTGCGACGAGTTTGGTTATATCTCTTTTGACAAAGAAGGTGCAGAAATGCTTTTCACCCATCTTTCGCTACGGGCAGGCAGGAAAACCACGATCATCACCACCAATTTGTCATTTGATCGATGGAGCGAAATATTCGGGGATCCCGTGCTGACAGCAGCGATGGTAGATAGGCTTACCCATAAAGCTTATCTGATCAATATGAACGGTGAATCGTATCGGGCCAAAGAAACTGCAGAGTGGATAAAAGGCTCAGGAAAATGAAAAATGAAATAGAGCAAAACCCTATCCGAGCACCAGCTGAAAATTTACTATCCCTTTCCGGGGGTACCCCCGGAAAGGGATAGTAAATCACTTTTCTTCGATCTACTATAATTGTGTTTTTTTTAGTAATCTTGCATCACTACTGGTATCCTTTTCAACTAATACTCTGGTATCCTTTTCAATTGAAATAAACACGTTTGTAGTCAGCCATAGCAGTCCTGATAAAGTCTTTCATTTTGATCGTAGAGATGATTTGCTCCATAGTTCTGAAATATGCTTTGTAGCCCAGTTGCAGGGCATCAAAACAGAGTCCTGCGGCCAGGAATGTTTTTCCGGTTCCTGAAGGGCCCATAAATATGATGTTAAAGATTTGATCGAGCCAGTTCAGGTCTCTCAACTGACTTAAGCGTGATTTTTGCAAACCGTTATCAACTCCGTAGTCGTATGTGGACAGGTTGTGAGATATAGGCAAATTTGCGGCCTTTATGCGCCTTTCAAGATTTCTTTTTTCACGATGTCCAGCTTCCGATTCGAATAGCTTAAGTGTATAATCGAGATAGCTGATCTGGTCTTGCTCTGCTTCGGTCAATATATTGTCGAAGGCTGTATTGAGGCCACCCATTTTAAACTGGCGGCAATAGGATAGTACTCTTTGCTTTTTCTCCATTTAATTTTTGTTTTTCATGATAGATTCATAATCGATAATTGAACTGACTGCAGGTTGTTGTATGTCTGGGTTCTGCTGTCGGTTGATTGTGATAATTTCTTTGGCCTGTTCTTGTTGTGCCTTTCCGGACTGATCCCCGACATATTTTTCGGCAACAGACTTAAAATCAGATGCGCTGAAAACATTATGCTCACAGCAAAAGTCCAGGGTTTTGTTCGCTGTATTTTTGTTTACTTGTTCCAGAATACTTTTGATTGCGATAAGTTGATCACGGATATACCGGGGTTTATCCTGGCGTATGTTGTGCAGATAATCCACAGCTTTCTGTGCATCATCAAAATATTGGGCAACCTGATTTAATAATTCATCTATGCTGCCGCTTTTTTCCCTTTTGTGATCAGTATTGCTGACAATCCGCCCCTTGTCAAGGCATATCTCATGGCGGCATATTTCATTTCCCTGTTCGTCTTCTATCACCAGATAGCCCTGTTCGTCTTTTACGACCACCTGCGTCCCCTGACCTTTATAGCTCCCTATCGGAAGTGTATAAAGATTGCTTTTCCAGGAAATGGTATTGTCTTTTCTTACCGTATACCTGTCATGATCAGCAAGTATGCTCAAGGGAGCAAAAGGAAGCAAGAACGGCTGCTCAATGATCCACTCACTATGTGGTACTTTCTTAGTCCTGTTATGAGGCATCATATTGGCGGTACGCCCCATCCAACCCAGCACTTCATCATTGAGGGTTTCAATATCCAGAAAAGCCCTGTTGTAGAGAAAGTTTTGCTTTATGTATTTGACCACATTCTCAATCTTACCTTTGCTTTCAGGGTCTGCCTTACGGCAAAAGCGAAGCGTAAATGGCCTTACCTGGGTATATGACTTGAACTTTTCGGTGAGCAGAAGGTCTCCTTTGTTTTCATCAGAGAGAAACACTTTGTCCTGGTCGTAGACAATTTCCGATGGGATGCAATGAAAATATTCGAAGGCCCCTTCATGGGCTCGGACTGCTGAAGTGGCAGTAAAGGGCTGTTGAGAGAAAAAAACATACTTGTATCGGGACCGGGAGAGCACCATGGAAAAGAAATATACTTTTATTCGTTTCCCATGAGTGTCCCTCATATTGTATTCCCCAAAGTCAACCTGGGCCTGCTTCCCATAGGCTGTCTCTTCTACAATGGTATATTCACGACCAGCAGATATTTTAGGAATGCCATACTTCTGGCGAACCCATATTACAAAATTGTACACCGTCTTCGGAGATACATCAGGAAAGGATTGGTAATGTTCCTTCAGCCAGTCATGCATCTGTGCTGCAGAAGTATCAGGATATACTTCAAGTTTCGATTTTACAAAATCTTTGTAGGGTTGTAATTCCTTTTTTCGGTGGCTTTGTTTTTCCAGAAAGAGATTATACTCCTCCTCACTCATGGAAAGATACCTCTTTACCGTATGACGGCTTATCACCAATTCCCTGCTGATCCGGGAATTACTGAAACAGTCACGTTTCATTTTATGGATCTCATGGTACATCATCAACTTATTAAAATATGATCTCATATTGCCGAAAATTTTTTCCGGCCAAGTTGACCTTTTCTAAATGATGGGCATGCCCATCATTTAGAAAAACTGTACAATCATTGTTGCCAAAAGTTGTATATCCTTATTTACGAAAAAGTGTCTATTGTTATTTACCGGTTACATGAGGTGTAAACGTAAGCATGAAAGACGAAAAGTTTGTAAAAAGAATCACCTTTCAAGCCAAGGAAGGCAAATATCAGAACCAGGAAAAGGCCAAGGGCATTGAGTAATTTTCGAATAACCCGCTCAAATGAAACTGTTCTCGAAGTATCATGCACCT
>DNTA01000176.1 GCA_003500135.1 Cytophagales bacterium | reverse complement strand
AAAGCCCTAAAATAATTCTCAATCAAAAAAGAGTAGATTAAGAATTGCGTATGTAAGTGGGAAAAAATAGGCCCCGGCCCACGAACATCCGAAAAGTTTCAAAATTGGGAATTTAAAAGAATATTTAATCACGGATGTTGGAAATTTAGCGAAGGAAGTTTTGGTAAGTGAAAGTGATAACTAAATTTATTAACTATGAGAAAAATACTATTAGTGTCTTTTTTTACTTTTTGCCCTTTCATTTTGTTATCACAAGAAAAAGGGCAAAAAATAAAACTAAGCATAGAAATTGGGTATTCAGTTCTGTTTAATAACCTGAATTCTGATAATTATGCCGATTTCAAATCATCCCTTGCCAGTTGGGACAACACTGTATTGAATGGTATGGATATTAAGTTTGTTGCAAACTCAAAGCATTCATTCATTGATTATTTTGTTGGCACAACATTTATGGTTGGAGCTGACCAATTGGGAAGCTCGAGTTGGGCGCCTGGGAATACAAACTCATCTGACTATGTCATTAATGGAGGGGGTGTATATGCCGGAATTAGTCCAAAACTTAAAAGAAAGCATTTTGGATTAACATCTGAATTTGCAATTGGGGTGTTTTCATTTAAAGAATATTAGGCAATTTTTAATAATATAACAACTCCATTTGTTGATATTTATGATAAGAAAACATCATCAGGGCTTGGAGCAATGAGTTCTGTAGGATTCTATATTAAAATAGGTAAGATTGGGATTAGCCCTGCGGTAACTGCAATATTTTCAGGAAGTTCAAGCGCTAGTTTCATGTTTTATGGATTTAATTTTCCATTAACTTATCAATTCTAAACTCTTAGAAATAGTCAGTTGTATTTAACTGGCTATTTCTTTTTTTACTAATAGACTATCAGGTATAAAAATTAAAGGTTTAATAGCCTCAATTCAAGCAGGCGACCTTCGAACAAAAATCAGTTAGACGATTTGAAAAAAAGGATAACCCGCTCGTAAACTGCACCTACCAAATATCGTAGAAATCTGCTAATCTTGCTGGTGCATATTCCGGTGATGCGGACCCCTCTCCGGTGATACTGACCCCTTGGTTTAATTTTTTGACACAAAGAACATGTGCATGACAATATTGCAGTTTTTTCCTTAAACTTTCTCCAGTGATTTGTATTAATTGAGCCGCATTAACTAATCGATCCAGAATGGCAACAGCAATTGTTTCTTCATCGATTATATCATACCAACTTGATACGGGCCGTTGAGAGACCATAATCGTTGAATATTGCTATGCCTATCCTCAATTATTTCCATAAGATCAGGTTGCTGAGTATGCTCAAGTCTTGTTAATACAAAATCATGGATAATAAGCAAATCAGTTTTAGCCACTTTGTCAAAAAACTTATGGATGGTACCGTCTTGTCTGCAGGTCTTTAACCGCTGCATGAGTTTTTGAGCATTAAAGTATAATACTTTCTTGCCTTGTAAACAGGCTTGCTGCCCAAACGCTGAAGCTAAAAAGCTTTTACCACAGCCGGTAGCTCCGGTAATTAATATGGCTTCACCCTTTTCCATGTATTCACCAGTAGCCAATTATGCAACCAGTGCAGGGTCCACTCCCCGTTCATTTGATGCGTTCACTTCTTCCAAACTGGCTCTATAACGGAAGCCTGCCCGATAGGGTGATTTTGTTAGATTTATTTTCAGGAAACCTTCTTGTAGTACTGGCCATTTATTCCATCCTGTCGGGTGAAAAGGCCTGCCTCAATGTGGCGCTTACCATGTCGCTTGTAGCTTTTGCAGGCTCACTGACCTTTGCCAATTATCCCGTTCAAAAAGAAATCAACATAATAAAGATGCTTAAAGATATCATCAGTTCCATATTCATTTTTATAGGCGCCTTGTTTATGCTCATCTCCTCCTTTGGTATGTTTCGGCTACCGGACTTTTACATCCGCAATTCGGCGAGTACTAAAGCTGTTGTATTAGGTGTTCTGCTAATACCACTAGGTGTGGGTATCCATTACAATGATATCATGATATTCATTGAGATTTTCGCCATCCTTTTCTTCATTTTCCTGATATCTCCACTGGCGGCACATATCGTATCGAGAGCTGCCGTAATAACCGGCGTCAGTTTCTGGGAAAAACAGTTGTTGAAAAAGTAGAAGAGTACAACAAACAACGCCACTCGGAAGAAGATGTGAAGTAACAAATAAAATATCATAATCACCATATTAAGAATAAACCTAAAATCCTGGGTGAATTTTGTTGTTTAAAAAAATATTGTCATCAACTACCCAAACTACCTCAAGTTACGCTGGGCATAACTTGAGTTGATAATTCTGCAAGTTTTCAAAGTGGGCCATCGGAATTATTAGATTCCAGGATGGATCCCGCTATTTTTAGTCTTCAGTTTTTGTAGTGAAGCGACAAAACGTAGACTGAATAGTACCTATGAACAGGGTATCTGCGCTTTCCGTCAAAGTTGAAAACCATCAATTTATTGAAAGATCCGATTATTCTGCCGGGTCACAAATCCTGGCTTTCACCAGTTCTTAGCAGTCGCGGACTACGAAGGGCAAAAGTACCCTTAACTGCTAATGTTATTCATACAGCATGATGTTCAATCCAGGTCTAATTGCTCATATCTTGAAATGAGCAAATTTCGATAATCAGTTTTCATATCATCTGAAAGGAAGGACATTTTTATCAAGCTTAAGGCTTTGGATTTATTTCTTGTCATCCGCTTAAAAGCAGCTTCCACTTGCTTTTTCGTCATACCCAGATCTTCCCCCAGCCTTTCAAAGTGTTCTCTTTTAAGTTTCTTCTTCTTTCCACCAAGTGTAAGAGCCAATTCCTCTTTATCATCGGGCAATAATATCGCAACGTTCAGAAGATCGTAAGCGGGAGCAAACACCCATCCTGAAGGGCCTTCAATCATAGAAAAATTCTTTAAATGCATGTCGTTGTTACCAGTGAGAAAACAAAAAAGAGCCAATTCAAAAAAGAATATCATATCCAGTAAGGTATTGCTGGAATAAGCCTCAAGTGCTTTTCCTACCTTCTCCATTGAACCTTTATATTTATCGAAGGCTTCTGTAATTTGAAACATATCGATCATATGAAGTTTATCGCCCTTGCTGGTACGATCCACTCGTTTTGTGAGATAAGAAAGTTCACCTGAAGTTAGACGGACCATGCAAGAAGGAACCACCTTGATCCCATAACTTTCTGCAATACATGTTGTCAAATGCTCATTTGCCGGCATTTGCGGATATTGCGCTGTAGGTGGCTTGAATATATAATTACCTCCCAAAGCACCTACAATAGTCAATCGAGATTCATTTTTTTCCTTTGCCTTTTTTACTACCGACATGGATAACTTTGGCTGAACCCCTGGTACTGAAACACTTCGTTCTACTACTTTTTTCGCCAGCTCGTCCATTTGATCCAGCGAATAAGTTATTTCAGGGGGCTTAGGTGTACCAAAAAAATCAAGGGAACACTTTTTATGAAAATCGGCACCGTACTGTGTTGGTTGATAACAGTGTAAGCATCTATTTTTCATCACTTACCTTTTTAGGAACTACACTAACAGCACCTATACAATTTTGACAGCACGCCAGCAATAAGCCCATACGGTCATTTTTATTGATTTTCCAGTTTTCAGAGGCAATATCCAGAAGCCACCCTTCTGGGATTAATCCCTCAAAAAAAGGAAAAAGGCGTTTTTCAGTGTATGGATATTCTGACACTGGCATCGTGAATGTTATAAAATCATCCGGGTGGTCTACAACATATTGAGGGTCGTACTGAAACACGTATTCGCCGTCATTCGTCTCTGTGATTATTCCAGCAAAGCGATCCTTATAATATACGTAACCCCGCCTCATTAAATTAGGTCTTTACTATTTACAGGAGCTAATTCGTGACCGAACATTTTTAAAACAAGATTCACCTTATCCAAATTCATATTTGTCTTACCCTGTTCTATTTTCCTGACCACAGTAAGCGCCACGCCGGCACGTTCTGCAAATTCTTCCTGGGTCAGTTTCACTGCTTTTCTTCGCTCTTTTACAAAATCAGGCAACCTTTTCATTATATGCAATAAGATATAAAATTATACGAATATATTAAATTACATGTTTTTAAATATAATAAATACATATTATTAATAAATATATGCATTTAAATATAGCTATTGATTTGATAACCAGGTTAGCCTGACCATAAATTTCCAAAAATCCCCGAGATTTTTTTGTGACATGTCGAGCCTTTAGCTCCAATTGCTATATAATCCCTGACCAATTTTAGTTTAACGGAGCGTAACTTGGGGTAATAATTCTTCAAGTTTTCAACTTGGGCCATCGGAATTATTAGATTCCAGGATGGATCCCGCTATTTTTAGTCTTCAGTTTTTGTAGTGAAGCGACAAAACGTAGACTGAATAGTACCTATGAACAGGGTATCTGCGCCTTCCCTCAAAGTTGAAAACCATCAATTCATTGAAATGATCCAATTATTCTGCAGGGTCACAGATTTCAGGGTTTCACCAGTTCTTCGCGGTCGCGGACTACGAAGAGCTATGTTTTACTTCCTCACTAATCATGTAACATCTTGTGAACCTTATTCACTTTATAATATTACTGACTTAGGCATTTAC
>DNTA01000177.1 GCA_003500135.1 Cytophagales bacterium | reverse complement strand
GAACTTGGCATATATATAAATTCTAAGTTGGTCAATGCACCAATTTGTTCAGGAATTTTACTATTTAATTGTTCACTTACTATATGAATTCGAAATAGATCATTTAGATCACCTATTAGATGTGATATTGGACCTTGTAGATTTGGTCCAACTAAGCGTATTTCCTGAAGTTTCGATAAAGAGTATAACTCATCCGGAATAACACCGGACATTCCAACATTGATAAGAATCAATTCAATAACATTCCCCTGGCCATCCAAAGTCACCCCAAACCAGGTACTAATATCGTCAGTGAATACCCCATTTTGTTTCCATTTTTGCTCTTCAGGTATATTAGTCCAGTTATCGCCATCCATGGCATTATAAAAGGCTATCAGGGCGTCACGCTGATCACTGGGCAGTTCTACCGGGGTAGGCGGATTGGAAGGAGCGGACATCATATAGCCGCCACTTTGTAAACTCTGTTGATCCGACACTTGCTTTTGGGTGCGTTCAGAATGAATTTCCGCCAGTATTTCTTCTTCGATCTGTTTTAATACCGGGTCCACCTGATTCTCCGCAGTTTTGCCCGCAAATGATTTATCCACAATCCCGTCACCAGATAATAGTCGTGTACCGGTGTTCCTTGCTTCATTGGTCGAGGTGCCGTTGAGCTCCATAGAGATTGCCATTACATCTGGTTTTGGCGCCAATGTAGCCACCACCTGGTCGTTGTCCCCCTCACTAATCGGTATAGGTTGTGGGTCCCAGATCTCTCCGTCAATTGGGATATCCCTTTCTTCGAGGCACTCCTGAGGATCGTCTACCACTATACCATCCAGTCCGCACCCATACTCCGGTTTTTCCAATATCGATTGGATGACCTGCAGGTTTTGGCTAACCGCCAGATCATCGCGAAGGATAAAGCGGAACAAACGGTAAATATTTTCATTGAAATAAATTTCCAGATTGGTTTTGATGACGTTTTTGTCGTAGTCCGAAAGTTCAATATCACAATTGGCCTCAATCTGGCTGATGGTGGTATTCAATTCTATATCCGAAACCGGGGTATATACAAAATCGTCTTCCCCCAGGTCGCGTATTTCATCGGGGTCTTTTGGCAGCTCATCGGTAACACCCAGCGTCTCCAGCGCTTTGGGGCAATCGGCATATTCGCTGTCATTTATTTTCGTTTTGCGTTTGGCTTCCAGGTAGAAATTGACGTAGTAGGTCCATCGTTGCTGCTCTACCCTTTCATCGTATTCCTCTTCGGTCAGAAATCCATTCGCGTATTGTTCCTGAAGATCGTAATAAAGAATGTGGTATCCATTAACCGGATCGAGGTTACCGTTTTCATCGATCAGAAAATCAGGATTGCCATAGTAATCCAGAAAGTCATTGCCGTCCCAACCAACATCATTAACATTATTCCAGTTCCCAACGAAAGTGTTTACACCGTCTTCGGTGCCATTGCCGTCGTTGTCATATGGTATTTTAAATAATATGGCGCTTAGTCGCGTCTGTACCGTGCTCAACAGTCCATCACCCGACAGGCCTCCGCCATCGGCGAAAAAGGGATCGTTGGTCAACAGGTCGCCATAAATGCCACTCCAGGGCTCGGCCATTGTCAGGCGTTTTTCAAATTCATCGCTTTCCGTGTTTTTTACACAGAGACTATAGGCACAATAATTTTCATGATCTTCAATTTCTTCCGATGTGGGGTCGTAATTCTGATCCCCTACGTCATTACGAATGTCCTGTATGATCTCCATCCTGATATTTCTACAATCGAAATCAGCGATATTGGTAATGGCATCTTCTATGAAGCCGGCATTTTCAGGACAATCCGTGCACACATCACAATCGCTCTCATCAATTACTATGGTGGTCTCGATTTCTGTGAATTTATCCTGTACCTCGGTGAGTTGAATTACTTCACTTCGCATTTCCTCGAGGGTAATATCATTGGCGACCAGGGTTTTGGTAACCGTATAGTCCCCTACTTCATCAAAAGTAAGGTCAAGTGTAATATCGTTGACCGATACAGGTGTATTGCAATCTGCTGCTGTAATATTTTGACGGATGTATGCAGTGCCATTTGTGGTTTCATTGCCCGGTTGACTGCTGAGGTCTACTGCTAATCCATTGGGGTCAGTGATTTCTATTTTGAGATCGAAGGTACAGGTCTGGCATCCGAACACATCTACTGCCGAACCCAGGGCGTTGAGATTGTAGGTGAAGGTGTAGCCCGTAGCCGGCGCCACATTCAGGATTTTGTGATCAATTACCTTCGTATGGTCTACCACTTTATTCTTTTCAGTCAATGATACCGAAACCTGATCTTCCGGAATTTCATTCAGGCTGGGCAGTGGTTCCAGTTCATCCGGGTTCTCACCAGCCAATGCTGTTGCTATGGTACGCCCCTCCTGGTCGATGTAGCTGATACTGGCCTGACCGTTTGGGTCGACCACTGCATTTTTCTTGTAATGCGGGGCGTTGCCTACATTTGATCCAAACAGGCGGATAAGCTCAGCCGGGGCTGCCTGCCCGTAGAAATAACGTGTAGTTTTGCCAAAATCGGTTTGGAAGGTCTCTCCCACACCTGATTGTACAACAGGCCATTGGCCACCATCGTTGGTGTATACTGTTTGTCTGTAGGCAAATCCATTGGCATCGGGCAAAAAGTCGTGGTGGATACCTCCCATGTCGTTGTTGGCCGAATAGTATTTACCTGCTCCAGTGGTTTGGTCCAGCGTACTATTGAGTAGAAACCCGTTGTCATAGTGAAACTTTTTACGACGATCCGATATATTGGCCGCCACCTCGCTATCGCGGGTTTCAAAGTCATTAAACCCATTGTGGTAGGTCAGTACATTGTCACCGGCCGGTACCGGCAATACATTGACTACCGGGCGGCCCTCATAGTCATAATAAGACTCAGCCACGAGGCTTTGTTGCTCGGTACTTAGATTGGTAAGTGTTTGCCGGTTGCGCAGACTTCCATCGAAGTAGCTCAATACTTTTTTATTTTTGCCTTCTTCAGCATAGGTATTTACCTGCTGCCAGTTATAGTCAGGGTTGGGGTTGGTGCATTCGTAGGGTGTGGAAACATAATTCCAATATCCCAGATATCTATATCCGGGATATTCAGGTCGATATCCGACTTCACGAATACGGAACCACAATTGCCCGTCAGGGTAAAAGTGTTTAAGAATATAATGCAAAGATGATGTAGTTACCCTAACCGCTTCTTTATTGGCAAAGGCCGTATAGACATTCTTATCGTAACTTGTTTCATGTTCGTTTAAATACACCCACTCAACATCGTATTCCCAGGCACCCGGCTGAACGCCAGACCAGGCCAATAGTATATCTTCCGGCTGTGAACTTTGAGATACTGCTATGCTTAGTTCATTGGATTTATTGAATGCAGTTTCCCTGATCTGAAAAAGCTTAAAACGCAACATTATAGCTGCGGCAGGAAGCGTGCCAGTGGAGGATATGCTATTGATACGTATTTCATAATCATCGCTACAAGTAAGTAAATCAGGATGGAACCGCGTGTCGGTAATAGTTTGAGTGGCCAGGTCAAGGCTTAAATCCCCGTTCCATTGCGCCACACCCTGATCCAGAAAAGACACATTAACGGTGACATTCCAGCTATCAGATGTATTGAGGTCACTGAAATCGTACAATAGCTGTATACCGAAATAATGCTCGCCATCCTGGCAGGGCGGTGCGGGAAATACCGGTAGTATCTGACCGTCTGACAAAGAAGTTAAGTCATAGTCTTCATCCTGAATGTTTTGTACCTGATCCTGTCCGTTTCGATTTGTCCTGACTGGTTCCGGGGCAACTGCATCCTGTGCATTTGCTATCGTAACGGAAAGCGTTAAAATGGAAATCAATAAGACTGTAACCTTTCTCATAGCCGTAAATTGATTATTGGTTTTAGTTCGCGTTTTCATCAATAAAGTATACCTCATAGCTTTCATACTTTTTAGTGGGTTGATAGGTACCGTTTTGTCTTACCACAAAATGGTTTTCGTCAAATAACCGGTCATTGAGTTCAGGTGATGTATCGAAATGTTCGTACACCAGTCGACTTATTTGCTCGTAGCCCAGCATTTCTTTGCGATACCGAAAGGTCAATTCCTTTACGGTGTAGTCTGATTTAGAAATGGTTACGGTTAATTCATCCACTATCCCTTCTTTTTGAACCATTCCCAATTTCCACACCTCAGACTGGTCTTCCATAATTTTCAGGTCAGTATAAAAGGTCAACAAGCTGTCGATATCCGGTAGTGACATCATTTTATTGGCAATATCAAATGTATTGTCCGATGTAGGCCGGCATATAATTTGTTGCATCGCCTCATTTACAGATATGAACATTCGTTCATTGATCAGCATTTGACCTCCACTGTAGATATACAATGATTTATTACCTTTTTTATAAAGAGAAAATTGAGTGCTATACAATACCGGACCTTCCAGAGTACCTTCGTATACTGTTAAATTCATTTGTGCATCAAGATCAATTACATTCAGGTATTCCTTTTGCACACGTACCAATAAATCCCGGGCGCTTTGTGCATGCACCACAGCAGACAGTAGCAACAGTAAAACGATAACACCAATTCTTCTCATAATTTATAATTCATATTTGATTTGATCTTTTCAGATCTATTGTCAATTTCCAAATCTCAAGTTCCAAATTCCAAACAAATCACAAATTCCAATTTTCAAATCACAACAAAATTCCAAATCTCCAATTCCAAGCTCCAAATAAATCACAAATTCCAAACTCCAAGCTCCAAACAAATTCCAAATCTCAATATTCAAATTCCAAACTTTCCATATTTACTTTTCTGGTTTCGGTCATTGGTTATTTGGTCATTGAGTATTGTTTGGTAATTGTTATTTGGGTTTTGGTACTTTATTTTAATTTTAAATTACAAATTCCAAACTCCAAGCTCCAAACAAATTCCAAATCTCAATATTCAAATTCCAAACTTTTCATATTTACTTTTCTGGTTTCGGTCATTGGTTATTTGGTCATTGAGTATTGTTTGGTATTTGGGTTTTGGTTATTGTTATTTGGTTTTTTGTTTCAAATCTCAAACAAATTCCAAATCACAAACTCCAAGCTCCAAACAAATTCCAAATCTCAATATTCAAATTCCAAACTTTCCATATTTACTTTTCCTGTTTTGGTCATTGGTTATTTGGTTATTGAGTATTGTTTGGTATTTGGGTTTTGGTTATTGTTATTTGGTTTTTGGTACTTCATTTTTATTTTCAATCATTCACTCACTTCAACCTGATAGTTGATGGATTCCTGTAGTGTCTTTACTCCTTTTTCCGTTTCTTTTTTGATCAAATACAAGGTACCTTCGTCGTCGTAGTAATAATAGGTTGCATAATGATTGGCATCCAGTTCGGCTTGAAGCCGATAGGTATCATTATCATATACATAGGTATTCATATTTCCCTCTACCGGGTGCAACCTTAGATCATCGAAGTATACTGTTCCTGTGCCGCCACGGTCAAACGTGATCTTGAAGTATTCAGTATTCTCGGGGACTATAAACTTTCCTTCCATAAGCTGCCACTCCTCTATCATATATTTTTGTGGTAATATTTCCACCGGTTCCGCTGTTGTCAATTCATTTTCCTCGATGTCGTAGAAAGTTAAAGATATCTTAATGCCTTCCGGCAAAACAGGTGAAGGTATAACCGGATTATTAATTGAAGCCCAGGCATTGATCATGTATTCTTTGCCCGGCGTAAGCCTGATTACCTCCTGTCTGAAAGTTTTTGTCCCATTTACAGCAAGCGAAGTTTTACCTGAATGTGCCGTAACATTTGAGAAAACTGGATCATCCATCGCTCCCGAAGGTTTGCTTATGTATAATTTACCGAACCACGGTCCTTCATTGATCAATTGGTCAAATACGAGAAATGTCTTGGTCGGATCATCGTCGTACTCCGATTTACACATGATTTTTACATCTCTGAATATTCTTCCCCTTATTTCAAATCTAAAGTTCTGCACTATATTTAAGGTGCGCAGCATGACCGTTTCTACACCGTTAAAGGTTTCCAATGGCAAATTGACTACTGCTGCATTTCGAATTCCTAAATATACAATTCCATGTTTCCATAACCGGTATTCCTTATTGCCAAACTGCCAGTTGCCGGTTGTTAGGTCTCCGGTTTGCTCTTCGAATGAACTGAAAGCCAATTCTTCTTTTTCAGCATTTTGCCCTATAGCTACAGGTAGTTGTTCATGATAGCCATAAACGGCTGCAGAATGACGTCCCAATATATCCCGGTTTTCGAGTTCAAATCCATAAGGACTGTATTCGGTGAGCGTATTGACCTTTTTCCAACCGGGAACAATAGCCAGTTCTTCCATCCCCCAATCGAAGGTATTGAGGGTAAAGGTACCATCTTCCGATATATCAACTTGGGGTGTTGTGGCCTTGCGGTGTGCATCGAACACATAACTGCCGGCGGTGCGCCATACCCCTTCCTGACCGTTATTTAAAGGATGTTTATTGGCCAGTTGATTGTCGTGCAGGTCCATGAGCCAGGTATCACTGAAAGTAGTGACCGAGGCAGACAATACGTTATCGATAGTCGAATAACTTGGATTGGTGGGCAGTTCTTCAAATTGATCCTCATTCAATTCATATACAATATCTTCTGTCACGGTTACGGCTTGCAAGCCGCAATCATCATTGCAGTCGTACTCTATAGTAAACGAAACCGTATAAGTAGCTTCCGTATCGTAAAAATGGACCGGTTCCTGTTCTGTGGAAGTATTTCCATCCCCAAAATCCCAGGCATAGGAGGAAATAGTACAAGTGTTGGGGTTATCTATCAAAGGCAAAAAATTGACGGAGCAACCAATGACTTCGTAATTGATTTCAGGTGTGAGTTCTGTACATACCGGTCCACAGTCCTCAATTTTCACTAAATTTATATTTCTTATTTGTATTCCCTGAAAACCGGAACCTTCATTTGGGAATATTGAAAAATACATATACTTGCTTTGTTGAGTAGGTGTAAAACGAACCGAAATATTAACAAAATCTGTTGTATTCGTAGCACCATTGATTTCCAAAACCCTTGATTGTATATTTCCATCTTCATCAATAACATTTTCCGGATCTATGGCCCCCGGAATAATATATGCCATTTGTATTATGCTTGACGATTCCATACTTGCCGAATCCGATAATGCCATAGATGAAGCCATAGCAGAAACCCCATTTGGTTCGGTTACTGTGACTGTGTTTCCATTTTGAAGTCTATATTCCAAACTATTTGACAATTCGATATAAGCGTTTTCTACTATGCGATCATATCCTGATAATGAGCTGACCTTGTAATCAAACTCAATAACATATTCCTTATCCTTTTCTAAAGGTTCCTCAAAAAAAGCGAGCAACGCTTCTGTATTGTTACTTCCAGGTTTACCCCAAATGTAAAATCCCTCTCCGGATTTATTGGGTGTTCCTGTTACAGGTGACCAACCATCAAAACAACCATCTACTATATTAGCATTTCCTGCCTGATTGCAATCGGCATTTGTGATGAAAGTGGGATTAGGCATTATATTAGGGCAGTCAAGTACTATAATCTCCCGGTTATAACTTTGTAATGTCAATACTGGCGCGGCATCATTTATTATGATATAGTAATACTCTCCATTATCATCTGATGTAATATTGCTAAATGTGTAGGTATGTCCATCAACCGTTGGTTCTGGTATTAGAGGGATATCATTTATGCCATCTACATATTTAAACCATTGATATTTACATTGTGGATCGGTACTTCTATCAATATTTGAACTTAAACTATATGATTGCCCTGGATTTAAAACATGAGAGATTGATTCATCAATTTTTGACTGAACAAAATATGACAATTGATAAATTACTCCTAAATTTTGCAAATGTATCACTGGAAGTATATCAGTGAAAATAAAATTGTTATTATCAATGGTGAAATCATGATAAATGTATTCTGAATTTAATTTAGAAGCTATATCACCATAAAACCCATTATCAGAAAGATAAATTGCATACCCCTCTGGAGTTGAAATATTTAATATATTATCTGGTACTTCTCCTGTAAATTCATTTCCAGATAAATCTAATATTGCTAGAGATGGAAGGTGAACTGTAACATTTGGTATACGATCAAATTTGTTATCACCAAATTGAATTGAAGATAAATTTTCATGATTAAAAATGAAAGAGGGGAGCTCTCCAATAAAATTGTTACCATCCAAACCTAGAACTTCTAATCTAGATAAGTCTTCTAGGATTGAGGGAATTGGACTATTCAAATAATTCCAATCCAAATCCAATTCAATCAAAGCTGTTAGATTATTTAATTCGAGGGGTAAAGTATTCTTCAAATCATATGCACGTAAATATATTATTTTAACATCTGGATTATCAAAATAACCAAATCTCATATTTATTCCTTCCCAATTATTAAAATCAGCATCCACCCAAGAACCATCTACCAGCATTTGATCGAACTCAGCAGAAGTGGGCCAGTTTAAATTAGCTCTGTTGTACCAGTTATCCCCATCCGTACCTTGATATAGTGCTTTTAAGGCCAAAAACTCCTGGTAATTTGGCACATCCCCTTCATCCAACGCCATGGTAGTCATTTGTTGCCGGGCAACTGCTTTCGAAGTATTATTCTCCTGTTGCTGAAAAACAGGATCATTCTTTCTGGCAAAATCAATCATAATTGACTTCAATTCCTCCCGTGTAATATCAGGATTTTTAGCCCTTATACTGTCTTCGAAATCCCTTTCCTTTTCCTGGTAACGCAAATACTCATCCATTGAAACCTGTGCAGATGTTATGGTAAAGATTCCACTCAACACTAAGGTCATAAGCAGGCTTAGCACCCACTTCATTTGCATTATATATTGTATTTTAGTCAAATAATAAGTCATAGTCTACTCCTCATTTAATCGTGTATAACTAAAAGTATTCACATCCAACTGGTTGGATCGGGAAGCAATTAACAGGGCCTCGCCGGTATCAGTTGCAATATTGGCAGTACTGTACAGCATGGTCTCTATGTTCTTTTCGACTACTCTTACCATTACTTTTTGGTCTGCCAGTGTCACCAGCAGCAGATCGCCATGTTTCAGGCTTCCCTTGAAGCCGGAACTAAAACGGTAATGGTTGTCGAAATCCGTAGCTACGATATTGGAAAGGTCAATGGATGTCATTTCCTTTTCATACCGGGCCCCCATACGGCTGTACTGGTGGTATGCCGGCATGGTGTGACTGTAAATGTGCTCATCGAAATTGTTGTTCACCCGGCTCAGAACGGGCTGCCCGGTCAGCTTGTCCCACTTGAGATGTTCTGTTACAACTTTGCTACCGCCATCGTAGGCTTCCACTCCAGTCATTATACCTCTTTTAAACACTACTTTGTTGGCCACGGCCGAGCGAAGCATTTTGGTATCGGAGCTAACATTGGGCCATGGAGCTGTAATAGGTACCGGAACAATCACAATAAAGATTGGAATATATAATACATCTATATTTAAATTTACCCCTCCTTCGAGCGCCATTGCATTCTGTTCTCGCATATCGAAGAAAAACTCCTGCTCCTGGCCCATTCGAAACAAGTTGCCGGAGCCGGGCCCCAGTTTGGTACCGTTATTTATTTGAACGGTATAAGTATCTGTTTCTTCCATCAGATTATCCACACGCTTAACCTTTCTTCCATCGTAAATTTCCGGTCTATTCTGATAGTGATAACGCATATAGGAAATCGGGCTCTCCTCAAATGTACCATCATTGGCCTGCCGGTAGTTGTAAGTTGCCTTTTGCTTTCCATGCATATCGTTGGTCTCTATTTTGTAGCCCTGCGAGGTGGTCAGTTGCTGAACACTTACCACACCCAATAATGGTATAGGACTAAAGGCTTTAAATGGCTTATCAGTCTTGCTCGTCTCTTTGGTAATTACCGGAAATTCGCGTGCTGTAAAAAATTCATGTACCGTTTTACCGGTAGTACCGTAACTGGCTTCGTCACCTTCGGGAAACAGCGTATTACCATCGGATAGGGTAATATGCGCCAATGCTTTACCAGCTTTAGCTGCGCTGGCCAGACTCATTACCGTCACCTGCGAATACCCCACCTGTGGTCCGGGATAATAACTTTCATTCACCGGGTATTCGAAAAACATATTCTGATCCGCAATGAGCGGTACTGACTTATTGTATTTTTTCGCATAACGCAGTGGATTTTCCTCTCCACCAAATAATGGTTCATATGCGGCTACCCCGCTACTGATGGTTTGCCCATTCTCCTGCCTGGTATATTCGTACACTTGGCCGTATATCCCCTCTTCATCGTGCTGCCAGTTGTCTTTCATGGTGATCTGTTTTACACGCAATCCTCCACCATATTTGATCAGGTCAGGTGAATTCAGCCGGACCCATGCATGATCGCTATCCACAGCCCTACCCCAATTTCTATTATTGGCATAGTTATAATATCCTGTAAACATGGTTCGGATATCGTTTACGATACTCAACAGACTACGCATACGTTTCACGCGCTCTGCGTTGGAGCCCGTGGTTTTCAATTTACCTGCCATGCTGGCAAGGTTGGGTTGTGTTACTCTGAGGTGTTGCCAGGCACGCTTTGAAATGGGATGCCAGCCTTCATCAGGTAGCAGATAAAAATAACCATATGTGAAATGATCATCAGAACCCGAAGCCTTTTCAAGCCCCATGGTAGCTGCCATATCGATATCAACATAGCCCGATACATATTCCCAGGTCGTTTCTTCCCTTTTACGAAGGTTTATGCGGTACTTAAAATAGAGCTGCTTCCTATCATTATCTATATATTTCATCACTTCAGCTCTTTGCGAAGCGACAGATTGACCAACATCATCAATAGGAGTTTCGAGTTTAAAACGTATTTTAAGGTTATCGTCATCCAGGTCAAAAACCGAATTTCCATCACCCGGCGTAAATCCGTCCGCCGGTGATTCAATCTTAGTCATTTGCATGGCTTCAAAGTGCTGCACGAAAGCATAATCATCACTTTCGTAATCAACCATGATCTCTCCGCCCGATGGTAACCTTACCCGCGAAAGGCTCCATGCTGCCATATTTTGGTCGAGCTCCTCTTTATTCTCCGGATCCTGTTTTACATAGGGAAAGTACAGATTGTCGGTATAATTGGAATACGGCTTAAAATTGCCCCATCGGTCTATGGCATACATATCATAAGCGGGGTTGTCATTTTCATAATAAAATTGGTATGGGTTGAACTGGCCCCTGGCGCTATTACCGTATTGAAACCAAAGTTTTTTTAAGGTCAGCTTGCCCGAAGCACTGTTTTCTGTTTGTGGACACAATTCATAATTATATTCAAAATGAATCCGTTTAATCGGATTTTGATTTTTAACGGTACCTTTTCGCGCGTACAAATAGATATCGTCCAATTGTTTCATTTGTACCGGTCCAAACTGCGAAGTATTCTGGAACCTGCTGTTGGCAGAACGGCCATCAGAACGGTTGCTTGTTTCAAATTCAGCAATATGTGATTTCGTTTCAACCCTGGCCAGATAGTACAATTCTTTTTCCCCGTATTGAAAGCTGGCTTTATCGTCTTCAATTGTTGTGGACAATCCTTTAATATAGTTGGCTTGTGCAAATGGTGAACGCCATTTATAAAGCCCTCCACCGGCTTTGTCATATGTAAATTTGACCCAATATCCCAGGTCATCGAAAGTAACACCGTCATTGGTGCGATCCACATAATCGGGGCCCACAATGGCTGTTAACAAGTAGGTGTGTGCGTATGGAGGTATTTCCGTTTTTTCCAGAAATTCGTTGGTATCTTTTATTTTGTAGTCCGGTTCATTATTTCTGGTTTTAACATTGACTCTTTTTACGTCCGTATTGCTTGATTTGGCACTAAAAAGGTATTCCTCATGTTTTTGGTTATAAACCGGAAGTGCATATACATACCGGAGGCCCTGGGGATTGGTAGTAATGTAACCTGCCATATGATGAGGGGCGTTAAAAGCACTTCTGTCGATTCCTACTTCAAATAGTTTAAAAACCTCATCATTGGAATTGTTGAGTAATTGTTCGTTGGTAAATGCCTGGATATATTGGTTGCGGGCCACACGAGGAGCATTTCTGTTCACCGACTGCATGGTTTGTTCGCCACTCCTGCTTTTTATGATAGAAGAACCGCTTGCATTTGATCCATTGCCACTGATTTTCATTTTAACGGCTTCGTCCCCACCAATTTGCTCGTATACATCATTGGGAACTGATGTCGGTTCGCCATGTGCTTTAAAATACCAGGGTTCAAATGTATCGTTTTGCTCAAAACCCTGGTAGGTATATAAACCGGTCATGGCATTGTTGTCCGACCATTTTTGGCTGTAACTTAGTGAATGGTTCAACCCAAGATTTGCCCCCACATGTGAAGCCGCAGGAGCTACATCAGCTCCAACAGACCCCCCATATGAGTCAGATTCCAGCTTCTGATCGTGTAGAATACCGATATCATTGCGGAATGCCCTGTACATCATTGAGAATCCCTGGCCCGAAGCGGAAAAGATATCGTAGGTCATACTCGGAATCGGAAGGTTGGGGATTTCTTCATTAATCAGTCCATCATTTTCTCTATTGACATCAATAAGGTCTTTTTCATCGGTGGCATGTTGATAGTTGAGATAACCATATGCCGGGTAAGACACTGGTGAACCGTTCTTTTTAAATTTCTGTTCGTTGTAAAACCCCGAAATATAGGCATTGGGTTCGATCCCCCACCAGGCTCCACCTGCATTTAAAGAAGCTGAAATATTAATATTAGTGGTTGGTGCCGAAACAGAAGGAGTAAATCCCGGTGAAGAAAGCGAAAGTGAAGAACTTAAAGAAGCTCTATTGAATGACTCCGACTTATTTTTTATGCCCTCTTCAGAAAGTTTTGTGTAGTTCACAAATTGAGATATAGAAGAATTAAGTGTCATCGATGTTAAGCCCAAACGACTATTATAGCCCAATCCTAATGACAAAGTAGAACTGTAGTCACCGGACTCATATGAAAACTGTTTGCTTAATCCTAATGAAGGTCGAAGACTAGCGCCCTCCTGAGAGTTCAGGCTAAACCCCAAATTCAAACCTATCGAACCGGAAACCATACTGTATCCAAAACCGCCATCGATATTGTAACCTACCCCTTTGTAATTGTTGTGAAAAAGGGTCATTCCGAGATTTCCTTTTAAAGCATTGGCGCCAAATACTTCAACACCAACGCCACCTCCTACGCCAACTGTCACACTTGGTTTCATAGCCATGGTTTTGGTTACATCATCCCCTTTGAATTCATCCGGTAATCCTCGCATCTGTCTATTCAAAGCTCCTGGATTAAGCGACCACCCCAGGCCCACCCAAGAAGCTTCCTGTTCCATACCTATACCTGCATGATATGCCAGGTTGAATGGGTAACCACCATTGGGTCCGGGTAACTCAAAAAGCGGAATATTATAGGTGAAGTCGCCCGAAAACAAGTCGACCATTTGTGTGGTTGTGGCCGGTTCGAAAGCGGTAAATTCCGGTTGCTTTGGGCCAGAAGTAAGTGCCCATACAACCGTAGGCTGGATCATTTGACCAAAAAAGATGATCAATAATAAAACGGCTACTTTTTTGCGCGTGGTAGTTTTCATTCCCATAGCTTTAACTTATCGATATTGCAATGCTTATATTCTAATTTTTACTGGTCCAGAATTAAAAACAGGCGAATCAATTACAATTTTTTTTGGTTCATTATCATTAGGTTCGGTAAAACCCAGTATAAAATTTCTACTCCCCTTTAAATCGTATGAACGCTCGAAATGGTATAATACACATGGATTTAATCCATTTTCAGTTTCGAGATATATATCTTTTTGAAAGGTGTAGCTGAAGTAGTACAACAATTGTTGTAATTCCTTATCTGTTAGATCTTTGTTGTTTAGTAAATCTATCTGCTCATCAGCTCTAGAGATTTTAAGTACATATTGCTGTAAGTCAGACTCCTCAGAGGGAATACGGTTGATCTTAAACTTATAATCCCCGACTACCCTTTCCGCCAGAAAGTTTTTCTCATCCTTACCTTTACACCCTGTGAAAAGGTGAATAAATAGTAACACTGGTAACAACCTACTGCTCATCTTCATATTTATTGTTGATGTATTCTATTAGTTCTTTAGTTATGTTCAGGTTTTCACCTGCATACATTAGCGTACCATTACCAGTGGCCCCAAGAATGTATGTATACTCATTTTCCTCACCAAATTCACTGACGTATCCATTTATCTGGTTCCACAATTGATCTGTATAATTGCCCGATAATTTTTGATAACCGGCCTCCAGTTTTTGCTTTCTGTTTCTGAATTTCTCAATAGCACTTGCAATTTCCGTATCATTTTCCATATCAGAAATAACACGTTGCAGTGAATCCAACTCCATTTTCATAGCATTTTCTTCTTCCATTAATTTCTGCTCATAATATTTTGTACCATAAAACGCTTCAAAAAGCGCCTGATTATTAAAATATACAATTTTCCGATCCCGCAAGTGAAGCCAGTATCCAAACCCAATAAGTGCGAGTAGGAGAATTGTATTTATGACGGGTAAAATATTCTTCATTTTGTAAAATTTAGTCGCCATAATGGGCGTCTTTATCTGTTTTTACTTTCTGGAAGGAGAATGTTATATCGTTAGATCCATCTTTTGAACAGAAAAAGTCTATAACTCCTCTACTTACCTGCCCACAGGCATCTTTTGCTTTAAATGAAACATAATAACCAGGAAGTGCATTTACTTCAATCTTATGCACGTCTTTAGCACTTGGCAGCACTGTCTTGAGTGGTTTGTAGAGCATTTTGCCATAACTGTTTTTCTCTACGACCATCCAGCTAACCTCGTACGGAGCTTTACCCCCTGTGACTTTACCAATAAAAAGAGCTGTATTTTGAGAAGCCATATCGCAATTGGATTGAATGATTTTAACTTCAATATTCACCTCCGGTTGCTCATCCGGTTTGGGTGACTTATATATAAATGGTTTATTTACAACCAACTTATTATTGGTATAAACCAAAAAATTATAAGTTTCATCTTCTATTAAGTTAGCTCCATACTTTTCCCAATCAATTTCAATATGGTTCACACCATATTCGATATCAACTTCAAATGAAGCCAAGTCAGAATCTTTTTGGTTTTGTATTAAAATATTCGCAGTACCTACTAATTGTTTTTGTTCGGTTAAAACCAGGCATACTTTTTTATGATGTAATTTTACAGGTGTTCTATCATTTTGATGCTCCTTTGGATTCCAATAAAAGCAACTATCCGAAAGGTTCCATACCGAATCAGATTGATTAAGTTCGCTCCTGTTTAATTTGATTTGACATCGGGCAGAATGCCAACTAACACTACACACAAGACAAATGATTAGCCACTTCATAGCATTAATGATTTTGTAATCTATTTAAAAGTTCGTCATTGGTTTCGGGATATCTAGTCTTATCTTTAATAATTCTCAACCCCATTCTTAGCAACCATTCCGGTTGATATTGTTCGCCTATGTAGGAATCATTCAGATTCCTCAATAAATTAGAATTGATCGATATCTGATCATTGATTTTTATATTGAACCCAATACCTCCAAGTACTGCTGTTTCGATATCATTTCTGCCCGGAACACCTTCGCCAAAGGGATGCGACCACTTAGACATATAGGAATTAGTTTCGAAATGTAAATACAGGTTTTCAGGAATTGGCGATATTCTGGTAAAGAGTTTATAGGTAATAGTAGGATCAAACTTTTCGGAAAAAAAGAACTCTACTCCAATACCAGCATCTACATATTTGTTTATATGATATCCAACATTTGGGGATAAAGAAAGTAGATCATTTTCGCCATTTGCATACCCCATTATGAGCTCTCCAAAAACTCCAGGTGGAGGGAAACCTACAGGTCTTTTTACTTCAATTTCTTTTAATTGATCAGACTTTAATTTCTCCTTATATTTTTCGAGGTCCCCTTCCAGGAGACTTAGACTGTCCAGTAATCTCCATTGCTCTTCTGAGTACAGGTCATAATTAATATCCAGAATAGAGTTCTCAAGTGTCAAATCATTGTCAATTACATCTTTGCCTTCCAATGATGGAAGTTGTTTATTGAAATTATTTGCATTGAAATCCTCACCTGTCAATTCATTTAGTTCGTTCAATTCTTCTTCTAACTCATTTTCAGTAAAAGAACGTTCCAATCTCTTTACCTCCTGTTTATCATATATTTCCGGATTTTGTAATTGAAAATCAGAAAATTCTTGATCATCTACACTTATTACTGAATTCAACTTCTCGCCATCAACTTCACCATTGTCCATATATGATGACAACATATTCTCCATGTTTGATTCAACCTTATTTATGATTATTGAATCCGAAGCCAGTGATTTTATTTTAGCGGAGTCAATAGAAATTCTATTACTCAAATCATTAATTTTATTTTTATAATGTGCAGTATCGATATTAATTAATGAACTATCAATGAATCTGTTTTTGAGATTTGATATCTCCTGTCTTTTAGCCTCTATATACTCTTTTATATTATTTTTTCTGTTACTGATTGTGTTTTCCAATAAAGAATCAACTCTGTTATCTACATTCTTAAAATGTTTTTTTTGAGAAGAGAAAACATTGGAAAAATCAGTATTTATATAATCAATTGAAGGTAAAATTGAATCTTTGTAACCCACTGGTAAACTGCATCTACCAAATATCGTAGAAATCTGCTAATCTTGCTGGAAAAGATTTTAGATGGAAAACACACAAAGGAGACGCACCAAAGAAGAGATGTTCCCAATGGTGGAGTTATGGCAGCATAGCGGATTGAGCAAAAAGCGGTTTTGTGAAGAAAAAGGCATAGTAAAATCAGTTTTTCATTATTGGTACAAGAAGTACAGGGAAGAAGATGGACAGGGCGGTTTTAT
>DNTA01000321.1 GCA_003500135.1 Cytophagales bacterium | reverse complement strand
TTTAGGCGCTTATCTTTTTCGCCAACGAGCAGTTTCAAGTCAAGATTTTCAGCTTTCAGTTTTTCATGGTCACTTTTCAGTATTTTATATTCCTTCAAAAGCATCCGAAGTTTCCTTTCGAGTGTCAAAAGCTCTGTGCTTAACCTGTCTCTGTCCATATTTATTTGCGTATTACTGCACCTAATTCTTTTTCATATACCTGAATTAACCGGTCCATCACCTTGTCAATTACCTTATCAGTTAGTGTCTTGCGGTCATCCTGTAAAATAAAACCCAAAGCATATGCCTTTTTGCTTTCATCAATTTTATCGCCCTCGTAATAATCGAAAACATTAACCCGCTTTAAGAGGTCAAACTCTTTTTGGCGAGTCACATTTTTGATTTGTTCAAAAGTGACATTCTTGTCAATTACAAGTGACAAATCTCGTCGAACTTCCGGGAATTTCGAGATTTCTTTAAATGTAAACGATTTGTCAGCTTCTAAAAATAGCGCCTCCAGGTTTACCTCAGCATAAAAAATATCCTGTTCAACATGAACCTTGCCCGTGACGACAGGATGTAATTTGCCAATGGTTGCTAATAGGTGACCATCTGCGCTTAATTCAACACCGTAGCTAAAAAACTCATTTTTGAAAGGAGCGCTACTGTATGAATCACCTTTAAATTTATTGATTATTTTGTGAACTCCAGCAAAAAAATCATGGAATTCTAATTTTCTGGATTCACTTTGCCAATTTTCCTCTTCCGCATTTCCTGTGCCCCACAATGCCAATATCTCCTTCTCTTCATATCCTGCCGCTTTTTTATGATAAGTTCTGCCAAGTTCAAAGATCTTCAGGTTTTTTTGTTTTCTATTGATATTATGTGCAATTACTTCAAGTCCACCAAAGACAAGACTCTGACGCATAACGCCCAAATCTTCACTTAGTTTGTTTAAAATCCGAACGTCTTCTTCAGGGCTGACACCTTTAATATTTTCGTGGTAAGAAGGCTTTGTGAGTGAATTCGTGATGATTTCATAAAACCCAATGGACGCCAGTAATTCATTAATTGTGTTAATGCCTTTTTCTTTATCAAATGCCGGGAAATCAGCAAGATATCCAGCAGATAAATACGGTTTGAGCTCGACATTGTCATAACCATAAATCCTCAATATTTCTTCGATTACGTCGGCTTCTCTGGTTACATCTACGCGATATGGAGGTACTACGGCGATAAAACCCTGCTCATCTTGTTGTTCTACAAGTATATCCAGGCTATTTAGGATTTCGAAAATTTTTTCTTTGCCGATAGACTTTCCAATCAGTCTGTCTATGTTAGCAAATTTCATGGATATATTCAAGGGCTGCACTGGTTCAGGGTATACATCAATAACCTCTGATGATATCTGTCCGCCAGCCAGTTTTTTGATAAGCAATGCAGCTCGCTTCAACGCGAAAACCGTAATTTCCGGATCAGTACCTCTTTCAAAACGAAAGGCGGCATCTGTTTTTAAACCATGATGCATCGAGGTCTTACGTATATGATCCGGGGAAAAATATGCACTTTCCAAAAACACATTTTTTGTATTTTCCACAATGCCTGACTCCACCCCGCCGAACACACCTGCAATACACATGCCCCCTTCTGCGTCACAGATCATCAGGTCACTGGAGCTTAACTTCCGCTCTTTTTCATCAAGTGTAGTAAATGAAGTCCCCTCATTTAGGGTTTTAACAACCACTTTTTTACCTTTTATATTATTTGCATCAAAGGCGTGAAGAGGCTGCCCCAATTCAAAAAGAACGTAGTTTGTAACATCAACAATATTGTTTATGGGTGCTATACCAATTGTTCTAAGCCTGTTTTGCAACCATTCCGGTGAAGGTTTTACTTCAATACCACTTATGGTTAAGGCTGAATATCGAGGACATGCCTCAGTGTTTTCAACAAAAACAGGAATATAAAGGTCCTGATTGTCGACATTGAATTCATCTATGATAGGTTTTCTGATTTCTTTGTGGATCAAAGCACGAAGATCGCGGGCTACTCCAAAATGCGAAGCAGCATCGGCCCTGTTGGGGGTCAGGCCTATTTCGAATACATAATCATCTTCCAGGTTGAAAAAATCAGCAGCAGGTGTGCCCACCGGCATATCTGTGTCGAGTACTAATATTCCATCGTGATTGGCGCCAATACCCAATTCATCTTCTGCACAAATCATACCTTCCGATACTTCTCCCCTTATTTTGGCCTTCTTAATTTTGAAGCCCTTTTCTGCCCCGGAAGGAAATAAGGTACTTCCTGGTGTGGCAACTACCACTTTTTGGCCCTTTTCCACATTTGGAGCGCCACAAACAATAGGTAATAATATATTGCCACCTACATCTACCGTAGTGACTTTTAGTTTATCGGCGTTCGGGTGAGGGCCACAGGTGAGTACTTTTCCCAAAACCACGCCTTTAAGGCCACCTTTAACAGCTTCATGGTGTTCAAGGCCCTCTACTTCAAGTCCTGATTGAGTGAGTAAGTCAGCAATTTGTTCTGGAGTGTGCTCAATATGAATAAAATCTTTTAACCAGTTATATGAGATTTTCATTAGGTATTTTTCGGATTTTGCTGATAAAAATATAGACCTCGTCAGGTCTGCCGGCAAAAATAGTGATTTAACACTATTACAAAGACTATTGCTTTATAAAATCTGGTATTTTTTCCCCTGCTTCCACTTTTATGCCAATTCTATTCTCAACTGGTGGGATCGGGTAGGAGTACTCTGAATTCCCATAAGCACAATACGGATTATACGCCTTGTTAAAGTCAATTAATAAAGTGTTGTCGTTTACGAGCTTAGGCTCAAGATATCTTCCCCCGCCATATGTTTCAAATGTGCTCGTTTCATCATAAAACGGTATAAAAAGCTGGTCGCCCATATTTTTTTCAAGGGGTTTTAATACGAGCAGCTTTAGGGGTATTCCGTTAAGTTCAAATGAAGCATAACCATACTTTTTGTATCTCCTGGTGCCTCCGTCGCTTAACCTTAAAAAAATATTTTCATTTCTTTTAATTGTACCAAACAGCGCTTCAACATGATATGCGGGATCAATGGGGTAATATTTTAAAGAAGTGAATTCTGACAGTACCGAGTCCGGAATAGGCGAGGTTTCAGGGTCCATCATTACAGCTTGTCTGTCCTGTTGCCATTTTCTAATATCTTCCCGATGGACTTCCGGGTCAAAGGAATTAACCTGGTTAAATGTGTAGATGACAATTCCTACGATGACGATACCAATAAAGATGATTATGGTTTTTGATTGCATTGGGTTTTATTTATTCAAAATTATAAAAGCTTTTCAAATGCCGGAATAAATTCATAATTATTTGTATAGTTGTATAAAAGAGAACGATTTTTGCTTTAGGATAAATTATGCAATTAGGGATGGTCAAAGCAGTTCTGGTACTTTTTGCGATGTTGGCAATAGCTATTGAATCTCGTTCGCAAGGTGTTGAACGATACAGGGACCATCACATTCGGGGCAGACAGCTTCTGGAAGAAGGTAATATTGAAGGGGCTATACAACAGTTTTCCATTGCCATTGAGATCATGCCATATTATAGTGGTCTGTATCAGGACCGGGGCAATGCACGAATGTTAAAAGGCGATTATGAGCTGGCTATAGAGGATTTCAACAGAAGTCTTGAAAAGAACCCATACAAAACCAATGTTTATCAGCTTCGTGGTATTGCCTATTTCAATACCGGGCAATTGGAAAGGGCAAGATTGGATTTTTTGAAAGTGCTTAAAGATCAGCCCTATAACAAGTATGCTCAGGACTATCTTTCGCAGGTAGAGGAAGTGTTGAATCAGGAAAGGAATGCAAGCAATGAACAACAAATGGCCGAGGCCAGGAAAATTGCCATGGCCCGGCAAAAACGTGCTGAAGAACGGGAAAAGATGATTTGGGGTGTAGTGGTACCTATGGCCGTCTGGACGGCCATAGCCTGGTCGTGGTATCAGTGAGTGCCCAAATCGTTATCCGTAAAGGGCTATGTTTTCCAGTCTTTTTTTATCAATTATTTCATAAGTGTTCTTATTTGTTCTGATAAGGTTGCTTTCCCTAAAAGTTTTAAGGCAGCGCGTAACGCTTTCCCTGGTAGACCCCGTTAGCTCGGCCAGTTCTTGTTTGGTGAGGGGCAAAGTGAACTGTTGGCTTTTAAATATTTGATCGGAAAAACTCAACAGGGCATCTGCAAGCCGGCCATTGATTTGCTTTTGTTGAAGGTTGATAAACCGCTCAAAATGATTGCTTTCCTCCTGCGAAATATAATCCACCAGTTCCATGGCAAAATCCCCATTATACTGAACAAAATCTTTAAATACACTGATTGCCAGAAAACAGATTTCACTTGGTTTAAGAGTAGTTACAGAATAATGATGAAGTGTTGGGTGAATAATGTTCTGCAATCCCAGGAAACTGCCCTGGTCGGCTATTTTTAAAATCTGATCTTTACCGTATGGCCCCGTTTTATGCACTTTCGCCAATCCTTTCCTGAGATATAGAATATGCGTAGCGGGCAATCCTTCACTCATGATCTTTTCATGAGCAGATACTTTTCTAATTATGCAATGTTCAGCCATTTGGCTCAATTCGTCATCAGTCAGATTCTGAACAATCCGCGATTTTAAATTGCATTCTACGCATTTTAATGATGAAGCTGTAATCATGACTGTGATATTTATGACACCAATCTACATTAATAATAACAATTAATATGTGAGAAAAGTCTCATTTGGGCGGGTAATATATCATGGAGCCGTGAGTTGCATATTACGCTTAAGATCGTTTATAAATGAGAGCGGTCATTTGCATTGAAAATGAATTTGCTAAGACAAAAAGTATGTGCTGATTCGTGGGTTTGCGTATCTCTTATGGCGTTTCTTGGCTTTTATGCCTGGATTTTGGCCGGATTATTTTTTGCATGGTTCAATTTATCCATACAAGTATTCTACTATTTATTATCAGGTGGATTGATCCTATTCATTGTTTTTTCTGTAAGGTTGATCTGGTGTGATTGCAAAGGTTTAAGGAAGAAGAGTTAATCCGTATTGTAGTAAGACTACAGCATACCTTCATCAGCAAAGCTAAAAAATCCATCATTGGTATAAATGATGTGGTCAAGGATGGGTATTTCCAAAAACTCTCCCGCACTCTTTAATTTTCTGGTTAAGCTGATATCGGCTGAGCTTGGTTTTTTATTTCCTGATGGATGGTTGTGGATCAAAATTATGGAAGAAGCGAGGTTTTCCAGTGCATTTTTGAAAATCACTTTAGGATCAACCACTGTACCCGATAAACCACCAGAGCTGATATTATGATGTTTCAAAACTACATTTGCCCTGTTTAAAAAAATCACCCAAAATTCTTCATGTAACAGGTCCATGAGGTGCGGTTTGATGTATTGAAACACATCATGGGAAGAGGTGATTTTGAATTGTGATTTTTTTCCCGGTGTTCTTCGCCTGCCTAATTCAAGTGCGCTTACAATGCTTATCGCTTTGGCCTCTCCAATTCCTTTAAACTTCATCAGGTCTTTAACACCGAGCAGGGCAAGTTTCTCCAGATCATTATCTACTGATTTCAAAATAATTTTTGAAACATCCACAGCGCTTAAAGAGGCGGTACCTGACCCAATCAGGATTGCGATCAGTTCCGCATTGGTCAAAGAGCTTTTCCCTTTAAGCAAAAGCTTTTCCCTTGGCCTGTCTTCTTCCGCCCATGATAATATACCAGTATTGCGTTCGTAGCTCATAGCGATATGATTTGTATAACTCAATTATACAAAAAAAAGGCAAATTTCGATAGTAGGGATACTACAAAAAAAGCCGGCAATTAACCGGCTTCTTCTATCAAATACTGTTTATGCTATGAAAGCACAATTACGATAAGCTATTCACGTATTTAGCTAATTTCGATTTTTTGTGCGCTGCGTTGTTCTTATGAATGATCTTCTTCTTTGCCAGCTTGTCCAGCAAACTGGATACTCTTTTATAAAGATCAAGTGCCTCAGCTTTGTCGGTTGTAGCTCTCAATCGTTTAATAAACGTTCTCGAGGTCTTTACGTAGTAGCGGTTTCTCAACCTTTTTGCTTCGTTCGACCGAATTCTTTTTAATGCCGACTTATGATTTGCCATATTTTATAAAAATATCCTTTGGTATCCTTATTTTCGAGTCGCAAAGGTACACCGAATAATTCTTATTGCAAAGTTTTGCCTGGAAATTTCTTGTGTTATATTTATTCATTGCTGTCAAAACCTATCACTGATATGCGGATATTAATTGCTCCGAATGCATTTAAGAATAGCCTGGGTGCGCCTTCCTGTGCCGAGGCAATAGAATCGGGAGTGCTTAGGGCCAATAGCCGGATCAAGACGGCTAAAATCCCTATTGCTGATGGTGGCGATGGTACTTTGGAAGTGCTGGCTGGATTTATTGACGCACAAATCAGACAGTCGGAAGTTCTCAATCCTATTGGGGCGCCCATTCATGCAAAATGGGCTTTGAAAGAAGATTTAGCAATTATTGAAATGGCTGAAGCTTCCGGGATAAGGCTGATACCAAAGAAGGAACTGAACCCTGAAATTACCTCAAGTGATGGCACGGGGCAACTCATCCGGGAGGCATTGGATAATGATGTTAAAAAAATCGTAATTGGTTTGGGAGGAAGTGCCACTGTAGACGGTGGGACGGGTATTCTTCGTGCGTTGGGAGTGAAATTTTATGATAAAGGAGGTAAAGAGATCATTACCCAAAACCCATTGATTCATTTCGACCGGGTTGACTGGTCTGCGCTTTATGATTTCGGTAATACCAAATTTCTGACTTTATGCGATGTGACAAATCCTTTAACTGGTGAAGAAGGCGCTTCCCATGTATTTGGGCCACAAAAGGGAGCCGATAAAAACACGGTAAAGTTGCTGGAAGAAAGTATGCAAAGTTGGAAAGAAATTCTGGAAAAGACATTCAAAATAAAGATCAGTGAACTTAAAGGCGGTGGCGCTGCAGGAGGAATTTCAGCAATGCTCTACGCTGTATTTGGAGCCGAGTTGACAGAGGGTACTGAATATGTGTTTCAAACCGTTGGCATGGAGGAAGCAATTAAAAGAGCAGATTTGATTATTACCGCCGAAGGGAAGGTGGATAAACAAACTATTTCGGGGAAAGGGCCGGCAGGAGTTGCAACACTGGCACATAATATGAAAAAACCAGTCATTTGCCTGGCAGGCCAAATTAGCGACATAGAACAACTCAATAAATGCTTTGATGCTGTGTTCCCGATATCAAATGGGCCGAACGATCTTGAAACATTGCTTCAAAACACTTACAATGATCTCAGTCGTACCACTGAACAGTTGATCAGGCTATTTCAATCAGGTCAAAAGTAATTGTCCTCAACCATTAATTTCAGCAATGAACTTTCTGAACTTTTTGGTATTGTATTTCGCCATTCCTTCTTTTCGCATCACGATCTCCCCAGCAGGCGATAAGATAAAAGTAGTGGGGATAGCTCCACTTTCATATGCTCCGGGCAATGGTGTAGCAAGGGTATAAACGGGGAAATCGAATTTTTTCTTTTTCTTGAAATCAATCGCTTTTTCAAAACTTTTATCAAACGAAAGCATCACAAAACTGACGTTTCCATTAGGTCCCAATTCATTGTACAGGTCATTAATATCAGGCATTTCTGCCACACATGGAGGACACCATGTAGCCCAAAGGTTTAAAAAAACGGTTTTGCCCCTGAATTCGGCAAAATCCACTTCTTTACCTTCCTCATTCATTAAAACGAAATTATAGTTTGCATCAGCAGTATCTTTCATTTCAATGGAAGGTTGTATTATGCCGGTTTTAAGCACAAGGCCTTGTAGAGCGCCCATAACCGGGGTGTATAACCCGGAGAAGTATAAGAAACCAACGATCAATATAAATACCAACCACTCAGATACTTCGCGCTTCCACGATTTTTTCTTTTTCATTTTGTCCTAATTTTGTCAATTGTAAACCCTATTTTTGGATTTTATTCAAATTTATAAGATCTACAAAGTAACCATTGTAATATGTCTTACATAATTCAATTGTTTGCATGAAAGTATTTCTAAAAAAAATCAGTGAAGAACTGGGGATCAGGGAAAGCCAAGTGGCCGCTACTGCTGCACTTTTGGAAGAAGGAGGTACGGTGCCTTTCATAGCGAGGTACCGCAAAGAAAGAACGGGTGAGCTGGACGAGGTACAAATCGGAACGGTCCGCGATCGATTGGAGCAGTTGCAGGAATTGGAAAAAAGAAGGGAAGCGATTAAAAAGTCGATCAGGGAACAGGAAAAATTGACTCCTGAACTTGAAGCTAAAATTGACAAAGCCAATACCCTTTCTGAACTGGAGGATATTTATCTGCCTTATAAACCCAAAAGAAAAACAAAAGCTTCAGTAGCCCGCGAAAAAGGCCTGGAGCCGTTAGCAAGTGTTATTTATGATCAAGGAGCAATCATTCCTGCAGAAGAGGCCAAATCTTTCAACGATAATGAAAAGGGGGTGACTAATATTGAAGAAGCCCTGCAGGGCGCTCGTGATATCATTGCAGAGTGGATCAATGAAAATGCCGAAATAAGGTCTGAAATGCGCGAGCTTTTTAACCGTGAGGCCCTAGTAAAATGTAAAGTAATTAAAGGAAAAGAAGAAGAAGGGCAGAAGTACAAAAATTATTTCGATTGGGAAGAACAACTTAAAAAGGTTCCTTCACACCGTATGCTCGCTATGCGAAGAGGTGAAAAAGAAATGTTTTTAACAATTGATATTTGTCCTGAGGAATCTCAGGCACTGGATATACTTGAAACTGCGGTGATCCGACGGGAAAATGATGCAGCCGAACACGTCAGGCAGGCCATAAAAGACTGCTACCGAAGGTTGATGAAACCCTCAATGGAAACGGTAGCGCGTCTGGGGTCAAAGCGCAAGGCTGATGAAGAGGCCATAAATGTTTTCAAGGAAAATTTACAGCATTTATTATTGTCGGCCCCTCTTGGGCAAAAGAATACATTGGCCATAGACCCCGGATTTCGTACAGGTTGTAAGGTGGTTTGCCTGGATGCTCAGGGAAAGCTACTGGAACACACAGCCATATATCCTAATGAGCCTCAAAGAAAAATGGCTGAGTCGGCTGCGGTAATTCAGCATATGGTTGAAAAGCATAAGATTTCTGCTATTGCCATAGGTAACGGTACTGCCAGCCGCGAAACGGAAAAATTTGTTAAGTCCATCGGTTTGCCAAAAGATGTGCTGGTTGTAATGGTCAACGAAAGCGGGGCTTCTATTTACTCGGCTTCGGGAACGGCTCGGGAAGAATTTCCTGATTACGATGTCACAGTAAGGGGCGCTGTATCTATCGGAAGGCGATTAATGGACCCTTTGGCAGAACTCGTAAAAATTGATCCAAAATCGATTGGAGTTGGCCAGTATCAACACGATGTGGACCAAAATATGCTGAAGAAAAGCCTCGATGATACTGTGATTAGTTGTGTGAATGCAGTGGGTGTTGAGCTCAATACTGCCAGTAAAGAAGTTTTATCATATGTTTCGGGCCTGGGGCCTTCGCTCGCCAGGAATATTGTAGATTATCGAAACGAAAACGGGCCGTTTTCTGATAGAAAGGCATTAAAAAATGTGCCACGTTTGGGGGATAAAGCGTTTGAACAGGCCGCCGGCTTTTTGCGGATCCGTTCTGCCAAAAACCCTCTTGATGCCAGTGCGGTGCATCCGGAAAGCTATCATGTAGTGGAGCAAATGGCCCATGACCTCAATGCATCTATCGGTCAGTTGATAAAAGACAGTGGTGTCAGGCGTAATATTGAGCTAAAAAAATATGTGAATGAAACGGTGGGTTTGCCAACACTTCAGGATATTTTAAATGAGTTGGAAAAACCTGGGCGGGACCCTCGTGATACATATGAAGCGGTCGAGTTTTTAGAAGGGGTAAATACGCTGGAAGATCTGAAAGCAGGGATGCAAATGCAGGGTGTAGTGACTAACATTACCAATTTTGGCGCCTTTGTGGATATTGGTGTCCATCAGGATGGCCTGGTACACTTAAGTCATATTGCGGATCAATATGTCGACAATCCCGCTGATTTTTTAAAAGTGCAACAAAAAGTAAATGTGACGGTAATTGATGTGGACATTCCAAGAAAGCGCATTTCCTTGTCTATGAAACCGGATCCTTTTGGTCAGAATCCTAAAAAAAGGCAACCATCAGGAAAGAAAAACCAGACGAAACAGAAATCTGGTCAAAAAGACATGGGTTTTGAAGATAAGCTGGCTATGCTTAAAGGAAAATTCAGATAATAAAAAAGCCGGTTGATCCGGCTATTTTATTGTGTCACCTGTTTTCCTCGCTGGGACACCCAAGTCAGATCAAGTCAAAAAGTCGGACCAGGTATTTCTGTTCATCACTATTAATGATGGTCTTTTCTATAGTTTGATTCGATTCCTTCAGGCTGACCTTGATGTTAAAAATGGTTTTGGCAATGTCTATGGCCTTTTCAGCACTAATGCTTGCATTCTTACTATAAAGTTGTCGTTCAAGTTCTTTATAAACCTTGTATGCGGCAAACGAAAGGCATATATGCGCTTCAATTCTTCTTTGTACACGATGGTATATTGGCCTGATCTTTAAGTCATGCTTTGAAATCCTGAAGGCTTTTTCAATTTTCCACAGTTGCCGATAGCTGTCCATT
>DNTA01000148.1 GCA_003500135.1 Cytophagales bacterium | reverse complement strand
CTCTGATGCCAACTTCATAATTGATCCCTTTTTCCGCCTCCAGGTCGTCATTGATGGCACCATCACTGGTGCGAACTTCTTCTGTAGTTGGCGGCGAAAATCCTGTGCTTATGGAACCATGAACTGAAAGCGAGGCGGTCAATTTGCCTACAATGCCAATACGTGGAATAAACTCGGTTGTAAAGGTGCGGTCGATCTGATAGGCGGTATCGAGCTCGACATCCCGAAGCCTGTCGATGTCGTATCTGAGATAATTCAAGCTGGCTCCGGTATTGAGTATCCATTTGTCAGACAAATTGATATCGGCCTGTAAAAAGGCGAAAGTTTGCAGGGATTTTAGTGCATCTTCATAGCGCAGCGTATCGGCATATCCACCTACATTTCCGTGATTTGCGGCATGGAAATCTCCATAGTTAATCTCCGCACCAGTGGCAATAGCCATAGGTAATTGACCAATTCTGGAGTTGATTTTAAATACAGACCTTCCTCCAAAGGAACTCAGCTTTTCCAGCTCGTAGTTATTAATGAAGGGATTCTCCTTGATACCATTGGTGTAAAAAACAGCTGTTGTGTTTTTTACTTTGTCCTTCCACTCGTAATTCTGCACCAGGCCGACCATGAAGTTCTGGTGATCAATCGACGAATTTTTAGCCGCTGCTCCAGGTCGCGCCTGCCTGGGGTTTTCATCATATTGCTCCTCCGTCAATCCGCCGGGCAATTGATAAAAAAGGTTCGAATAGAGCATCTGCGCCGTTAGCGTGCGTTTTTCTGAAACAAAAAATCTTCCGCTCAGGTTGATCACCTCGCGGTCAAAATTGGTGTGGTCGCGGTAGCCGTCGCCTTGCTGTTTGGCAAACCTGACCGAAAAAGTGCTGTTTTGGTTTCCTGTGTTCAAATTGACCGTGGCTTTCTGAAAACCATAGGAACCTGCGGTGTAACCCATATCCACTCCGATAGGTTTTACCCTTATGGCTTCGCTGTAGATATTGAGCACTCCTCCAATACCAGCACCGTAAATACTCCCCGCCGGTCCTTTGATTGTTTCTACTTTTCCGATATTGTTCATATCCATCAGGTTCATGGGCGTATTCCCTGTTGGATCTGTATATGGAATATCGTTCCAATACACTTTCACATTTCTTACCCCAAAAGGTGCCCTCAAAAGATTGCCCCTTATGCTGATGCGATAGCTGCCGGGAGATCTCTCCTCAAACCGGATACCGGGCAAAGTATTCATTGATCTTACCAGCGATTCATCATTAAACCTATCAATATTCAGCCGAGGGTTAATGGCATAAGATCCTGATAGATCACCCAATTTTCGATCGTTTTCATAACCAACGACGGTGAGCGAGTTGAGCATCTCATAATTTGGCTCCAGGTAAACTCTATTTATACCTTCTTCTACCCTGTATTCAAGATCTTCATACCCAATATATGTAATCTGAACCTGCGTATCAATTTGGAGATCGGACACTTTACCGGTATCGTCAGTTATGTGCAAATTTTGATTTTCCAGGTCGAGGATGTTGGCACCAACTAACGGCAGGTTTGTTTCCAAATCATGTACTATCAGTGTATTTTGGCCTACAAGAATATTAGATATGAGAAATGCAATTATGCTGAAAAAGGTGAGCTTCATTATAGGTTTGTGTCGTTCAAATTTTCCGCAATGTAAACAGATATTTTTATTTGGGAAGAATCATCATCATAAACAGAAAAATGCCGACATCTGTTTGCAATAAGTAATCCAGGCACTTGCTCCCTTTGATCATATTTATTCCATCCGTACCCTCCTGGCTTTCGTCTCTGAGTTGCCGTTTCTAACATTGCGTCAGCAGAATCATCATCAATCGTGCTTTGCTTTGGGTGGTGCTGATGCTGCGGCAATTTCGTGTTCTTTCCACCCGTGGCCCGGAAAGTATGAACCACTCAAACAGAAATTTATTTGCGAACACAAGTTTCGGAAATACATCAAATGTTTTCAGTAACTCATTGCCAAGGGAACGAACCTTGATTTGCAATCCCCAAGAACCCCTATGGCCGCTTGGTTTGGCTTGAAGTGTTGGTTGTTGGAAGGCGCGTAGAGAAGCCCGCTTGATGAAAATAGGAGTTCGAAGAAGTGGACTTCACAGTAGTGCTACTGTCAATACAACGGCGCATCTGTCATCTTCATCCTGCTTACGAATGTCGGCGAACTGCCCTCTTTTTTTGAACAAATCATGGTAGAGGCACATTTTCAAGCATCCACAAAAAACTTCGCCAGTATAAAATAAGGCAGAAGCAAGCATCTTACCAATTGCCGCCGGACAGCAGCAGGTTCTAATAATACAGCTTGCTGCAAAGCCGTAGATTTCTTTGCATTTCCTTCGCCCAATATTTTCGCCAACGAAATCTAAGACAAATATAAAACGCGAGAATCCCCACACCTGCTGCCCCGAACTGGATATGGCGGTTCTGGTGTCTCCTCGACTTTTAAATCCATCTTGCACAAAGCAATCATTCCCGGCACAGTGACCGGGAATGATCGTTCGTAATAATTTGGAGAAGCATCTAAACTTGCCTGCAAGCATTTTTGTGCGTTTAGTAAGAAACGCTATTTCTTAACTTGAATCTAACCCTGATGAGAAAATGCAGTCATCATCCAATGGTTTTTCTCTGTTTGCTTCACAAAACCCTTTATCATGTCCTCCGTTCCGCTGTCTCCATTTTTTAATGTGGTTTCAATCACTTTGAACATGCTTTCCAGTAGTTTTTCATAGTCTTTGATGATCTCCCTCACCATTTCTAAACCGGTCAGGTTGGTACCTGTTTCTTTAATATCTGCTTGCCCGAGATAGTCTTGCATGGTGCTCAGCGGTGTTTGGCCGAACACACGGATTCTCTCGGCTATGTCGTCAATGGCCACCTTTGCCGAATTGTATTGCTCCTCGAATTTTTCATGAATATCGAAGAAGTCCGATCCTTTAACATTCCAATGAAAGTTGCGCAATTTTTGATAGTGAATGCTATAGTTCGCCAATAGGTTATTGAGCGAGTCCACAAGTTCTGCTGTCTCTAGCTTGGTATATCCCAATTTTGAGAATGCTCTTTTCTGCTTTGTTTTCTGCTCGGTTTCTTGTAAGTCAATTGTTCCGTTATTCATCTTTCTTGTGTTTTGAAGTTCAAACTTGCTTTCAAGTATTCGAAAAGCATTCCAAAGTTAAAAATTGCCCATAAGACCTATTAAAGATCAATCGATGATTTGCGCTGGGGAATATTAGCGTACGAATGTTGAGGTTTTTCTACATTAACCTCGGTCTCATATCTAACAAATCCAAAATCAGCAAAAAAGTATGTCAATGCGGAATTTGTTGCTATTTCAACTTTGCTGTTCTATAATGAAAAATCTGCCTGTTTTTTACGATAACAGCTGCATGCTAACACCTCTATTTTGCTGGTATGCAAAGGATCAACGACAAATCCAGTGTAGCCGCTGGACGAGATAAAGTAAAAGGTGCCACCAGCCTGGATAAATATCAAGGAGTCGCGAACGAAAATGAATATCAATGTATTCAAAGCTAATAATGGTGTGTGTTCCTCAGGATTTAGTTCTTCTAATAAAGTCTCTGGTACCTCACACATAAATTTTGCAGGATTTGGCGCAATTGCAAACATATGCGCGCTATTTCCGGTATTATTCATAAATAGATATGCACATCATGAAGTACAGAATAGAAACCGACTCCTTAGGAGAAGTGGAGGTTCCTGTAGATAAATACTGGGGAGCGCAGACGCAAAGATCACTTGAAAATTTTAAGATTGGGAATGAAAAGCTACCTCGAGCACTACTACGAGCATTAGCCATTGTGAAGTATGGAGCTGCAAAAGCCAATATGCAGCTCGGAGTCCTTGACCCCACAATTGGGCAGGAAATCATTCGGGCTTCCCTGGAAATCATTGATGGGAAATATCATGATAATTTTCCGCTGGTGGTGTGGCAAACGGGATCTGGTACACAATCCAATATGAACATCAATGAGGTCATCTCCAACCTGGCAAATGAACGGCTGGGAGGTAAGCTCGGGTCAAAAAAACCGGTACATCCCAATGACCACTGCAATCTGGGTCAATCTTCCAACGATAGTTTTCCCACGGCGATGCATATTGCCGTAGCGGAAGAAATACAACATAAATTACTTCCATCCCTTGAGTCGTTACACCAGAATTTATCAATCAAAATTAAAGCATGGAAGGAGATCATTAAAATTGGGCGAACGCATTTGCAGGATGCCACACCAATCAGCCTGAGCCAGGAATTCTCAGGTTATCAAGCGCAGATCCAGGCAGGAATACAGAGATTGAATGACAGCTTGAAACGTTTGTATCCGCTGGCTCAGGGAGGCACTGCTGTTGGAACTGGCATAAACACAAAATCTGGGTTTGATAAAGTATTTGCACAGGAGGTTGCTAAGTTCACACAGATGCCATTCACAGCGGCTACTAACAAATTTCAAGGCATCGCTGCTCATGACGCTATTGTAGAATTATCAGGTGTGCTGAATACCATTGCCGTCAGTTTGAATAAAATTGGAAACGATATCCGCTATCTGGCATCCATCCCAAGAGCAGGCATTGGCGAACTGATACTTCCGCAAAATGAACCCGGTTCGTCCATTATGCCAGGAAAAGTGAACCCAACCCAAATCGAAGCCTTGACGATGGTATGTGCCCAGGTAATGGGAAATCACGTAACCATCACCTTTGCCGGTGCCCAGGGTCAGTTTGAGTTAAATACCTTTAAGCCAGTGATGGTGTACAATGCCCTGCAATCCATTCAGCTACTTGCAGATGCATCCAGAAGCTTTACAGATCGCTGCCTGGTTGGTATTGAGCCCAATTACCCACGTATTGAAGAAAACCTGCAGCGATCCCTGATGCTGGTTACGGCCCTAACGCCAGCCATCGGATATGATAAGTCCGCAAAAATTGCACAGGCTGCTTCCAAAAACGGAACAACGCTTCGCGAAGAAGCACTCAAAAGTGGATGGATCAAAGAAGACGAGTTTGATGAATTGATCGACCCCCGGAAAATGATCAGGCCATTTAACTAAACCGAATTTTCGTGGAGCATTGCAAACAAGCATGTGTATTTTGCTCCACATGTTTTCTGATTTTGAAATCAAGCAGGTGAATGGCAGCAATTTTCTGAAAAGTACTTTAAGCGGCATTAATCGCTGCGTACTGCGGATATCAAGAAAAAACGACCTGTCATACACAAACCTCCTCATAAATCATCCACTCAGAGCAATACTGGCATCATATTTCTTCCGCTTATAGCATAGTAGGACAAAATGCCTCAGCTGAAATGTGCTATTGCAGTTGGCGTGTTTGTCACATTTTTTTGACCAAAAAACAGTAAACATGAAAATATATAATATTGATCCAGAGAAAAGTAAAATTTAGTGGACCAGCCACATAGGCGATCACAGGGCGCAGGGAGAACTGAATGCACATCATGGTAAACTCATTTCAGAGTTAGGTGAGATCGTGTCAGGCAATATTTCAGTTGATCTAAGATCTCTGAAAATTGTAAATTCCGACCTTACCCAGGACCAGGTCAAGAGCATTGAAAAGACCATTAAATCCTCTCCAGTCATGGAGACTGAAGACGCCTTTGTCGATTACAAATTTGAGGAGGTAATTTCTGATTCGGACAACAAACTGATCAAAGGAATCGTCATGGCGGGCGACCAGGCTTTTGGTATGGATGTAGTCATCAAATTTGATCTTTCGGATGAAGACTTGATCGCCAATGGTGAAACGCAAATTGAAAGCTCAAATCCAGTGATTATCGACAAGCTTGATGGTTTGTTTCACGAAAATTTACCTGAAGATACCAGTATTCAATCAGTCGGTTTAGCATGTCGATTGGTTGGAACATTAAGCAAATAAATGCACTAAAAATCTTCTGCCGACTCATTACTACTAGGGAGAATGTGTGTTTTGGCCCGGATATTTTCGGGCCTTTTTTTTCCTCGATCAACAAACCTCAAAACATATGGTGAGCCTCAGTGCAAACGGCCAAATGCACAGCTTCCAAAAAGTCTGCTCAAAAGATTTGCCTGGCAATTTAAAGATATGAAACTAAAAACCGTAATCCTCACTTTCGGAAACAACATGTTTCTAATGAGTTTGGTGCTTTTTCCCAGAAAGGACAGTGTAGAATAATTTACCCAGGAAAATATAAAATAGTTGTTATGATTTCAGCTAAATCCGCTTTTTACAAGCAGATTGAGAGCATTCATATTTTGGCATTAATTTTTCTTTTAAATAGTTGGTACTTAACTAAATGATAAGAATTATGAAAAGATCAACAAAAGAATTAATGGGATACACTTTGCAAGCAAAAGATGGCACCAAGGGAACAGTTAAAGATTTTATTTTCGATGAAGAAAGCTGGATCATCAGGTATCTGAAAACTGACTTAGGGTTTGTGTCAAAATAACATTTCAATTTATGAGTCTGGTTGAATCTTACAGTTCCCCAATCATTCAAGAGTAGAAGTCAGCAAGATGATCATCATAATGT
>DNTA01000107.1 GCA_003500135.1 Cytophagales bacterium | reverse complement strand
GTCTCCGGCCTATTTGTTTGGCAGAGTTTGGCAAGAAAGGGTGCCAGGAATTACTTTGTAGATCGCCTGAAAAGGCTAGGCCTTCCCTTTGTCATCGGTGTTTTGTTCCTGATTCCCCTGGCATACTACCCGGCGCAGCTCGAAGTTGGGCTGATTTCCGGAAAAAACACCAGCTATGGTGTATTTTGGCTCCGAATGGTCCGATCCGGCTTTGGGACTGCGGGCCCCCTTTGGTTTTTGTGGCTGCTGCTGGCATTCAACTGCCTGTCTGTCCTCCTTTACCGGGCTGCTCCTTTCCTTGGAAGTTTTGCCAGAGGCCAATTGAATACCATCCTTAGTCGCCCCGTAACGTTTTTTGGAGTCCTGCTTGGAATCTCAATGATTGTTTACCTGCCTATTGCAATCATTTCCGGACCGCTAAGATGGATTGGAATCGGGCCCTTTAATGCACAGGCTGGCCGGATATTGCTCTACCTGGTGTACTTCATTACGGGCACTGCAGTCGGGACAATAGGCATTGAGCGCAGTGTCTTCAAAACTGACGGAGCCCTCGCAAAGCGTTGGTGGGGGTGGGTGGCTGTTGGCCTGATGTCTTTTGCGGTTTTTATAATTATGGTCGTGGTTGTTACTCCTATGGAGCGAACCATTGTCAGTGAGATTGCTTTCGTGGTCTGCTGCTGGGCTATCGTTTCCGGAATGACTGGGCTCTTTCTTCGGTTTGCGAAGCGACACGTACGTATATTTGACAGTCTGAGCGAAAATTCTTACGGAATCTATATTGTTCACTTTGTTTTTGTTACTTGGCTTCAATACTTGTTGTTGGGAAGCGGCCTTGCGCCCCTAATGAAGGGAATAGTGGTGTTCGTAGGCACATTGATTCTCAGTTGGGTGTTGGTTTCCACCTTTCGACATATACCAGCGGTAAGGAAGGTTATTTAGACTGAATATATGCACGATATTTCAGTAATTAGCTTTATAGACCGTGCTAAATAAGCGTTACTACCAGAGTGGGCGGAAGTGGCCGGTTTCAAAATTAAAGTTTCAAGAACATTAATACCAGTTTTAATATTTTTCACTTAACTTGTGAGCCTGACTGTTGGCAAAACACAAATTGAGCTATTTAATCATACAAGTATAAAGGAAGATGGTATTGAAAAGATTACTGTTGAGCTGCATTATTATCAGCCTCATATTTTGGGTTCCTGCTTGCTCAAAAAAGCAAATGAAATCAGTTTTGGATGATATTTCAAGAGATACCTATGAGAAAAATATGAAAAAGCAGCGTATTGAAAACATAGGAGATCTAAACTATGAAGAACCGCCTTCATATGACCAATATCAAAGGGAAAGAAAAGGGATGTTATCAGATCCTGGAATATCGCAAAAAACGGAAATTAAGTAATCCAAAGTGTCAGTATTGTTTTTGTGGCAAAGGAAAATGAAAAAATCATCAGACTCATCAGGATGAATTCATGCATGGCAAAGCTTCAAAAGGACAAATATAAGTCGAGGAGCTATGAAAGACTTGGATTATATCGAAAGCATCTTGGAACTGTTAGAAAATAAACTTCAATTAAGCAGACGAGACTTTTCTAAAGCTTCTGTACTTCTTTCTTCAGGCCTTTTATTGAGTTCAGCCGGTTCTTTCGCTCTCAGCGGTTGCGACAGAAAACCTGAATGGAAAAGCATTTCATTTCTAAAAATTTTGCTTCACAATTTTCAACTTTTTGACGGATTGCAAAATAGACTTCTAAAGGACCGGATCATACTAATTGAAGAAGACAAGATCCAAGGTATTGAGAGAAAAGGTGATTTGGACCAATATCGCGACTATAAAGCAGTGGATTTGAAAGGATGGACAATACTCCCGGGCCTTATCGATAACCATGTTCACATCACCTGCCCCTTCATGAACGGTGGTGATGTATTATCCAAGATGGATCAGCAAATCGAATACAATCTCAGGAACTGTGTCATGAGTGGCGTTACCACCGTTCGTGATGTCGGTGGATCTCCAGGGAAGATCAGTAAATTCCGAAGCAAGGCGGATAATAACGAGATTCCCGGTCCCAGGGTGATCAGTTCTTTATCCATGATAGCCGCCAGAAAAGGCGAACAACTAGGGTGGCCTGTGTTTATGCCCTATATAAGGAACCCGCAAATAAAAGAAATTATCGGCGGTAACTTTGCAGAACGGCCGGCAACAATAAGAGAGTTAAAAGAAATAACTGAAGAAATGATAAGGATGGGCGCTCAGTGGCTTAAAACACTGCATCACGATCATACCATCTCTTTCTATCCACGCCGAATACCCAATCATACTGACGAAGGCTATAAAGCCATTCTTGAAATAGGAAAAAAGCACGACATCAAGTGTGCTTTGCACGCGATGTTCGTCAATGGGTTCGAAAAAGGGGTGGAGCTTGGTTTTCATTCTCTTGAACATATTCCCATGGATGATGTCATACCGGAAAGGTACGCTGAAAAGTTCATCGCAAAAGGAATGGCGATCATGCCGACCATGATGGTGTATCATGATTTTTTGAATCATCAGATAATCCTTGAACTATTGGAGGATCATGGGAAAGAATACCTGATACCGGAGGCTGTGAAACAAGTGTCTAATATTATCTCTAAGTTATTAGCACTGGAGAAGAGAAACTTGAGTGAGGAAGAACAAAGAAAGTTGCTCGCTGACCCTCGCTATTTCAAAGAAATGTTTCCCAACGTCGTCGAAAATATCAAGAGACTCAACGGCATGGGGGCGAAAATTGGCATCGGAACGGATAGTGGTACATTCAGAGGTTTGTTTGGTCGTTACAATGACGAATTAAGGCATATGACTTCAGCCGGTATTTCTAACTTTGATACCCTTCGCATGGCAACGGTTGTTAATGCCGGTATCATTGACATGCAAGAAAAAATTGGAACGATTGAAAAAGGGAAATATGCGGATATTATTGCTGTTGAAGGTAATCCTCTTAAAAATATTGAGGTAATGGATAGTGTCGCTATGATCATGAAAGGAGGAACCTTTATTAAAGGCAAAGGAGTACATGGTTTAAACCTTTAGTAAAATGCTGTTTTATGTTTTTGGTGAGGCTTCAATTGACCCCTTTCAGGAAATATACTTTGTTTTTCTTAAATGCTATTTTCACGATGCCTATCCCACTTTTGCACAGACCCCAGGCAACCGGCGCCAGTTAAAAGCCCCTTAGGTACCCAAAGGAATGGAATTTCATTATTGATTAAAGAAGGAGAAAAATATTTTACTACTCTCGTTAGGGCAAACTACTCTTTATGACAAAATTGGAGGTAATATGCTGTCGATTTTTACATATCCCAGGATTTCTTCATGCTGTCTTCTGATATATGTGCTCTCCGTTATTTTTGTCCTAACGCTTTTCGGAGGGTGCTCATTTGAATCAAAGGGACCGAAATACGAGATCTTTCCTCCTGCTGAAGGTAAAGGCGCCATTGTTGTTGTCGC
>DNTA01000291.1 GCA_003500135.1 Cytophagales bacterium | reverse complement strand
ACGGTGAGTACCAAAATGTTCATAAATGCTTGAGGTTGAATCATTTTGGGCTTTGAATAGAATGCTAATGCATGATTCAGGTTAAAGTATGATACAAATCAATTGGTTTTATTTCAAATTTTTTATTAATTTTTGGGACTCATTTGCGATTTTCCTAATTTATATTGTATTTAGGAACCTTTTATTAAAGTGTTTTGAACATAACAACCCGTTGTTAAAATAATTTATTATGCAAGATTATCCTTGGTTTAAGAATTATCCGGAGGGAATTCCTCAAGAAATTAACCCGGATGCATACGATAACCTGTCAGATTTTTTTGAAGTATCAGTAAAAAAGTACACAGGGCTTATTGCGTATGAAAACATGGGCAAAAGCATCACATTTGATGAGCTGGATCAAATGACTCAAAGTTTTGCTTCCTATTTGCAAAATGACCTGGGGCTTCAAAAGGGAGACAGGGTGGCAATTCAAATGCCTAACCTCTTGCAGCTGCCAATTGCCTTATTTGGCTGCTTGCGCGCAGGCATGGTCGTGGTGAATACAAATCCTTTATACACTGCAAGGGAGATGGAGCACCAATTTAAAGACACTGGCGCCAAAGCAGTGGTCATTTTGGCCAACTTTGCCCACAATCTTGAAAAAATTATTGGCAATACAGATATTAAACACGTTATCATCACAGAGATTGGGGACTTGCTAGGGGGAATAAAAGGTCTAGTAGTGAATTTTGTGGTGAAAAATGTGAGAAAAATGGTGCCCTCGTATAAGATTAGTGGGGCGATCAAGTACAACGATGTTTTGAAGAAAGGGAAACCCGCAAAGTATAACCGTCCGGCCATCAAGAATGAAGAAATCGCTTTTCTGCAATATACCGGTGGTACCACTGGCGTTAGCAAAGGGGCCATGCTTTCACACCGCAATATAATTGCCAATATGGAGCAAATCAGCGCATGGATGCTTCCCAAACTGGAAGAACGCAAAGAAACAATGATTACTGCGTTACCGATGTATCACATATTTGCCCTTACAGTAAATTGCCTGGCCATGTTTAAAATAGGCGCTAAAAACGTTTTGATCACCAACCCAAGAGACTTACCTACCTTTATAAAAGAGTTGAAAAAACACCCATTCACGGTAATGACGGGTGTAAATACCTTGTTTAAAGGGTTGCTCAACAATCCGGAATTCAGTTCGGTAGATTTCAGCCATTTCAAAATTGCAGTTGGTGGCGGTATGGCCGTACAGGATATCGTAGCAAAGCGCTGGAAAGAGACTACTGGTGTGGCGCTTGTTGAGGGTTATGGTTTGTCAGAAACTTCTCCTGTATTGACATGTAATCCGATTGATGAAACTGAGCGCATTGGTACCATTGGCTTACCTCTTCCTAGTACAGAAATCATTTTACTCAACGATGAGGGCAAACCTGTTCCTGACGGTACTCCAGGTGAAATATGTGCCAAAGGACCTCAGGTGATGAACCGTTATTGGAATAGAAAAGAGGAAACCGAAAATGTATTTTACAATGGCTATTTCAAAACAGGGGATATGGGTGTAACAGATGATTCCGGGTTTTTCAAAATAGTTGATCGTAAGAAAGAAATGATCAATGTCTCCGGCTTCAATGTATATCCTAATGAGATCGAAAATATTGTAGCCGCACACCACAAAGTATTGGAGGTTGGTGCAATTGGTATTTCGGATCCGAAATCCAATGAAGTGGTCAAAATATTTGTCGTTAAAAAAGATGATTCACTTACCCAGGAGGAAATTATTGCCTATTGTAAAGAAAACATGACCGGATACAAAGTGCCCAAAGTGGTAGAGTTCAGAGATGAACTTCCAAAATCCAACGTCGGTAAAATTTTGAGAAGACTGTTGAAAGAATCTGAGGAAAAGGCCTCTCAGACAGCATAATCATTGAAAACCCAAATAAAAAGCTGCTTCCTCAGGGGAGCAGCTTTTTTTATTGACTCATTCCTGATATTTTCACATCTCATTTAACCCAGAAGGATAAGTGACTAAGAAAAACCACAGATCGCGAAATGTATTTTTCGTTATAGACGATGTGCTGATGATGGTTACGCTAACCCTCAATTTGGCATTGCTGCTTTTTGAGGCCGTTTATGATATTAGTGCTTTTCAGGACTGGTTCCATAACATAGCGCCCGAGGTAGCCGATTTTTATCAGGTATATATTCACACTCATTTTCATTTGATTGATCTGGGGTTTGTAGCATTTTTTCTATTCGAGTTTTTCCTGATCTGGGCGATCGCCGTTTATCAAAGGTGGTACCTGAAATGGTATTTCTATCCATTTATTCACTGGTATGACCTCATAGGCTGTGTGCCCATCGGTAGCTTTAGGTTTTTGAGAATACTGCGGGTTTTTTCAATTCTGATCAGGCTTCATAAAGCAGGTTATATAAACCTGAAAAAGACGGTGTTGTACCAAAGCTTTCTGAAATACTACAACATATTCCTCGAAGAAGTATCCGACCGTGTGGTAGTAAATGTTTTAAGTGGTGTTCAGGAAGAAATCAAAGACGGTGGTCATGTAATGGAAAGGATTATCAATGAAGTACTTGCCCCCAACCAACAGGTTTTAGTTGAATGGTTATCGGAAAGGGTGGGCTATGGCATTGCCTCCACGTATCCTGACAAACGGCAAGATATTGAAAAATATGTCCAGGAAGTAATCGGAACTGCTTTTAGAAAGAACAACGCGGTGGATTTAATGTCAACCATACCTGTTTTGGGTAGCAAAATAGCCGATATTCTGGAAGAAAGTATCGCCGATATCGTATTCAATACCATTGATAAGGGTATAAATGATTTAGGTAGCGATAAGAATAAACTATTCATAGATGAAAGCTTGCAGGTTGCCATCAATACTGTTTCACATCACGAAGATAAGCAGTTAATGCAGGAACTAATCATTAAAACATTCGTAGAAGTGATTGAAATCATGAAAGACCAGGTGAAGGTTAAAAAATGGAAGGAAAATTTTTAATTCGACAAACACATTTTTCGTGCTCTGGTTGTAAATGTAAAGTGTTGGCGGCCGAAATGCCGCTTTCTGTTATTACGTTTCAGGTTAAGTTTAGAATTATTAATATTGTACTCAAATTTTAAAATAAAATGGAACAAGCAGCAATCCTGGAAAAAGAAGGGTTCCTAAATATTCCGATAGGCCCAGGTATTGACCTAAAGGATGAAATTGAGCGGCTCAGGAAGGAAAAAAATACCATCATATTGGGTCACTATTATATTACGGGAGATCTTCAGGATATATCAGATTATATAGGCGATAGCCTGGGATTGGCCCAAAAAGCTGCCAATACAGATGCCGATATCATTGTTTTTCTAGGGGTACACTTTATGGCAGAAACCGCCAAAATATTGAACCCTGATAAAAAAGTCCTCATTCCTGATTTAAAAGCGGGATGTTCATTGGCTGAATCGGCGCCTGCAGACGAATTTGCCGCGTTTAAAGCGAAATATCCGGATTACAAGGTCATATCATACATCAATTGTACGGCTGATATCAAAGCGCTTTCTGATGTGATTTGTACCTCAAGCAATGCCAAGGCAATTGTGGATAGTTTTCCAGAGGACCAACCTTTGATTTTTGCACCTGATAAAAATCTTGGAAACTACATCAACAGCATTACGGGAAGAAACATGGCGCTTTGGGATGGGGCTTGTATGGTGCATGAAAAGTACTCCCTTGAAAAAATACTTGAACTTAAGGAGGAACATCCGGATGCAGAATTTATCGCCCACCCCGAATGTGAAAAACCGGTCTTGGTAATTGCGGATTTTATCGGATCCACCACAGCGCTTTTGAAGCATGCCAGGATAAGTGAAAAAAAGAAGTTTATAGTAGCTACTGAAAGCGGAATTTTGCACCAGATGAATAAAGATTGCCCGGAAAAAGTTTTTATTCCGGCGCCATCCAACGATTCCACCTGTGCCTGCAACGATTGCTCATTTATGAAGCTGAATACAATGGAAAAACTGTACTTGTGCCTCAAACA
>DNTA01000071.1 GCA_003500135.1 Cytophagales bacterium | reverse complement strand
CGAATATTCCAGGAAAGGACAGTCCAATCTTAGAAAAAATGATAAAGGACACCATCGGGTCTTCGCACAAAACTATAAAACTATATGACCTTAACTAAACGGCATTAAACCCGGGTTTTGCAATAGAAAATTTTCGGGTTATAAACTAAATTTTCTATTGCAAAATGACGAAAACCGCCAATATAAGGCGGTTTTGTCAGGGTTTATCCCGACAAAACCGGGTTTTCGTCGGCCCATAGGGCAAATTCTGCTCTATTGCAGAATTTGGGATAAAATACTCTTTGAAAGCGGATCAGATAAATTGCAGGCGAGTTCTTACAGCATACTCGATAAAATCGGTAATGCATTGGCATCTGAAGCCAACCTGCACGTCATGGTGATAGGGCACACGGATAGTGATGGTGATGATGCTTTTAATCAGACCCTATCAGACAAAAGGGCTAAGGCCCTCAAGAAATATCTCGAAGAAAAATTCAATATTTCTCCAGGCAGATTGATGACTATGGGCAAAGGTGAATCAGATCCGGTTGCTGACAATGCCAGCGCTGAGGGAAAAGCCCAAAACAGAAGGGTAGAGTTTAAGACTTTGTGATGAATTGAGGCCATTAAAATTATGGCCTCAATTCATTATTTCTTAATCCACTTTTTTTGATAGATTAATTTATCATCTGATTTGATAAGTAAAATGTACATGCCAGGTGTGAAATAGGAAACATCTATTTTAAATATTGATTTTTTGCTCAGAACTACTTTACCGGATGGTTTTATGATCTCGACTACATAGTCTGATTCATTCTCTAAACCCTCAATTAAGAGCCAGTTACCTGTAGGGTTTGGAAAAACTGTTATATCAGTAGATGCGAATGGGAGGGTTGATGTTATTACTTCCGAACATTCTATCGAATCAATTGAGAAATATGCTGTGTCAGACGGACAGCCCGTTGCTTTAAGTTTACCGATGGCAAAATAATCTCCTTGTTTCAGGAAGTGAATTTCACTTGGATTTTCTATAGAATTGATATTAGTAGAGTTATTTGCGTCAAATAAATCCAATTGAAAATCCTCTGCTGCCGGTAAAAAATGAACTCTGATTTTTCCGTCACCGTCTTCCGTACAAATAGAATCTGATTCTAATACTTCAATTTCTAAATTAGGATGTTCAATTTGTTCCAAAATTTCTTCAAATAGAATAGTGTCGCATCCTGATAAATTTGATCGGATTATAACATTATATAAACCGGCAGATAGGCCGCTGGCGACATTGGTTTGTCGGATCAATTCATTTTCTGCGTTATACCACTCGTAACTATGCTGATCATATATGCTGTCATTATCAATTACCACACCTGCCCGTAGTTCACCAGTGTTGTCAGTACATGAGTTATCATGACTTAATAATTCCACAAAAGCTTCCTTAGGTTCACGGGTTGTCCGTGTAATTGAAACACTATCTAATAAGCTGTAACAATTTGCGGTTGTATCCTTAGCCACAACATAATACTTACCTTCCGCCAGTTGAGACACAGTATCACCTACAAAATCAGGTTGATCATTGGGAAGAGGTAATTCATTGTAGTACCAGTTGAATTGATATGAATGAGCATTGCTAATGGTCCCAGTTTTTTCCAGAATTTCAATATCATCCCAAAAAATTAAAGAGCTAAGTGATGCTGACCTTACCTCAATGAAGATCTGTATTGTAGAACCTACTAACTCATTGGTTTGAGCTATTGTAATATTACCTTTGCTGTTGTTTAATACCCCATTTTGTTCAAAAAGAATTTTTTCCCTGCCATCTATACTGTAATATATCTCCAATTCATCTGTGGAAGAAGGATTTTGGATCCAGTAGTTAATTCTGGCTACAATACTTTTGTGATTTGAAATATCAATTTCTTCTGTTGAAAAATATAGCGTACAATTATATGCATTTGTTCCAAAAGCACCATCGTTTGTTTCAAAATTGAAATCCAAACTGCATATTTCCGTTGTGTCAGTACGCCAGCCAGTTTCACCATCATCAATTTGTAATCCATTAGGAAGGTTGAAATCTTCAAGCCAAATACTTTTATGATCAATTGTATTAAGTTTAGCGAAAGCCTGTCCGTTATCGGGAAAATCATGGTCACAAATATTGTTATCGCGGATGGTGAATGCTTCTATATAGTAGTTGAATTCACAATTGGAGTTGAAATAGACTGTTGCTGTATCGCATTTTGAATAGCACTTTGTAGAATTAATATCACATATTATGTATTGAAGCGAATCTTCATCAATGTAATTTGTGTTTGGTATGTAGCGCAAATAGTTAGTATCAAGACTATCGAATAATTGGGCTGTACCATAGTTTGGTAAATCTATTATTATTGGCAAATGTAAATAGTCACTGTCAGGATAATAGTCATTAGCTTGAATATCAATTGCATTCGTTGTGTTTGGTATATAATTAAAATAATCGTCTACTGCCTCAGGCTTTAAATTTTCACCTAATAAACAAATGGTATGTTCATTTCTTGCGCCCCCAGTGGATCCTGTAAAGCCAATCCGGAAAAGAGTTTCACCACCAAAAACTTTATTGATCATGTCGTCAGTATGGGTCATAACCAAATTCATGTTTTCTGTGTCATCAATATTGTCATAGCTTTCGACCCATAGCTCCAGGGTTTGAGTATTGTCAGTGTTAATTTTCCATTTGACCTGATAGGTATAGCAACGGCCATCTTCCAAATTTTTGTTTTGACCAAATAACATATTACCGTCATTATCCAAAATGGGTAGAACCGGTAAAATTCTATCTGTGTTGCCCTGATTATCCGTTATCATCTGCTGTTCAGTGTACATGTTTCCATTATATACCACCGCAGTATGATCCCATCCATCATACGGGCTTCGCGGCCAGTTGTTCACTTCTCTGCCATCCTGTGAGTCATTATTATCCCAGGTATCGAATTCAATTGTCACTGAAGGGGAAATTCTGCTTAAGGACTGGCCATTAATTGCAATATGATCACCAAAGCCTAATCCGCCACCCCTGTCTCCCGTTGCAGCTTCGACATAATATGTTTTACCACCCGCATTCCATGTTCTGGTTTTATCACTAATGGTATCCTGAGGATCGTTGTGCATGACAAAAGCAATACCATCGGCACCATTTCCGTCCTTATCACCCATGTACAATACAAATTGAAGACTCGTATCCTGACTGAAATCGATCTTTTCACGCCACCATACCGAACCAAATTGATGATTTATATCTTCTGTTATGGTATAGCATCTTTGAGATCTCTTTATTGCTTCGTATTTTGTGATAAATGGATCTTGTGAAAAAGAAAAGTTCGGGATTGAAATGTAGGTCAAACAAAAAAATAATAGCTTGTACATAACGATAAGATTTAATATTCTTCAAAAATAATAGTTTCTTACAGATACATGATATTTTTCAAGCACTATTTCATCCATGTGTGAGCTAAAACAAAAAAGCCACTCAGAAAACTAAGTGGCTTACTATAAAAGATCGCGGTCTGGACGGGA
>DNTA01000164.1 GCA_003500135.1 Cytophagales bacterium | reverse complement strand
CCAATTATAAAATCATACTACCCGCAACTGATATGAAATGGAAGACGGTTTCCTTTCGAATGGATGAGTTTAAAGAATTCCGAATTGGCAGGCCCACGGGATCTCTCATCCCAAAAGAGGTACTCAACCGGATTCTACGTTTTAGCATTATGACCAACGATAAAAAAGAAGGTCCCTTCCAGGCTGAGATTGACTACATCCGTTTCGAGTAATGGCTTCCCTTTTTTTATCAATAATAGTTATTGATCAATGACCAGAATATTGGAATTGGGCCACAATCTGATTCCAATAAATTTACTTACAACCTACTTTACTGAAATTTGGAAATTCGGTGGCTTCGGACTTTGAATATGCGGCCTCCTGGTACAAGACAAATTTATCTATCGCATGACCAATAGAGCGGCCTGAAACCTCCATCGTATAAATACCGGGAGATTCAAATGTCACATAGATTTTATGTGTGTCATTATCTGAAGTGTTGGCGTCCCATTTAAAAGTCAACGGATTTCCGCTTCTGTATATTTTGAACCAGCCTTCTTTTGAAGCTCCATTAGGCGTAGGGGTTTTATCGCTGCCTTTGGGATATACCACATTGCCATTTCCTTTTTTACCATAAAAATCACTGGCATCAGGGAATCGCAGCCAACTGTCGTTACTTTCCGTGGGTTCGGACCCTTCCGTTACCGTGCTGCTCCATGTAAAGCGATAGGTACCCGGATTGGTAATTTGATAGAAAAGGTGATCAGGCCATTTCCGGGATTTTGATATTGGTTATCCCCTTCCCAGCGTAGATATCCTTCTCCTGAGGCATCCGGATTATCTTTTATCAGCTTCCAACTTTCAGGCACACCGGCCCATTCCATTTCTGCCAGTATTATCGAGTCGGATTCGTTGATCAAAACACTTTGCTGATCCGCGCATTCCACCCTATCGGGGTCAATGTCTTCACTGGAATCACATGAAAAAAGTAAGATTCCGCACAGCGCGAAAAGGAAGTTTAAAAAATTGCTTTTCATAGTTCAAAAAATTTGGTTCAATTATACGGCCGAAAGAATTAATCTGTCACCGGACTTAAATACATTCTTATCCATACATGTCACATGTAAGAATATTACCACGAATCAATAGGTTCTCATTTATTGTCTGATGGCAACTGAACATTAAAAGTCCTTCCTCATGCAAGTGATTTTAAAATCCTGACTTCCGCCGGGAGTTAAACTATTTCCCTGAACGCTGAACGCAGAACCCTGAACTAATCAATCCCCGACCATGTATGCTTCTGTACATCTGCCGCAGGTTGTATGTCTACGTTTATGCCCGTTAAATGTGCCATACCGGATATCTTATCAATTCTTTCGGGCCCGTCAGCGGCGAGCAGGTTGACATTCACCCCTTTGGTCTTATTGGCTACCGAAAGCCCTTTGGCGTGCTGATGACCCCATCCATGAGGCACCGCCACGCTTTTGCGGATCAACGTGTCCAATCGCTTCACGCCTATTCGAATGGTATTCGTTTCGCTGCTGATGTCTACCAGGTCATTTTCCTCAACACCCAGCTCCTCCATATCCGCCGGGTGCAGATAGGCATAATTGGTGTCCCTCCCTTTGGCGATCATCCTGTCGGCATTGTGTGTCCATGAATTGTGTGTGGTCACTGCCCTTTTGGTGATCAGCTTAAACTTATCTTTTTGTGACAGCTCCTTCTCGAAATCCTTGTCCAGTTTTCCGGCATAGTCAAGAATATCATTTGACGCCAGGTGGACCTTTTGATTACCGGTAGTGACCCTGTGACCCAGGAATGACCCCGGCTGATGCTCACGGTGAACATACCCATGCGGATTTTTCAGGAGAAACTTAAAAGACTTCTGACGCGAAAGCCGCAACAGGCCATTAAGTATTGACTCCTGCGGTAAAGAAGCCAACTTCTTTTTCCTGCGAAAGGAATGGTACTTCCTGGTCGCCTCAAAAAAGCCCTGTGCAATGGGGGAACCGAAGATCGAAACACCACAGGCCCTGGCCAGATCAAGATAAATCGATGCCTCATCGCGCTGCTCTCCTTCGGGTGGATAAACAGCCTTTGTTGCCTGCAGATAAGGTTTCAACTGCAAACCAAGCATCAGTGGAAATACAAAGGGCAGATCAGGCCTCTGAAACGGGTCGGTGCAGGGCAAAACATAATCTGCCACCGATCCTGTTTCGTTATGGTAGATATCAAGGGTGACCAGCAGATTCAATTGCTCAAAAGCCGCCCTTAGTCTGCCGGAATTCGCCATGGTGATCAGCGGGTTACCCCCTGTAACAAATAGCGCTTTTACCTGACCTTTTCCTTCTGTCAGGATTTCATCGGCAAGAATACCTCCCGGAAAAGCGTCATTAACGGAAGTAAAATTGCCGATACGCGATTTGTCGTCCCGCATCAACACCCCGTTCTTCACTCCGAACTTAATAAAGTCGATGATCCCTTTGCCAACCAGTGTCCCGCCCTTTTTGTCGAGGTTGCCCGAAATGGCATTGATCACCTCCTGTATCCAGAATGCCAGGGTGCCATTGCCGCCCATATTCACGCCGGTAGAACAGTATAGCGCCGCCCCATCGGCATTGATATAGTCTGTCACCATTTGCCTGAGCACATCGGCGCCTATACCCGTTACGGCAGCTGTTTTTTCTGCAGGCCACTCTGATGCCAGGGACTCCACTGCTTCCAGACCTTCCATGTACAGGTCTACTTTATCCCGGTCAACACCATTCTGGCGGATCAGCTCATTAAGGAAAGAAAGGTAGAAAAATACATCGGTACCCGGACGAATAAACACGTGCTCCCCCGCGGTCTGTGCTGATTCGGTTTTCCGTGGGTCAACAAAATAAAGCTTCGCCCCTCTTTTCTCCAGGCCCCTTAATTTTTCAATCGGATTGGGCACCTGAAGGAAGGACCATTTCGATATCACGGGATTGGCGCCTACCACGATCAAACAATTGGTATGGCTGATATCGGGAAAAGGGAGGGTGAACGGGAAACCATATACCTGTCGTGAAACAGCAAATTTATTGGAACAGTCCTGCGTTGCGGAGGCATACATACTCTTCGAGCCGATTCCGGTCATAAACCCCTGGGCAAAAGTCGGATGTAATACGCCAAAACCGGCGGCCGTGCCCACATACATGGCAATGGAATCCGGTCCATCCTCTTTTCGCAGTTTCTTTACCTTGCCACCGATTTCATTGAGGGCGATATCCCAGCTGACACGTTGATAACTCCCATCCGGCATTTTTTTCAATGGGTATTTGAGGCGGTCCGGTGAATTGTACATTTCGTGCTGCTTCAGCCCTTTCACACAGCTAAAACCTTCCGTAGCTACATGGTCTTTATCCGGCTCAATATGCACAATCTTATCGTTTTCCGTGTGCACTTTCAAACCACAAAGGGATTCACATATCCGGCAAAAAGTATGATGAGTTTCCATAGGGTATTAATAAATCACTATTTTTAAACCATAAAATATGAAATAATAATTTTGATCAAACATTTTTAGCTGAAAACCTGGATTTTTAAAAATAGATCGACTGTAGAATGAAAAGAAAGTACGTACTGATTTCCGCCGTAATAATTATCCTCGGATTGTTTGGCTATTTGCTGTTCCCGCTGGAGAGCGATCAATTCGAGATTGCTTTTGATCAGGAAAAGTATCGGCAAAAGCTCAATTATCTGGCCAACAACAGTGGAAGCCCTGCCGACAGTGGGCAAACGAATATCCTTTGGATACTGGTGGATGACCTGGGCATGAGCGATACCGACCTTTACACCAATGGGCCCGTGCAAACGCCGGCACTGAACTCCCTGGCCGATGAAGGTATTTTATTTACCAATGCCTACGTCTCTTCTCCTGTTTGCAGTCCGTCGAGGGCAGCCATTGCCACCGGCCGCTACAACCAGCGCTTTGGCTTTGAGCACCAAATGCATGAAAGATACCTCAAAAACCGCCTGGAGTATTACGGTTTCAGGTATTTCATAGATAGCGATCCATGGGTGCCTCAATACCAAACCGAAGTGCCTCCGGCTGATTTTCTCAAGGAAATGGGGCTGCCCAAATCGGAGATCACCCTTGCTGAAGTAGTGAAAAAATACGGCTACCAAACGGAGTATATCGGCAAGTGGCATCTGGGAAAAAAGGATGAAAAGGCCCCCAACCAATTCGGGTTCGATCATTTTTACGGTTTTTACTCTTCACATAGCCTCTATAGCCCTGAGGGTACGGAAGGCATTGTAGATCAAAAAATTCCGGAAGATTTTACCGACCAGTATATTTGGGAAGGACAGCGAAACGACCTGCAGGCCATACGCGAAAACGGAGAGGTGGTGCGGGAAGAGCGCTACCTTACGCAGGCCATCACCAGTGAGGCCATTGACTACCTGGAAGAGGTCGATGACGAACCTTTTTACCTCTGGGTTTCTTACAATGCACCACATACGCCATTGCAGGCGCCCGAGGAATATGTCGACTTGTTTAAAGAAGAAAAGGACCCTATCAAAAGGGTGCACTACGCCATGATCAAATGCCTGGATGACGAGATCGGCAGATTGATGGACTACCTGGAGGCCTCCGGAAAATCTGACAATACGCTCATCATATTGCTCAGCGATAACGGGGGCGCCGAATACAACCTGACCACACAAAACGGCCGCTTTCAGGGAGGTAAGATCACCAATTTTGAAGGAGGTGTGAAAGTGCCGATGATCATGAAGTGGCCCGGAAAGGTGGAACCCGGTATTTTCGAAAAGCCGGTACATGCCACCGACGCATTTGTGACCTCTGCCGCAGCCGCCGGCACACCATTGCCCGATGACCGGATCTACGACGGAGTTGATCTATTGCCACACATCAGGAATAATACGACGCCACATGAATACATTTATTTTGAGATGGGAAGAAACCGGGGTATCCGCAGTGAGGAGTGGAAGCTTACCTGGAATGAACACAATGGCGACACCCTGCTCTACCATCTGGCAAGCGACCCTTTCGAGCAGCAGAACGTCTACCCACAACATAAGGACGTGATAGCAGAGCTAAGTACGGCATTCAGTGAATGGTCCGATGACAACATTGAAGCGCAGTGGCCTCCCATGATCTGGTATTACTACACCGCCGATGACGGTTCGGTGCATTATTTTGATGAGTGATGTAGGTCATGGGTTGATGGGTTTAATAGTTCAGCTGTTCAGAAGTTCTGAAGTTCTGAAGTTCTGAAGCTGGAGGCTCGAGGCTCGAAGCTGGAAGTTAATGGGTCATGGTTTATAGCTCATGGCTGACCATCCCTAAATAGCGTTGACCGTTTTAGATTAACAATTAGCGATTGGACCGATCCTTGAACTTAGAAAATTTTGAATGCGTTTGTAACGCATGGCTAAGGAGAATGGCGTTTGTAACGCCCGGTTGATGTTCGGAAAAAATCATTGATACCGATATTTATTTCAGCCCAACTCTATAACTACCGAACATTTCAAAATACTGAATGTCATGGAGAATAATGATTAGAGCCCGCATGGCGAGACTCTGATCGGGTGAAGAGGAAGATCATTATTGGCCTTGATCAAAAGGCGTTAAGAAATTCAGAAAGTGGAGCGTAAAGAAAAGAAATGCAATCAGTTCAAGAGTTCATGGGTTCAATGGTTCAGAGGTTATCAATAACATTTATAAGTAATCGAATTGACAAAAATCGAAGATTCGCAAGGGGTTGAAGCGCATGCCTTGTGCGTATGAGCAAATGATGAGCCCGTTCGGTTCGGATGAGAATTCTGATAAATCCTGTAAGGATTTCATCAGAGCTTGAGGGCAAACGATCATTACTGATTGTATTCTGCTCTTTATCCTAAAATGTCATTCCCCGGATTCATGTCATTACATACACGCAAGCAAAAGGGATTTTTGT
>DNTA01000156.1 GCA_003500135.1 Cytophagales bacterium | reverse complement strand
TTTCATTTCTTCTCTATGCTTAAACCTGTATTTTCTCTCAGTCTTTCTCTACTTTTCATATTAATTTGCCAGAATTAAATGACTACCACTGAAAGCCGACATACTGTTTTTTGGGAGATCCCTGATTATTTAATGAAGTTAAAATCATTCTGCAGGGATTATGTGACTGAACTTGATTTAAACAGATACGACACTTATTTGCAATTGCTGGTGCAATTGGATAAAAATTCAGAAAAGCTGCAGAATGCGCTAAAAAAAGAAGAACAGCAATCAAAAAAGTACCGGTTATTGGGTCAATTCGAACAGTCTACAAGGCCATTACTTGAATTTAACTGGTTTAAACCATTTGAAATTACACCACATCAGTTTTATATCCGGTTTAACGAACAATTTGTTAAAGTTCTGGAACAGGTTCCTTTATTGGAACAACTGTATCAATCCGAAGCCCGGTTTGAAATCAGTACTGATGACAGCCGTTATATTCGATGGGGAAAGCAGTTCAAAAGGTTAGGTTATTCCATTCACCGGAAGTGGTTTGCTACTACCGGGTTTTTGCGGAAAAATACATCTTTCGATGGGTGGAAGCACGATAGCTACTCTCGAGAACTGGCATACTATTGTTTTTCGTTTCAGTTTCACCAGAGGTATTTCCGGGAAAAATACATTTTTTACCAATCATTAAGCAATGTTTTGGTTAAGCTGTGGCAGGAATACGAAGACTTTGAAGCCGTAACAAGAAAAAATGAAACTGAAGCCTACGATGATGCTATTGAAAACTGGCAAAGGGCATTGAAAGAGCTAAAAAAGCAACTTGAAGAATGGCATAAAGAAAGGCAAGAGCAACTGGAAAAACTCCTGGAAGATATTGAGTATCTGTTTTTGGACAAACAATCAAAAGCCGGCACTATCGAATGGCCATTGCGAAAATACCGGACAGATAGCCTCAACAGAAAAGAAAGCAAGATCCTTAAAACGGCCAAACACCAGTTTTTGGAATGGAAAAATACCTGGAAAGCATTACTTGCGGATTGGGTACTAAACCTGGAAGTATATGACTTTTGGTACGAAACGCGATATCAGATGAACGATATGCGCAGGATTTGGCTGGACAAATGTGATAATTCTTTAAAGCCGGTACTAGATCCACTTAAGCAGTACATTGAAGAGGTAAATGTTAAGCCTTCTAAGGATCAAAAATATTCACTGGTGTTAAAGGAGCAACTGCTTCAGGCCCGCAAACAATTTGAAGGTAAATTAATGCCTGCTGCCATCGAAAAGCTGGCTAAGCAAAACCTTCCGGGCCTGTTCGATAAGCTTGACAAAGGCATACAATCTGCCCTCGGTCAGTTATCTGAAGAAATGGAAATCGGTGATGCCCCCAAATATGACCAAATGCTTGACGATAGACGCATAAAAAGAATTTATCCGCGTAAAATCGCATATTATGGAGCATATATACCCTATACAAAAGAATTTAACGGGCTGAAACAAGCCTTAAACGGCCATATTCTTACTATCAGCAACGACCTGTCAGGAATTGGCCCCATGCTCGTTTTTAATCTGAAAACCCTTATTGAAGGACTGGAGAGTGGTGAAAAAACGGAAGAGGAATGCAGTAAAATTCTGGAAGAAGCGCTTGAACGGATCAGGGAAAAAGTAGTGGATGCCTTCAAGCAGCTGGATGATATTTCTTTGCTTTTTGACAAAGAGATGGAAACTGCACTGGATGTTCTGTACATGGAAGTATTTAAGCTGACCACCGTGGAAGAAGCCCTCGTTTTAAAAATGAAACTGGTAAAAGCCAAGGTCATATCACAATCCGATGAAATTGGAAAGAGAGGTATAGGAAGAATCACCAGTATTGGCCGATTGTTCATTTGGAAATTTCGAAAGGGATTAAACACGATCAAAGGATGGATCGATTATATACGCCAGTTTACACCATACGCCAAAAAGGAACCCAGGGTAACTTCTGAAATCACCAATTTTTTGGTTGACAGTCAAAGGCATATACAACAGCTACCCTACATTTACCAGCATATTTACAAACCTGATCCGCTTAAAGATTATTCACTCTATAAGGGAAGAAATCAGGAAGAAAAGGTAATGCAATCGGCAATAGAAAGCTGGGGAGAAAACAGGTATATGACCATTGCTTTGATTGGTGAAAAGGGAAGCGGACTGACCAGCGCTTTGAACTATTGTGACGATGTGCTGCTCAATACCATTAAAAACCACAGGATAAACCCCTCCCGAAAAATATGGAGCGAACGTGCCTTTACAGACATGTTTAATGAGGCTATTCCGGAATTGAAAGCCGGAAGTATCGATGAGCTTAAAAATGCACTAATTGCCATTCCGGGTCGGTACGCGATAATGATCGATGATATTCAACATTTATTTCAGAAAAAAATTGATGGTTTCACGATCATCAACCTTTTACTGGATGTAATGGCTTCATTACGAAAAAAAGTATTATGGATCATCACTTCAAATCAACATGCCTGGCAATACCTGAAAAAAACAACGACTATTGAGGGCTATTTCGAGTATGTCATCACCCCGGAGGCGCTTCAGCCAGCTAAAATGAGCCAAATACTTCGAGCCAGGAATCAGATGAGCGGATATAACATACAGTTCTCTGCAGCGGGCGATGATGAACTTGAAAAGAAAATAGACAAACTACCACAGGAAAAGCAGCAGGCCGCATTAGAAGAAATATACTTTTCTAACCTGTATGACTTTTGTAAAAGCAACATTAGCCTTTCATTGTTCTTTTGGCTTCGCTGTGCCAAAAAACTTGATGATTACACTATTGAAATCAAACCCTTTCCAAAAAGAGACCTGTCATTCGTCAGCTCGCTCACTGCTGAAATGCAGTTTATTATTCATGCGCTCATACTGCACGATGGGCTTGATGAAGAATCGGTTGCCCGTATATTGGATTGGCCCCGAAAAAAATGTCACCTGCTGTTAAACATGATGCTGGACGATGGCTTGCTCACTTTTATGGAAGGAACAGATGTATACCGTGTAAATCTGATCATCTACCGTCAGCTTGTGGAGTTACTGAAAACCAAAAACTTTTTGCACTAATGAAAAAAAGCAAGGTATTTTTCACAGTTACTTGTATCCTATGCCTCTCATCGCTTATTGCGTGGCCGCAGGAGACCACAAATATTGGTGAGCAGTTGAAAGACTCGAGCCCTCCGCCCATTACCGAATTCATTTCTATTGGTAAAATTTTCTGGTCAATCGTCGTATTTCTGGTCAGTTATTTTGTGATCAGGATCGTTTCCAGGATCATTTCATTTTTTTCCGAAAAAAGCGCCAAATATCGAATTACCTTAAAAGGTATTTTACCGGTTTTCCAGATTTTCGGCTGGATTGTGGCCATCACTTTTATCATTCGGCAAATCATAAACCCTCCTTTTGAAACTATTCTTGCTGTGGCAGCCTCACTTGGTTTTGCCGTAGGTTTTGCCTCACAAGACATATTAAAAAATATATTTGGCGGAGTAGTCATCATCTTCGACCGGACTTTTCAGGTTGGTGATAAAATTGAGGTGGGGGGCATTACGGTGAAGTGATGAGCATCGGTTTGCGCTCAACCAAAATTGTGACGGCCGACGATTCAATGGTGACCATACCCAACTCAGAGATCGTAAACAATACGGTAAGCAACAGCAACAGTGGTGAAGCTAACTGCCAGGTGGTAGCAGAAATTTACCTTCCGCTTTCGGTAGATATGACCATGGTGCGAACCATCGCCACTGAAGCTGCACAATCTTCAAAATACATATTTTTGAATAAACCGATAGTCGTTCTTTTTCAAAACGAGATAAAGGAAAAGCGTTCTTTTCTTAAGATGAGGTTGAAAGCATATGTAATGGATATCCGCTACGAGTTTGCCTTTAAAAGCGATATGACTGAAAAGGTAATAACAGCGCTTTTGGAGCGGAAAATTATTCTTGAAGATTTCTGAATGACAAATAGATGCCATAACTGTTTTGATTTGAATAAAACATCTCTTATTTTTGCAGGCCATTAGAAAAGGGACAGAAGAAACTAAATATACTTGTGATGAAAAGGACTTTTCAACCATCAGTAAGAAAAAGAAAGAACAAGCACGGTTTCAGATCTAGAATGTCTTCGACATCGGGCAGATCGGTAATTTCATCCAGAAGAGCCAAAGGAAGAAAAAAGCTGTCTGTATCTGACGAGAAGCGCGGTAAAAGATAATTGAAGGAACCGGTGGCGTGTTAAAAAGCTTATGGGCAACACGGCCAACGTACGATATTTCCTTAGAAAGCACGAAATTCTAAACAGAAAAAAGGAGATTCAGGAACTGTTCGAGAATGGTTCCTCTTTTTTTTTATATCCTTTCAAGGTGTTTTATCTGCCCGTTAAGGAAAATACGCCGGTAAAAGTGTTGTTTTCCGTTTCGAAGCGCAATCATAAAAAAGCCGTTACGCGCAATTTGATCAAACGGCGCATGCGGGAATGCTACCGCCAACAAAAACATCAGCTGCAATACCCCAATCAAAATTTGTCTTGTTATCTTGCTTTTGTGTACATTAGCAAGGACATACCAGAATTTAATTTCCTGAAAAATAAACTAAACAAGGCACTGGTACGTTTGAATAACATCAGTGAAAACAATAGTACGGACTATGCGCAGAAAGAAAATTAGCTATTTTATGGCAGGTGCGGGATTAACAGTTTTAATTGCCCTGTCACTCAACTTTACTACTCCAAATGAGAGGTACTTCGAGATCACAAAGAACCTTGACATCTTTGCTACACTTTTCAAAGAAGTAAACGCGTATTATGTTGATGAGGTAAACCCTAATCAACTGATCAAAACAGGCATAGATGCGATGCTGGCCTCCCTAGACCCCTACACGAATTATATCCCTGAAGATGATATAGAAGACTATCGAACTATGACCACCGGCCAATATGGTGGAATTGGTGCATTGATCGGAAGAATGAACGGTAAGAACATGATTCTTATGCCATATGAAGGCTTTCCGGCTAATGAATCGGGATTAAAGATCGGGGATGAAATACTAGAAGTTGATGGTGTGGATGTAACCGATAAAAATACTTCTGATATAAGTCAATTGCTCAAGGGACAGGCAAAAACTGACCTGACCATAACCGTTAAGAGATTCGGGGTGATCGAGCCCATTGAAATTACTCTAAAGCGTGAGAAAATCACTATAGACAATGTGCCTTACTATGGCTTTGTTGATGATGAAGTAGGATATATTAAACTATCAGACTTCACAACAGGAGCGGGCAAAGAAGTATCCAATGCCCTCAATGAGCTTAAAAACGAAGGCGCCAAAAAGATCATTCTTGACCTGCGGGATAACCCGGGCGGTTTATTGATGGAAGCTGTGAACGTCAGCAATGTATTTATTCCTAAAGGTAAGGAAGTAGTAAGTACCAAGGGTAAGGTAACCGATTGGAACAAAACCTACAACACCCTGAATAGTTCTACAGATGAAGAGATACCTGTTGCTGTTTTAACAAGCAGTAGAAGCGCTTCCGCTGCTGAAATTGTATCAGGTGTTATTCAGGATTATGACCGAGGTGTACTGGTTGGAGAAAAAACTTTTGGAAAAGGCCTGGTTCAGGCAACAAGGCCACTGACTTATAATTCACAGCTCAAGGTTACCACAGCGAAATACTATATTCCAAGCGGACGTTGTATTCAGGCCATCAATTACAGCGATCGCAATGAAGATGGAAGCATAGGTAAAGTGGCGGATTCATTGAAGTCGGAATTTGAAACTACCAATGGTCGCCTAGTATATGACGGTGGTGGAATAGATCCTGACCTGGAGGTTAAACCTCAAAACCTCGCGCCTATCACAGCAAGCCTGATAGCGAGAGGATTGATATTCGATTATGCAACCATGTATTATTATGAGCACGAAAACATTGGCGATGCCGCTGATTTCACAATTACGGCAGAGGAATACAATGAGTTTGTTGACTGGTTGTCTGATAAAGAGTACGATTATACCACCAGGGTAGAAAAAACCATCGAATCTTTGACGGAATATGCCAAAAAAGAAAAATACTACAGCGATATTCAGGATGAGATAGAGATTTTGAAAACCCAGGTTTTTCATAATAAAGAACAAGATCTTAAACAGTTTAAAGCGGAAATAAAGGAAATACTTGAAAGCGAAATAGCTTCGAGGTATTACCTGAGGGATGGAATGGTAGAAGCATCATTTGACAATGATCCACAGCTTCAGGCGGCAATAGAAGTTTTAAGAAATAACGGAGGGTACAAGGAGATATTGGCTAAAGCCACGGAATAACACTCCGAAAAAACACTAAAAGGCTGCCTCGTGTGAAACCCGGGGCAGCCTTTTTTATTTCTTTTAAAACATAAAATTTTTGCAGTTTCTACAGAATAATTGTTTTGTTGTCGCTTACAAATACCCGGTCGTCGAAGACAAGCTTAAGAGCCCGGGCCAGTACAATCTTTTCAATATCTCGTCCGGATTTGGCTAATTGACGGGCATCCATTTGATGGTCCACCTGGGTTACTTCCTGTACGATGATGGGGCCCTCATCCAGGTTTTCATTAACAAAATGTGCGGTTGCCCCAATCATTTTTACGCCCCTGGCATGCGCCTGCACATACGGTTTGGCGCCAACAAATGCCGGTAAAAAAGAATGATGGATATTGACAATTCGGTTTTTATATCGATGTATAAAGTCCGGGGTTAGAATGCGCATGTATTTGGCCAGAACCAAAAATTCAGGATTGTATTTAGTGATTGTATCGTTGACAACCTGTTCATGTTCCGATCGTTCCAGCTTATCAGCTGAAATAAAATGGAAAGGAATATTAAATTTGTGGACAAAATCGCCCAGGTCGTGATGATTGGAAATAACAGCCAGAATATTGGCCTGCAAATCTTTAAAAAAATGCCGGACCAATAAATCACCCAGGCAATGATACTCCTTAGTCACCAACAGAACAACGTCCTTTTTATGTTTTTCCGATAATTCAATATTTGCTTTTTCCGGTAATGATTGCCGTAAATCTTCCACTACCTTTACAGGATCCATATGGCCTTCAAACTCTGAACGCATATAGAAATGTCCGTTTTCAATATCAACGAATTCCTCATTTTCGACCATATTTAACCCGTGGTGATAAAAGATGCCAGAAATCTGGTGGACAAGCCCTTTGGCATCCGGACAATCTATTTTCAGTACATAAAACTGGTGGCCTGCTTTGTTCATTGCGATTATGAGATTACCTAATTCAATTTAAGCATAAAGGTGTAAAAACCGGATAAATCGGTTAAAAAACAGGCGATTCACCGAAAAGATATTATTTTGCCAACTAATTTTATACTTCGCATTCACAAAAATGCTCCTTGAGCGTTATATCAAAAACATAAATCCGGAAATAATATTCTTATGAGAAAAGTACTGATCTTATTATTTTTCTTTCTTTTCACTTTGTCATCCTTAACTTTTAGCCAACGTCCTCAAAGTCATTCGGCATCGGAAATAGAAATGATGCTCGATAAGCTCAACGTGCTCGGCACAGCCTTGTATATGGCCGCTCACCCCGACGATGAAAATACCAGGCTGATCACTTATCTGTCAAAAGACCGGAAAATGTATACGGCCTATCTTTCGTTAACACGAGGTGACGGGGGGCAAAATTCAATCGGCCCGGAAATCAGGGAAGAGCTCGGTATGATTCGCACCCAGGAGCTGCTTGCAGCGCGGGGAATTGATGGCGGTCAGCAGTTTTTCGTACGCGCTATAGACTTTGGCTACTCGAAAACTTCCGAAGAAACCTTTACCAAATGGGGCCGGGAAGAACTACTTTCCGATGTGGTGTGGGTAATACGAAAATTTAAACCTGATGTGATAATTAACCGCTTCCCACCCAATAGCAATGCCGGGCACGGCCAACATCAGGCTTCGGCCATACTTTCAATTGAAGCATTTAAACTGGCAGCCGATCCCAATGCTTTTCCAGAACAATTAAAGTATGTTGAGCCCTGGCAACCCAAAAGGATTTTTCTGAACACAGGAAGGTGGTGGAACCCGGACATTACAGATGACAGTGACAGCGTGATCAGCGTAAACATTGGGGCTTATAATCCCGTTTTGGGCAAATCGTACTCTGAAATCGCCGCAGAAAGCCGCAGCCAGCACAAAAGCCAGAGCTTTGGTGTAAGCAGCAGTCGTGGCTACCAGCCCGAATACCTGGAATTGATCGATGGAACGTTGGCAAAAAGCGATTTAGCAGAAGGAATTGATATGAGTTGGTCCCGGTTGGGTAGTGAATATAGCTTCCTTAAAGAAAAGGTTAACCGGATAAAGAGCAAATTTGACTTTCGCAATCCCTCAGGAATAGTCCCTGATTTAATTGATTTAAGAAAAGAAATTGAAAGCATTTCCAATGAATTTTGGAAAAAAAGGAAGCTCGGCGAAGTAGATGTATTGATAAAGGCATGTATGGGCCTGTATTTCGAAGCAGTAACCCATGAAAAGTCCGTTGTACCGGGTGATTCAGTTTACCTGCACGTGGAAGTAATCAACAGGTCCGATATTCCGGCGACAATAACAGGCTTATCTTCTGCTACACTTCGTAGTGATACATTGCTTCAAAGAAACCTGGAAGAAAACATCGGTATAGAACTTATATGGCCCGCTGTATTACCTGATGGCGCCCCCTACACCATACCTTATTGGCTGGAGAAACAATCGAAAGGTGAATTGTATAATGTGTCAGATCAGAACAAAATCGGTCAAACTATGAGTGAACCAGCTTTAAAAGTTGACTTTAAGATTGAGGTACTAGGTGAGACTTTAAACTATCATTTTCCGGTAGTGTATAAATGGAATGACCATATCAAGGGCGAGCAGTACGAGCCTCTCGAGATTATTCCACCGGTTTTTGTAAGCCTTTCAGAAAAATCATATGTGTTTGCCAATGGTGGAGACAAGGAAATTACATTAACGGTAAAAGCCGGTCATGATTCGGTATCGGGCCAGCTGCAGCTTAATCATCCTGAAGGCTGGCAGTCCAGTCCTGAAAAACAAAATTTTAAACTGGGACAGAAAGGAGAGGAACAATCCTTTATTTTTACCCTGCAACCTCCACCTTCTGCCTCCGATGCTACTCTCGAAGCCCAGGCTGTGGTTGATGGCAAAGTATTTAATCGTGATGTTTATGTAATCGATTATCCTCATATTCCTGTAAAAAACACCTATCCTTTCGCACAGTCAAAAATTGTTAAAATTGAACTGGATAAAGGGATAAACACTAAAATTGGTTATATAGAAGGTGCCGGCGACGATGTTGCAGCCAGCCTGGCACAAATCGGATATGAAGTAACCATGCTGAATGAAAGCAATATGGAACAAACCGATTTTAGTCAATTTGATGCCATTGTAGTGGGAATAATGGCATTTAATAACCTCCCATACTTGCAGCAGTATCATGATGCACTTTTGGAATATGTGAATAATGGTGGCAATTTGGTGGTTCAATACAATAACATTCGCATAGGAATGAAAGCAGATATCCCCATGCCGTATCCGATAGAATTTACTCGCCGGTCATCACAGTGCAGGGTGAGTGTTGAAGATGCCCCGGTTGAAATATTGGCGCCTAATCATCCTGTTATGAACCAACCGAATCAGATCACCACGCCGGATTTCAATGGCTGGGTACAGGAACGTGGCTTGTATTTCCCAATCGAATGGGACGACAACTACACTGCGATACTTTCGAGCCATGACCCTGGAGAGGATCCGCTTAACGGAGGCCTGCTTGTGGCTCCTTATGGCAAAGGTAATTATGTCTATACGGCCTATTCGTGGTTCAGGCAACTTCCTGCCGGGGTGCCCGGGGCATACAGGATCATTGCCAATATCATTTCACTGGAAACGAGCTCCGGCCAAAAGCAATAAAGTTTTTATCCTACTAAGTCCGGTTTAAAGGTCATCAGAAAGTTTTGTAACTGTAAAAGATGCCATATGTAATATATCAGGCATTATTGAAGAAGATGGTATTTTTATACATATCAGGACAGACAAGTATGCTCGCTAATCGATTGCCTCATCATAAATGAAAAAAGCCGGCACAAGGGTTACCGACTTTTTTTGGGGATTAATGTACATGGTGAATCAAGGGGAAGACACCCTTATGGCGCCATATGATCTACCATCAGCCTGAAGATATCTGATTGAATGTCATTCTACAAAAATGCTGATTTTCCTAAAGGGGCGATTGAGTATATAATTGCTGAAAACATGTAAGGCAGTGTTTAAAACCGGGTTAAACCTTGCATTAGGAAATCAACGCCTGCCATAATATTTCCACCGGGTGTAGCGCTTTTCTTTCCGTACCATCTGCGATCTGATGACGGCAGCTGGTTCCTGGTGCGGCAATGATTACTTCATCCGGTTGCTTTCTTATTGTTGGGAACAATACCAGTTCCCCGATTTTCATTGAAACTTTGTAGTGCTCTTTTTCATAACCAAAGGATCCGGCCATGCCACAACATCCTGACGGGATCATTTGTACTTCGTAATTTTCAGGAATGGAAAGGATTTTTTTGGTAGGTACCACCGATGACAATGCTTTTTGGTGGCAGTGCCCGTGAAGTTTGATCAGTTTTTTATTATTTGTAAAAATATCTTTGGCGATTTTCCCGGCTTCCAATTCCCTTTCCAGAAATTCATCAATCAAAAAGGTGTTTTCCGCCAATTTTTCTGCTTTATCTTTCATTTCTCGCGGAACGAGATCAGAATATTCATCCCTGAGGGTTAAAATGGCGGAGGGCTCCAACCCTATTATCGGCCCATCATTCAATCCGGCTAATTGATCAGTATTCCTGATGGCCAATTTCTTCGCCCGGTCAAGCAGACCTTTGGAAATAAATGCGCGTCCACTTTCACTATGATTTGGAATGACCACCTCATAACCCAGCTTTGCCAATAATTTAATGGCAGTAATGCCAATGGGAGCATCGTTGAAATTGGTAAACTCGTCGCAGAAAAAATAGACTTTTTGGGCGTCTGGCGTCAATGGAAATCCAAAATTCGCTTGTTTATTTTTGCGATACCATTTATTAACCGGGATACGATGTAAAGCGGGCAAAGATCTTTCCTCTGCAAACCCGGTCAGTTTCTTAAAAGCCCTAGAGGCAACCTTATTTTTTACGAGAAAATTGTATGCCCCCGGAGCAATGGATGCCAGTTTATTCATGCTGTTGATATTGGCAATCATGCGGGTGCGCATCGGAACGCTGTGGCTTTTATAGTATTGATAGGTAAATTCCGCCTTCAACTTCGCAAGATCAACATTGGAAGGGCACTCGGCGGTGCAGCCTTTACATGAAAGACAAAGGTCCATCACCTCTTTAATTGCTTCGCTATCAAAGCGATTGGCTTTTTCTGAATTTGTCAGTATTTCCCGCAAAATATTAGCACGTGCCCGGGTGGTATCCTTTTCATCTTTTGTAGCCATGTAGCTGGGACACATCGTTCCTCCGCTAAGGTGGCTTTTTCTACAGTCGCCTGAACCATTGCACATTTCAGCAGCGCGTAAAATACCTTTCTCTTTTTCGAAGCTAAAGGCCGTATCAAATTGTGGTGTTTCCTGGCCCGGTGTGTACCTCAGGCTGGTATCCATTGGTGAGGTGTCTACAATTTTATTGGGATTGAAAACATTGCCCGGATCCCAGATCTTTTTAATTTGCCGCAATAGCTGATAGTTATATTCACCAACCATAAATTCAATAAACTCACCTCTTAAACGGCCATCGCCGTGCTCACCACTAAGCGAGCCTTTATATTTCTTTACCAACGATGCTATCTCCTCGGCAATGGTACGGAATAGCCGGGTACCTTCCTGCGTTTTAAGGTTGAGTATTGGTCTCAAATGTAATTCCCCGGAACCTGCATGGGCATAATGCACGCAATACAAGTCATGCTTACGCAAAATCTCATTAAAGTCTTTTATATAGGCCGGCAGGTCACGAACATCGACGGCAGTATCTTCAATAACCGGGGCCGGTTTGGCATCACCGGGAATATTGGAAAGAAGTCCGAGCCCGGCTTTTCGTAGTGTCCAAACCTTTTTGCTATCAGCGCCCTTAACAATCGGATAGTGATATCCCATGCTTTTTTTCTGAAAAGCGCTTATGAGCGTTTTAGCTTTTTCCTCAGCTTTTTCTAAGGAATGATCCGAAAGATCAACCACCAAAATTGCTGCAGGGTCTCCCTTGACAAAAAAACGGTTTTTGCGCTGTTCAATATTGGTTTTGGTGCGCTCCAGCACATAATGATCCATTAACTCAACGGCCTGTGGGTTGAATTCCAATGCCACAAGCGTGGCCTCCAAAGATTCGTAAAGGTTATTGAAATGAGCGCAAACCAGTACCGTTTCAGAAGGCGGTAAAGGATCTACATGAATTTTAATTTCAGTAATAAAAGCCAGGGTACCCTCTGAGCCGGCAATAAGTTTGCAGAAATTGAAGGGCTTATTACTCTCTTCAAAAACTTCGGCATCCATCAATAAATCTACGGCATAGCCGGTATTTCGCCTTGGGATATCTGGTTTTGGAAAACCATTTTTGATCGACTTGCGATTTTCATCATTGGCAAGCATTTCTTTTACCTGCCGGTAAATGGCTGCTTCCAAATGATCCCCTTCGCACTTTTTTCGAAATTCATTTTTATCTAATGGGCCAAAATGGGCAACTGATCCATCGCTTAACACTGCACGCACCTCCAGTAAATGGTCGCGTGTGCTGCCATATACTACAGAATTGGCGCCACAGGAATTGTTCCCCACCATACCGCCTAACATGGCCCGGTTGGCCGTTGAAGTTTCCGGACCGAAATAAAGCCCGAAATCCATGAGGTAATTGTTCAGATCATCGCGAATGACCCCAGGCTGTAGTCTGACCCAGTTTTCTTCCTGATTAACCTCCAGGATTTTTGTGAAATGCTTTGAGACATCTACCACTATCCCATTACCTACCACCTGTCCGGCCAGCGAAGTTCCTGCCGTTCGAGGGATCAGGGAGGCGCCTTTTTGCCTTGCAAACTTTACCAGTGCCACTATATCAGATTCGTCTTCGGGTATGGCTACCGCAAGCGGCATTTCCCGATAGGCCGATGCATCTGTAGCGTACAATCGACGCATTGTTTCATCATAAAAAAGCTTTCCCTTCAGTTCATTGCGCAGTTCATCTAAGGCTCGATTCATACTGTAAACAAAATATTCGTTTGGCACCTTCTTTTTCAGGTGGGCAAAAATACGGCAATTTTATTCAAAAGCCGCTGAATTTAATGCAAATTGATTAATGATTTTGCAAAGTCAGAACAAGTGGTAAAAGGTCATTGTTTACTGCATAAATCGCTTCCACCAGCGCTGAAAAACGAGTAGCGCCCATATTTGTGCGTGTACATCACCCGGGTTTCTTGAAAAGAGCTGTTTCTTGAGCAACTTTATTTCTGAAGGAACGAAAACACCCTGCTCTGCAATAAATTTATCCTGCAACAGATCATCACAAATTAATGACTTGAGGCTTCCACGAAACCATTTTAAAAGTGGCGCCTCAAACCCTTTCTTTGGCCGGTTGTACAAGGCCTCCGGTAAAAAACCCCGGTAAGTATCCTGAAGAATGCGCTTTCGCATATTTTCGTTGATCTTATATTCAGCGGGTAAGCTTTGAACAAATTCAACCAACCGATGGTCGAGAAAGGGTACACGGACTTCCAAGCCGTGGGCCATTGACATATGATCTACTTTTTTTAGCATATCATTGGGCAACACAAGCTTCATGTCTGCCAACAAAACACGGTTCATGTCTTTCTCTGTTAACCCATTTAAATAATTAGCGCGCATTGCATCATATGCTTTCCATTCTATACCCTCGTTATGACTTACTTCCATCCAGTGTTGAACCGTTTCAGGACCTGTTATGGAGGCCCATCGCCAGTACCTCTCCGGCAAAGAAAGCTTCAGTCCTTCAGAATATTTTCTTAATTGCCTTATTTTATTGGAAAACGCATTATTACGTGAGGCGGGTAGGTTTTGCCATAAAACGGAAGTAAATGGCAAAACACCATTCATCCAACCCGATGACATGCTTCTTCGGAAAGCCTCGTGTTTGTGGTATCCTGAAAAAAGCTCATCGGCGCCATCACCGGATAGCGCTACCTTTACATGTTGCCTGGTAAGCTTACTTAACAAATAAGTGGGGATAGCCGAAGAATCGGCAAATGGCTGATCAAAGTGATTTAAGATCTGATCCAGATGCTGCTCCAGATCGCTATTGTTGAGCCTGAAAACTGTATGCCGGGTACCAAAATGTTCTGCCACCTCTTTTGCATAACTCGTTTCATCGAAAAAGGGCTCATCAGCATATCCGATCGAAAAGGAATCTATATTCTCTTTATGCTTAGCCGCGATGCCTGTGATGATTGAAGAATCAATACCTCCACTTAAAAAAGTACCTAAAGGCACATCAGCTACCAGTCTATCGCAAACAGATTGCTCCAAAAGGCTACCAATTTGACCCCTGGCAGACCTGTAATCGATTTGTTTTGTATACCGGGCCTTTTCTTCTATGTCATAGTACGCCTTTAGTTCCACTTTCTTCTTTGCCACTTCAATGTAATGTCCTGGCAACAATGACATAACCCCTTCTACCATTGTACATGGCGCTGGTAAATAATTGAGTTGCAAATAGGAAAATAGCGCTGTATTATCCAGTTGTTTATCTATGCCATACGCAAGTATGGCCTGCAATTCGGATCCGAAAATAAACTTGTCTTCATCATAGAAATAGTAAAGGGGCTTTATACCATATCGATCGCGGGCTATAAACAGATTTTTGGCGCTTTTGCCATAAATTGCAAAGGCAAAAAAACCATTGAGTTTGGATAGACAACCAGAACCCCAGGCTTTATAAGCATTTAGCAGCACTTCAGTGTCGGTTTGAGAGTGGAACCTATGCCCACGATTTTCCAAATCTTTTTTTAGCGATTGATAATTATAGATTTCACCATTAAAGACAATGACATATTGATCGGTAGCATCGGACATAGGTTGGTGGCCATGTTCACTAAGATCGATTATCGATAACCTTCTATGGCCAAGGGAAATATGCTCTTGAATATATTGACCCTGGTCATCGGGGCCGCGATGATGTAGTGAAGCAGTTGCCCGGGCATGATTTATTGAATTAAATCTGCCTGCTTCATTGAATGAATAAATTCCATTTATGCCACACATGTGATTTGAAAGCAGGTTTTACTGATGGTTTTCCAAAAAGAAACTTTAATTTTGTATTAATATTACAAAAGCTTAGGCAATTTTTTAATCATATCATATTCTTCCATAAAGTCATTATGGATCAGATCGTTATTTTTTTATGAAAGCATCAAGACCAATCCTTTTATTTGTTGTATCATTTTTACTTTTGACTTCATGTGCTACTTCTCGTAAGGCACGGATACAAAAAACGGATATTGTAGTGCAAAGAGCGCGTAGCTATATCGGTGTGCCCTATAAATATGGTGGCACAACTACACTTGGAATGGACTGTTCCGGTCTGCTCAAAAGAAGCTTTGAAGCCATAGAAATATATATACCACGTACTGCCAGACAACAGAGTAAACTGGGAAAAAAAGTGCATATAAATAATCTACAACCTGGTGACCTCGTTTTTTTTTCATATAAAAAGGGGAAACGCAAAATCACTCATGCCGGCCTGGTCACTGATAGAGGGCCTGGTGAAAATATTACCTTTATTCATGCCTCTTCCAGCAGGGGGGTAATAGAAGCTAACCTGATGTCAAATTATTATCAGGGAATATTTGTTAAGGCCAGGCGTATTAAATTTTGAGAATTTACACAGGAGCATTATATTTGCGCTGCCTTACAAAACAATGGGGCATTAGCTCAGCTGGCTAGAGCGCTACGCTGGCAGCGTAGAGGTCATCGGTTCGACTCCGATATGCTCCACCAAGGCCTACTCGATTGAGTAGGTCATTTTTATTTTCGCGGTACTATATCCAACATTTTATATAAATTTTTATATTTTTAAGCATCGATTAGAAAACCCAAATCGTATTATCTATTTAATATACAACAATAAAATAATTGCAATGGAAGCTTTCTGGAACGAAAAATATAGCACGAGCGAATATATTTATGGTATTCATCCCAATGAGTTTTTTGCGGAGCGGCTAACCAAATTAAGGCCCGGTAAAATACTGCTTCCATGCGAAGGTGAGGGCAGAAATGCCGTTTTTGCCGCTGCAATGGGATGGAAAGTGGATGCTTTTGATATCAGTGAAATAGGAAAGGTTAAAGCAGAGACACTGGCCAACGAAAATTCGGTGATTATACAGTACCAGATTGCCAAAGCCAACACGTACATGGCCGACACTGAAAAGTATGATATGATTGCTTACATATACGCCCATTTTCCTTCTGATACAAGAAAAGACGTGTTTGATCACCTGAATAGGTATCTGAAGCCGGGTGGCACGATCCTGATCGAAGCATTCCATACATCACAAATCAACAATCAATCGGGAGGACCAAAAGATATCGATCTTTTGTATAGCCATGACATTCTGAAAAAAGATTTTAAAGATTTTGAGATATCCCTTCTGGAAGAAAAAGAAATTTCCCTTGAGGAGGGTTCCCATCATCGTGGACAGGCAAATATTATCCGTTTGATTGCCAAAAAACCAGCTTAAACCCTTCAACGGTTTCTTTTGATCCAAGTATATGTTCAATTAATCGAATCCTGCCAATTTATTGGATATAATAAAGCAAATTAGCATGATTAAGCTTGAAGTCGTGGTGGTTCTTACAACCATGAAAAAGGGAATCCTGTAAATGCAGAGTCAAAGCAGCATCATGCTATATTGCGCATAATTTCTATATTTGAAGGGCAAACAAAGGCTAAGTCATGTTCAAAATCAAAAACACGGAAAAAGCATTTATTTACGGCATCTATTTGCTCATACTACTGCTGATAATAAATGTTGCCATAAACTTTTTCTACCGTAATGTAGTGGCACAATACGTTAAGGAAAAGGACAACCTTATTGAACTCAACAGCTTACTGGACAATGTCAGCAACACGGTAATGCTATCAGATCTTGGTTTACGTGGATATTATATTAATCCGGAAGAAGGCATGCTGGAGCCTTTCCGCATCGCACAGCGCATAATCGCAATAAATGAACTTGAAGAATCTGTCAAAGAGCTTGATTTTGACCTCATTGCTTTCAAAGAAGCAAGAAAAGCATACCTGGACTATTTAGCCTTGGTTGAAGATATGGTTAACATGCTTCAAAACGGCAATATGGAAGAGGTACAAAAAATAGTGGAGGAAGATCGTGGACTGGAAGCCTACAATATTTATGGCGCTTACTTACAGGAAACCAGGGATGAAATGAACGAACGATTGGATTCCATTGAGCGGAAATACAATACCTGGCGGATTGTTTCCGGTACATCATTGATCCTTTTCTTTATCGTATGTGTCGCTATCTTAATCTTTGCGGCCATTAATTATAAAAAAACTTCACATCGCCGACGTGAGCTGCTTAAAGGACTGGATAGCAGCAATAGAACACTTGTCTTTAATAATGGCGAAGAAATAGATACAACTGATCAGGATTCCGTTACAAAATCAATTCTTGAAAATCTTAAACTCGCGGCCCAATTCATCAAAGGAATTGCCGAAAATGACTACAATGTTAACTGGGACGGCTTGAATGAAAATAACGAACACCTCAACCAGGAAAACATATCCGGGGAATTAGTGAAGTTACGCGAGCATTTGAAGGAACTGAAAGACGATGATGAAAAACGCATTTGGAAAAATGAAGGCCTTACAAAGTTTGCAGATATCGTCCGTAAGTATCAAAATGATGTAACCATGCTTTCGGAAAACATTATTTCCGAAATTGTACAATACATGGAGGCCAAACAAGGCGGATTGTTCATTATCAATGACCCATCCGAAAGCGAGAGGTACCTGGAAATGGTCAGCTGTTATGCCTACGAAAGGCATAAATTTATGGAGAAAAAAGTAAAACCGGGTGAGGGGATGATCGGCCAATGCTATCTGGAAGGTGAGTTGATCTACCTTGAAAACGTACCACAAAATTACTTGAATATCACTTCGGGAATAGGCATGGCCAACCCTGAAAGCCTGGTAATAGTACCTCTCAAATCCAATGACCAGATTGAAGGTGTTCTGGAAATTGCGTCATTCAAAAAGTATGAAAAATACCACCTCGATTTTCTTGAGCAATTAGCCGAAATCATTGCTTCGGCGATCATAACCGTTCGTACCAATGAACACACTCGTGGTTTGCTGGAGCAATCCCAACAACAGGCGGAGGAAATGAAAGCCCAGGAGGAAGAAATGAGGCAAAATATGGAGGAGCTGCAAGCTACGCAGGAACAAATGCACCGCAAAACCCGGGAATACGAAGATGAAATACGCAGCCTTAAGGATGATTTGAGGCAATTGAAAGGTGAAGCAGTGGATGAGCAATGAGTCGCACTTCTTTATTTTTGCTTATTACAATATCTCTTCTCCTTTGGAAGTGTGGTAAATCAGAAAAAGCATTTGGACTATCTAACGATTTGTCCTTAACGGAATTGTTGGACTCACTTAGTATCAACCACTCTGAAATTTTCCTATTCATTGATAAGTCTGAGTATACACTATCCGTTAAATATCAAGATCGATCTATTCGAAGTTACCCTGTAGTATTTGGTGGTAATCCCATCGATGATAAAAGAATGGAAGGTGACCAATGTACCCCTGAAGGCAAATTCAAAGTCCGTGCAAAATACCCACACAAGGATTGGTCAAAATTTGTATGGCTTAATTACCCAACCGAAGAATCA